>JBLHHU010000045.1:0-17920 GCA_047615735.1 Kiritimatiellia bacterium | reverse complement strand
TCGACATTGAGCACCAGATTGAATGTGGCGCCTCGCCCCGCGCAACGATGTTCCTCAATATCGCCGCCCGCGCCAATGCCATGCTTCACGGACGCGCCTATGCGACCCCGCAGGATGTTAAAGAAATCGCGCACGACGTGTTACGTCATCGCTTGATACTCACCTATGAAGCGGAAGCCGAAGAAGTCACCAGCGAGGATATCATCACGACCATTCTCAACCAGATCCCCGTCCCATAAGGACCGCATGGTTCGCTGAACGTCATCGACACCTGACGAGGAATAGGCAATGCCCATTGATACAAAAGAGCTCATGAAACAAGTTGGCAAGATCCGCGTGATCACCAGCCGGCTTGTCGACGAGCATCTATCTGGAGCCTATCATTCCGTCTTCAAAGGTCAGGGCATTGAATTCGATGAAGTACGCGAATATATGGCTGGCGACGACGTGCGCAGCATCGACTGGAACGTGACCGCCCGCATGGGCCACCCGTACATCAAGCGCTTCTCCGAAGAGCGCGAACTCACGATTGTCTTTCTCGTCGACATCTCTGGGTCGCAATGTTTTGGCTCACAGAACCGCACCAAAGCGGAAGTCGCTGCCGAGATCACCTGCCTTCTGGCGCTGTCCGCGATCAAAAACCAGGACAAAGTCGGCTTGGTGTTGTTCAGCGATCGCATCGAAAAATCCGTCCCGCCGCGCAAGGGCCGCACGGCGGCCATGCGCCTGGTACGCGAAGTTCTGGCAGCGGAGGAAACACACCACGGAACGGACATCGCCGCCGCCTTGCGTTTTCTGAACAACGTCCAGAAGCGTAAGGCCATCATCTTCGTCGTCTCCGATTTCATGGATTCCGGATACGAAAAAGAGTTGCGCGTCACCGCCAAGAAGCACGATTTGGTGTGTTGCCCTATCGTGGACCCCCGTGAACTTGCGTTAAGCAACGTCGGCCTGCTCGAGGTTCAGGATCCAGAAACGGGCGAATTGATGCTTCTGGATACCGCCAGCAAATCCATTCGCGACACATTTCAAAAACGCGGAACGGAACGTCACAGCGCTTTGCTCGACACGTTCAAAAAGCTAAAAATCGACACCATGGATTTGTACACCGACCGCCCCTTTGTTGACGAAGTCCGCAGGGTCTTTCGAAAACGCCAACGCAGAGCAGGACGATGACGCACACGCCCTTATCCTCCACTTTTCTGCCTCGGCTCGCGTGTCTCGCCATGCTACCCGCGCTTTTTCTCGGATGCGGAAAAGACACGCCTGCTCCAACCGACGTGCCCCCTCCCGTATCGGTTGAATCCAGTTATGGCCCAATCACCATCACCTTGACGGCAGAACCCGGCGAGGTCGCGCTTGACCGCGACACGCTTTTACGGATAGCCGTATCGGCGCCGACCGAGATGGATGTGACGCTGCCCGACATCACAGATCGATTGCATGGCTTTATGCTCAGCGGTCAATACGACCGCGAAGCAGACGCGGAAACAGGACGCTTTTCACGCGAAACACACGTACGCCTGACGCCGATCATCGCCGAAGCCTATCGCGTTGCTCCCATGGCGATTACCTATCGCGATAACAGCAGCAGCCCGCCGCTGGAAGGCTGGTTCGCGACGGAATCTCTCGACCTGACTCTGAAGCCGCCTGTTGCGGCCGACGATGCGTCAGTCATGGGTGAGGTTAATCCCCGCTGGGTTCGCCCTGAAACGCGCACCATCCTCATTTGGATCGGAGCGGGATTGCTCGGCGTCGCCTTGTGTGTTCTGTTATGGAAACTTGCGTCACGCGTCAAAGAAGAGGTTGCGCTACGGCGCATGTCTCCCAAGGAGCGCGCCCTGCGCGAACTCTCGCAGTTGCTCAAACGCGACCTGATCCACAACAATCAGGTCAAAGAATTTTACTTCGAGTTGACGATGATTGTGCGTCGCTACATTGAACGCCAACACGGCGTGCGGGCACCTGAACAGACAACCGAAGAATTCCTCGCTGCAGTCAGTACGGACACGCGCTTTACCGCCGATGTGATATCGCGTCTGCGCGCCTTTCTGCAGGCTGCCGACCTCGTTAAGTACGCGGCCTACAATCCTGACGCCGAGGGCATCGGGCTGGCAACAAAGACGGCCACCGACTATATCGAACATGACGCCGCCGCTACGCCACAGGAAGGAGAGGAGCGCTGATGTTTCGATTTGCCAGCCCACTCCTTTTCCTTTTACTCATTCCGCTTCTCGTGGCGGCATGGCGTGTCTATCGGCGCAACATCACAAAGGCCTACCTGTTTTCCCCGACCCACAGCATGGGATCGATGCGACGCAGTTGGCGCATCGCCCTCGCCGGCACCCTGCCATTTCTCACGCTGATCGGCATGGCGTTGAGCGTCATCGCTCTCGCACGTCCCCAAACCGTGCTGTCGATATCAAAGCAAACGCAGGACGTTATTGCCGTGCAAATGGTCGTCGATGTTTCAGGCTCGATGAAGGCGCTTGATCTTTCCGAAATGAAACCGAACGGTGAAATTCTGCGTCCCAAAACACGCCTGGACGTCGTCAAAGCTATGTTTGATCAATTTGTAGACTCGCGCCCGGACGATCTCATCGGTCTTGTTACATTTGGTGGTTTTGCCACAACGCGATGTCCTTTGACAACGGACCACGATGTCTTGCGCCATGTTCTAAGTGGTGTACGCCTGCCCAAGCCGAACGAAATTGTCGACGACGAAGAAATGCTGACCGCCATTGGTGACGGGCTGGCAACGGGCGCGGCCCGTATGCGTGACTCCGAGGCCAAATCTCGCATCATGGTTTTGCTCAGCGATGGCGAGTCCAATACGGGCATCACCGAACCAGCAGATGCGGTTCGTGCGGCGGCTGAACTGGGCATTAAAGTGTACACGATCGGCGTCGGCTCCACGGGCACTGCCAAAGTCATGCAAAAGGATCGGTTTGGCCGCGACGTGCTCGCCACGATGCGCGTCGACCTCGACGAAGACGAGCTCAAGATGATTGCCGCCCAGACAGGCGGCCGCTATTTCAATGTGCGCGATGAAGATGGATTAAAGGCGGCACTCGAGGACATTGATTCGCTCGAAAAAACAACAATCGAACGTGAACATTTTCATCATTACGACGAACGCTTTCCCTTCTTTCTGATTCCCGGCTTGGCCTTCATTGTGCTCGGCACGGGATTGAACATGATGGCATGCCGGCGACTCTTATGACGCCAGCTAGAAACCTGAGATTTTAATGGAATTCTTGAATCCAAAACTGCTTCTTCTGATATGGGTGACGCCATTAATCGCCTTCTGGTGGATATGGGCTCAGCGAAAGCGCGAAAGCGCGCTCGCGTCATTCATGTCAGCTCAGATGCAGGCGAAATTGGCCCCAAAATCAGGCAACGCACGTATACGCTGGCAAATCGCCTTGTTGGTGTGTGGCCTGTTTCTTTCCATCGCGGCCCTTTCGCGACCCCAATGGGGCGAGCGCGAAGAAACGGTTTATCAGCGCGGACGTGACGTGATTATTGCATTGGATGTCTCTCGTTCCATGCTGGCCAACGACGTGCACCCCAACAGACTCGCACGCGCCAAAATCGATCTGATCGATCTAATCACGGAACTGCGTGGTGATCGCGCCGGGATCATGGCGTTTCGCCGCGATGCGCAGGTCATCTGTCCACTGACGACGGACTATGCTTTTTTACGGCACGCACTCGACGGGTGTGGATTGCATTCTGCAGCGCCAGGCGAAACGGACATTGGCGGTGCAATAACGACCGCCACGCAATCGTTCGACATAGAATCCGGCAGCCACCGCATTATTGTCCTGATCTCGGATGGCGAGGACCTCGAAGGAGCGGCCATTGCGGCCGCTGAGGCCGCAGCGGAAAAGGGCGTCGTGATATTCACCGTGGGCCTTGGCAGCGACCAGGGCTCGCAGATCCCGACGCCCGACGAATCGACCAAGGTCATGCAGCATCAGGGAAAAGCTGTTGTCACACGACTACAGAACGAAACCCTCGACCGTATCGCGAACATCACAGGCGGCGCCTATGTGCCCATTGCAACCGCGAGTACGGCCAGCCACACACTTGGCGACATCTACCAACAACATCTTGTGCATGTCAGTGCGCAGGACCTGGAAGAGACGCGAAAGCTTCGGCGCGTTGAGCGCTTTCAGTGGCCGCTCCTGCCTGCCCTGCTCTGCTTCATCGCGGCTGCCACGCTTTCCCGTGGTCGGCTCGCGACCATGGCGAAACGTGCCGCCCTGGTGCTCCTCATGTGCACGACGTCGTTCGCACAGCAATCACAGGCACAGACGAACGACACGACGAGCACGAATGCACCGTCGATCGACCTGAAGGCCATCCCTCCCGGGCGCAGTGGCGCTCGAATCGCACAATCGTACTTTCGCCAGGGCGATTTTGCCGCTGCGGCCACCGCCTACGAACGCGCGGCTGCAACGGCAACCCAAGACTCCGCTCGCGCCTTCCGCTTCAACGCCGCCGTCAGTTTATACAAATCAGGTGATTTCTCCTCGGCCTTGGACATTCTTTCGGATCTGGCTCGAAATGCGGATAGTAGCGACATAGCGGACATCGAGAAGGCTCTGGGCTTGTGCGCTTATGAAGCAGCACAGGCCACGGCAAGCGAAACGCCTGAAGACCTGTCAGAACGCGCCGACCTGCTGCGTGAAGCCGGCGAAGCGTTTCGCCGAGCGGCTCGTCTATCCGAATCGGATGAGCAAGGCGCGTCGAACCTGGCCATCACACTATCCGAACTGGAAACGGCAGCAGAAAATGCGCATATCACGCAACTGATGCAAAAACATCAAGACGCCTCCCCTGCGCAGATTGCAGGGGAAATGCTCGCCAACCAACGGCGCATCAAGCAAGGGCTTGCAGCAGCAACCACCAACATGACGTCATCGCGTATCGTGGAATTTGAAGCACTGGCAGCGCTTCAGAAAGAAAATGCCGACATCTGGATCCCACTCAAAGGAAAGCTCCTCGAAGCAGCGGGACAAGATAGCAGTCCCGATGCACAACAACAGATGGCGCAGCTCAACCAACAGATCGAAGCGACACGACAGAACATGCTGGATGCATCTCAACAGCTCAACCATCTCAAATCCGACTCTAACGAACTGTCTGACATGAGTGAGGCGGCGATCTATCAACTTTTCAAGGCATTCGCACCGCACGACATGCTCTTACAGGAAGAAATCCGACAGCAGTCCAATTGTGTTAACTGGATCAACGCACCCGCGTCTGCCCCCGCAGCGGGAAACGCCTTCCTTGAGGCGGTACAAGGCGAAGCACGATCCTTAACAGACATCTTCAAAGAACGCTTTGATCAGGCCGTCCAGCAGATGCAACAACAGATGGATGCAGCGCAAACGGGCGGACCCGAAGCCGACCCAGCCGCCCAGCCAGAAGGAGGCGGCCTAGACGAAGACACGGTACGCCAAATCAACGAGCTGCTTCGCCTGACAACGGCGTCACAGGATGAGGCACTCAGTAACGTTAAACGGTCGGCCATGAAACCAGCCTCATACTCGGCGCGCGAGGCGCATCAATACCTTGTCGAAATTCAAAAGCTATTGCCCAAACAGGACAATCAAGATCAACAGCAAGACCAAGAACAGAACCAAGATCCACAACAACAGGACGAACCACAGGAAGACGAACCGAACGAAGACGAACAGCCTCCGGAACAGCCAGAAGATGAGCCAGAACCTCAACCCCAAGACGCGCCTCAGAACGAGACGAACGAAACAGAGACGGCCGAAAGCGAGGCGGAGGAGATGTTGCCCGAGGACATCGAAAAGCTTCTTGAGCGTGCCCTGCGACGCGAAAAAGAGCATGAACAGGAACGACGCAAGCACCTCAATCGTATTCCGCTCGCCCCCACGAAGCGAGACTGGTAAATCTTGTCATCACGTGACATGACGCGTTTTATCGTCGTCCCACCTAAAGACAACCATGATGATCCGACGAAACATACCGTTGCGTTTCACAACGACCCTTTTGATGGCCTTACTATGGTCGACGATATACGCAATCGCTCAGAAGCCAGGCATTGAAGTTCAGCTCGATCGCGAGGCGGTGTTTATTGGCGACACCGCGACGCTGATCGTGACGCTGTCGGGCGGGCGGGGCATCCCCAAACCAACGGTTCCTCAAATCGACGGGCTCGACATTTCACTGGTCGCAGATCAACCGGGGCACGTTGTGTCCATCGTCAACTTCAAGAAGATCGAAAGTTTCAGCCGCAAGCTTGTCTACCGCGTCGTTCCCCAACGGGAGGGAACGTTCCAAATCGGACCCGTCAAAGCCAACGTACAAGGGCGTCCCCTTGTGCACAAAGGTGTCTCACTGAAGGCGCACGGCGAAGAGGAACAGGACCTCGTCTTTCTAGAACTTAGTAGTACGCGAAAAACCGTGTTGGTCGACGAGCCCTTCCAGATCAATTTCACCGTTTTAATTAAACGCATCTCTGGATCCTACCAGAACCACGACCCCATTCATCCCGAACGTGCCCCGCACCTCACCTTGAGCTTTCTTGATGGCATGCCGGACGGATTGGTTCAGCCTGACATCGGAGCGATACTTCAAAAGGCGCTTGTTGGAAATTCCAACACCTCAGGTTTTCGCGTCAACGACTTCACGGTTCGTAACGATCCATTTAGTATGTTTTCGATCGACCCTCTCTCCAGATCACGTAATGCGACGTTCAGATTCCCAAGGCAAACGGTGCAACGCGCGAGCGGCCTCTTCTACGCCTATGTGTTGAAACTGGAATACCGCGCCGATAATGAAGGCCGCTACACGTTCAAAGCGCCAGCGTTCAAGGGCGACGTTATCATTTCGGCTGATTCCGGTGGACGCGTTCAAACGCGACCCATCATGGCGAGAGGAACGGACCTGACCATCGAGGTCACCCCACCCCCTCTGGAAGGACGACCGAAAAGCTTTATCGGCGTCATCGGCAGCAACCTCACAGCACGTGCATCGCTGGACACGCAAACCTGCAATGTCGGAGACCCGCTGACGCTGACGTTGGACATTGATGGCGACATCAGTCTTAAGAACATGGAACCGCCCGAACTGGATCAACAAGCCGAATTGACCCGACGTTTTCGTGTTTACACTGACTCTATTCAAACCGAGTCACGCGCGACGGGAAAAACGTATAGGTACACCATCCGTCCCAAAGAACATGGCACCTATGAACTACCATCCATCGACATCGCCTACTTTGACGCACAGAAGCGGACGTATCACGTCGTCACAACGGAACCCATTCCGTTTCGCGCACAGAAAGTGGCGGAAATTGCCTCGGACTGGGTCTTGAGCGAATCGACCAATCGCGCCAGTCGCCTCCTGATCTCCAACACGGGCGCCGCCACGCCGGCCCCCATGACCATCGTGACGCGCGGGGCTGTACCGGATCGCATTTTTGATCCCCGCCTGCATCTTGGACTGGCAGCCATCGGGCCAACCTGCTGCCTGCTTTCGCTGCTTTTTCTAGGCTCACGACGCGCAACGAAACGTTTGCATTTTGGAGGCAAACGACGCAACGCCGCTCGCCGCGCCATCGGCCGCCTACAATCGGACGCAGCGTCAGATCAATCAGCACCTGTTCCCGAGGTTTTGGCGGATTATTTAAAGACGCGCCTGCGACTTGACCATGTTCCACAAACGCCGGCGGAAATTTCCTCCGTACTGACATCACAGCCGCACGTTGATGATGACATCGGGCGCGAATTTTTTCAGATATTTGAAAAGGCGTTCAACGCGCAGTTTTCGCAGCAGATCGCACCGTCTGACGCGGCGGCCTCGATTGAATCAGCCATCGAGATCATCACACGATTCGAGAACCGGTTGGCAAAACCACGGCGCGGACAAGCCCGCACGATTGCCGTATTCATTTTGGCGATGCATACCGTCGTACCCGCGTCGTTAGCGGCAGGGCTCTCCATCGAACACCAGTTCATGTGGGACGAAGCCAACACAGCCCTCGCAAGGGCGCGAACGCCTGCGGAGTTTTTAGAGGCGTCCGGGCGTTACGAGACCATGTTGGCCGCCGGGGTCATCAATGGTCCGGTGCTTTACAATTTGGGCACAGCGCGGCTTCAAGCCAAGCAGCATGCCGAAGCGCTTGATGCCCTCAACCGAGCAGAGCGGTACGCCGGCACCAGTCGTGACATTGTACGCAACATGTCCATCGCAGCTTCAGAATCGCTTAATGATGGCGACGCCGCACTGTCGTGGTGGCGCATCCCGTTTTTCTGGCATTTCGCACTTTCAGGTCACATTCGTTTCAGCATTGCCGCCGGAGCGTTTTCGCTCTGTTGGTTAGCCTTTTTGTTCCTACGTTTTGGTGCAGTGGGCGTTGGCCGCCCACTGCTTGCTCTGGCGCTTCTTGCTTTTGCTGTTTTTGGCACTAGTGCACTGATCACGCTCTACGCAGAGCAGACAGCAGCCATCCCAGCTGCCGTCCAAGAAGTGACGCCAGGCGCCGCGGCCGAGCGTGCCCCACAGGATGTACCCGTAAAGGAGACACAGCCATGAGGGCAGCGTGTCGCCACTTTATCTTCGCCATCCTCTTGGGCATGACCTGCACAGGTGTCTGGGCCCAAACCCCGCCGCCCACCCCATGGGTTGAGGCGAAAATGTCGCTGTCCCACCAGAAACTCTACGTCCATTCGCGCTTCACGCTGACGATGACCATCTCGTCACGCAATGTGCGCCTTAGTCGCAATTTCAATTTAAACGGCCTGCCACCGGAAGACGTTTTCAAATTGAGCGCCTTTTCTGAACTGCCCCTTCAACGGCACAACAAGAATGGCGTGGTCACGGAAGTTCGACAGTTTCGCTGTCAGGGAGAAGCCCTTCGACCTGGGTCGATGAAAGTTTCTCCTCAATTGCGTTATGGGGTTCTGACGAGGCAGCGTGGATTTCGCGGAAGTATGTGGTCCGAGTCGGGACGCACCGTCGCCGTGCGCCCCATTAATGTTACCATCCAGGCGCTTCCTGCCGCGGGAAAACCCCCGAATTTCAGCGGTGCCATTGGGCAGTTCGACTTCAGCATGCAGGTTTCGCCAACGGATGTTCAGGTCGAAGAGCTTGTCGAAGTCACACTCAAACTAAAAGGCAAGGGGCACCTTGAGAGTGACTTTTGGCCCGAACTCACATTGGGGCGCTCGTTCAAAGTCTACCCACCTAAAGCGTCAGGTGACATTGAAACTGAATTGGGGCTAACACAGACGATTATTCCTCAGACAACGAATGCGACGCACATCCCCAGCTTGAGCTTTGCGTATTTCGACCCGGTCAAGGGTCGCTATATCGTCGACAAAGAAGGCCCTTTCTTGCTCACGTTTCATTCAGCCAAGGTCCGAACGAACGCAACGCGCTACGTATCCAATAGCGGAATCCGTACGCCGCACAAGGCCAGCCCATCTCCGACCGGACTCACTGAAGGCCACAGTATCGCCAACGGTGGTGTGGCAACCACACGCAACCTGCTTCGCAATCTGGGTGCGGTCATGTCCGGTATCGCGGCCCTGAGTCTGCTCATTGCTGTTCTGTACGTCATACTAGGATTTCGCACCCGAAAGAACGACATGGGGCTTTCCCGTCGACACCTGAGAACCGCACGCGCAATGGCTACCGCCGCCATCGCCGTGCTCCTTTCCGGAGTGTTTCTCTATCGTCACGCATCGACAGAGGTTCCACATGGCACGGCCAATCAGAACGTATCCGCATATCTCGGACCGTCCACACAAGGACTGCTTCTCTTCGAAATTCCGGCGTCAGCGACGGTCGAGATTCACGAAAATGCTGGCCGTTGGACGCGGGTCGACTACAGGGGCGACTCGGCCTGGGTGCGATCAGATGCTCTGAACGCAGTGGATCCGACGAACAACTAGTTCTAAAGCTCGATTTTTCTGGAAAATAGGCCCAAAATTGCTAATCTTCACGTGCGCTGTTTTTTTCACAAGCGTCGTTGTCCGCAAATGATGACCCAATTATCGTTCTTACCTACAATTAAAATGAACATCCGTCTGATCAAAATTCTGGCTGTGTTGGTTATTGCGCCCTGCTTTGTGACCGCATCGCCGCTCCACAAGGCTATTCGCGACGGAGACGTGTCCTATCTACGCGACTTGCTCGTCAACGGCGGCGATGAAGCCGTTCACGCAACGATAGGCCGAGGCGTTAGCCCGCTGCATCTGGCCGCCGCCCTCGACAATGTCGAGGCAGCTGAGCTGTGCCTTGCGTTTGGCGCAAAGGTCGATGTGTTGACAAACGGGGGCTTCACGCCCCTGCACTGGGCCTCCAGCCGTGATGCCGTGCGCTGCGCCAGCTTTCTTATTCAACGCGGCGCCAACATCTCCGCGCAAAGCACAAAGGGAATTTCACCCTTACATTGGGCAGCTAACCGTAACGCAACCAATGTCGTCGATCTACTCCTCTTACACGGGGCCGATATTCACCTAGAGACGGAAAACGGCTCTACGCCCTTACATTGGGCCGTCATGCCGGATCCTTACAGTGCGGCGGCGCAGATCCTTGCCTATGAAATCGTCAGCCCCGAAGTTGAAGATGAGTATACCAATCGCCTGCATGCAGTACATGAAGCGAATCAGGCAGAACGCGATGCACTCAAAGCCGACCAGGCCGCCGTCAACACGCCCCCCGCCCGTCCAGATGTATACGTCGAACGTGATCGTGCCACGGCTCGCCAGACCTTGACCGTCAACATAGGTCTGGGACAAGCCCTACAATTCGAGTGGATCGAAGCGCTTCAGTTGTGGGCGGGAAAATACGAAATAACCAACGCCCAGTTTCGCCGTTACAAGATTCACCATGACAGCCTGTTTCGCGAAGATCTGACGTTGAACGAGCCCATGCAACCCGCGATCAACGTTTCGTGGAACGATGCGCAGGGCTTCTGCGAATGGATTGACCGGACGTATCGCGACCGCGTACCCAAATCCTTCCGATTCAGACTGCCTAGCGCTGGCGAATGGACCCGCTTGGCGCGCTGCGGCGACAACCGCATTTACCCATGGGGCCGTACCTGGCCACCTGAATACGGTAACTACTCGGACCTGTCCGCGCGAGAACACCTGATCGAATGGCGCGGTATCGAAGGATACGACGATGGGCATGTTGTCACGTGCGACGTGCGTGAAAGTGGCGAAAACCCATGGGGGCTCTTCGGCATGGGCGGGAACGCCTGGGAATGGTGTCAGGACTGGTTCGATGCGGAAAAGAAGTACAAGGTACGTGCTGGCGGAAGCTGGGATTTCGACCAACGCGAAAACCTCCGCATCAACGCCTACGGGTTCGATCGTCCAGAGGCGCGCTATGACACGATTGGCTTTCGCGTTCTGATCAGCATGCACGCCACAGAACGCCATTTCACCCCCGTGCGATAACAAGACATCCTCAGACCTCGCAGGATGAAGCCCCCAACAACAGATCGTCATCAATGACGATGCCTTCTTCCGGCAAGCGCTGACGTAATTCGCCTGGTCCGAGTGCGAACATCGGATCAATCTCAATCGTTACGCTGGGCTGTCCATCGCCATCACGCGGAACGGCCACGCCAACCTGATCCAGCCAACGTGCGAACTTCGCCGTCATGTCCGCACGACACGTGGCCGGCGAATCCGCCCCTTCGGCGTTTTTGACAGGCGAAAATTCATCCTCCCGGGCGCAGACAAGATTGACGACGGTGTTGGCATGGGGCAGCACATCGAAAATGAACTTTTCGAACTTGTAGGCATTTGCCTCGTCCGGCTTGACGGTTTTGCCGTCCGCGTCACACATCGGCACTTTCTTGTGCGCCACATGAATCGGAAGATTGGCGCGTGCCTCCTGCTCAAGAAAAGAAAGCGAGAAAACGTGAATCGCGATGCTGCCGTAGCGCAACCATAGATTCCCGCCCACGTCCGTACGCTGCTTTTCGGCGTCGCTGAGCTCCGTGTATTCGACCATGCCGTGCAGGCCATCGCGAACCACGACGACGCCGAGTCCTTCATTAGGATCACGCTTTTCGCAGACTTTCAAAGAAATGTCGGCGTTGCGTAAATCATGCAATCCAATGAAAGCCGGATCGGCGATCTCGACCATCGGGTTGTCGACCTGGAAATAGAAGAGCGTGCTCAAGGAACGGGACGTCATGTCCGCAATCATGCCTGTGTTGAGCAAGGCCGAAAGCGTGCCGCCGTGACCATCTGGGCTGAAAAAGATTTGACCCGGCGCTTCCAGAATGATTTTGCCATCTGGGTCCAGCGCAGGCCACTTACCCTGTACAAAGAAATGCACATCCTCGACAGGAAGATCAAAGTTATCATTGTCTGCGAAACACTGTCGCGTGGCTGCGTCGTTGCCTTCCGACGTCATGATATAAAGAGGTACGGGTTTGCCGTAGCGTTCAGCCAAGGCCAAGACCTTGTGGGCGTGGATTTCGAACAGCGTCGCACCTGTCAGAGGAGCGATTGCATAAGCCCCTTTAGGGCCATCATAGCCCAGTCGCGATCCTTGACCGCCAGCGACAAGAATCACACCAACCTTGCCATCACCCAGAAGCACTTCTCCGCGCTCCCAGGACCGCAGACGCTCATCCCCCGCAAGTTCGACCGACTCGGCTGGCGCAAAGTCCGCCTGAGCCGCAATGTGGCCCGTGTCGTCCAAATACGAAGCCATGCGAGCGATATCATCGAAATTCAGCGTAGCGATCTGCTCGAGTAGCGATTTTTGCTCCTCCGCAGACAGTTTCTCCCAGAATTTAAGGACGTGCCCCTGACCCGCAGCGTCGAGCGCCTTTTGACATTCATCGAAGCTCAAAATGAGCCCTCTCTATTCGAACCCTAGTTTCTTTCGCAACTCGCGCAGCGCCGTACGATGCTCTTGGCGAAGGTCGTACATATCCTCGGACAAGGCTTCTACCAAATTCAGCGCCAATTGTGTCCGACCTTCTGACAGATGAATATTCGCGAGATTAATAACCGACGCAGGATAGTTTTTTTGGAGCGCAATGGCTTTTTCGAACGCCGCAACGGCGTCGTCCAACTTGTTCTGCTTTTGGAGTATGACGCCATATGTGTCCCAGAGCGACGGCGACGCGTCCGCCATGGCGATCGCCTCG
Organism: Kiritimatiellia bacterium; assembly: GCA_047615735.1. GTDB lineage: Bacteria > Verrucomicrobiota > Kiritimatiellia > UBA8416 > JAIOPI01 > JAPKCZ01. The sequence goes on along the minus strand of JBLHHU010000045.1, from coordinate 4,752 downwards.
GTGATGGTTTTGGACGCCTCGTCAAGGGAGCCTGTTTCCTGCAAAACCCACGCCAAGGAGTTCATGACGAGTGGATCCTTCTTTGCTTTCAGCAATCGCCGTAACGATTCCTTGGCCAGGTCATATTCACCTCGCTCAATTTGAAAATTGGACATAAAGAAATTTGCAACTCGGTCATTTGGATCCAACTGAAGTAGTCGTTGTGTACGAACTTCAGCCACATCAGGTTTAGACCGCACCATATCCAATCGAATCAGGAACTGAAGAATTTGGGTGTTATTGGGTTGATACACAGTTGCATCCTCGAAGTGACGGGCCATGTCATCCACGTTCCCAAGCATCATGGCGAGATGCCCGCTAGCGTATGCAAACAGAAAACCTTTTGGGAAATTCTGTCGCTCAAGTCTGTACAGTGTTTTTTGTAGGCCGTTCTCATCTCGATCGCCAATTTGAATGTTGATCAGCATTTCCCAGGCTTTCTGAACGTTTTTGTTCTCTCGAAGCACTTCATTGATAATATCCGCGGCTTGTGGCGTATCGCCCTCAACGGCCACCAACAAAGCTTCCTGCAATTTCAAAACAACAGGATCGACCCCTGCTGCGCGTGCATGTTTGATAAATTTTTTGGCTCGGTCGTAATCACCACGTTTCATCGCGAGCGTGAGTATGCCCAAGAGCGCTCGTTGATGCTTAGGGTTTTCGCGCAGGAGCTTGATGAGAAGCTCCTCACTATCCTCGTTACGGTCTTCGATGAAATATAATTCGGCCAAACGCATCTCCAGCGAGAGTAGCTCGTCGCCTGTTGACAATGCCAAGGCCCTTTCGAGCTGCGAAATGCCTTGGGACGCGTTGCCGCTGCGACTGAGCACCTCCCCCATGGAGGCGAGTGCCTTCGATTCGCGCACGACGCCGTAGCTGGCAATGATGTCTACAATTCGAACGGGTCGATTTTGAAACCGAGCCAGTAAATCATCTATTTCCTGCTTTACGATGCCGCCGTCCTTGTAGTCACCGCCGGAGAGCACCAGACCGTGGGCATTAAGCAGCGCACTGGCGTTGTTTGGGTCAAGATCTCTGGCGCGACGGTAGACCTCGTAGGCATCGATCTGCATGTCGGCGTCTTCAAGTAACACGCCGAGATTGTTGGCAACCAACCCCAGTCGGCGCTTCGTGTGCTCTATCAACGGCGCAAAGGTTCCGTGCTCAATCTCTGCTTCGAGTACCGGAAGCAGTTCGTCCCAGACCCGCATGTGGCGTTTCTTTAGCGTCAACAGATCAATATTTTCACGCTCAATTGCCCCTGAAAAGAAGAGCACGTTCGGCACCGGGATCAAGCCCGCTTTTGACCACACGTCCGCCGGATACATGACGGCGACATCCTGCACAGCTGCATCCGGTCGTGTGAACCATTCACCAAGTAGCGCGTCGTAGCCAATCTCTGCCCGATTGCGCAATGTGTCATCTTCAATTTGGTTAAGTACGTGTGTCCGTAGCGGTTTATAACTTTGAGCCGCCACGCTAAGCACTTTAAGAGGCATTTTTTCGCGTTTAATTATGGGAAGAAGCTGGGCGTCCAGCGAGCCATCTGAAATAAGCCACGTTTGGCCATCAATTTGATCGAGAAGCGTCTCCGCTATTGTCGCCAGTACCAAGGCAGGTTTCGCGTCCGCTTTTTCAACATTGCGCCACGGCATAAACAGACAGAACCCAACCAAGAGCAGCGGTAGCACGATGCTCGGTACCCGACGACCGAGTGATGCGACAGCATCCTTATCGCCCCATTGGGGCAAGGGCAACAGAAAATAGTAGGCCGCAAAATACCCCATCGTCCACGCCGTCAACAGCTCGGGTATGACTAACATGCGTGCGCCCGCACCGATCTGCGATGGCGAAATGGGCGTGTTTAGCAGAACGGCGATGACGAGTCCTGTCAGCAAAACATGTAATGCGACAACGGAGCGGTCGCCTTGCCCGTTCAAGGTGCGCTTTGACATGGCGATCGTCACCAGCCATGGAAGTGACGTCACAACAAGAATGACCAACCAGCCTTGGCGCGGCAAACTGCGTGACAGAAGATACCAGGAATTGAGCAACAGAATTTTTAAACTTTGCCCAAAGCCGGTCACACCTCGAAGTTGGGCGCCTTCTTCACCTAGGAACGACCACGCGGCCAACGCATACGCCAGCAGGCCACCCAGGAAGCAGCCAAGGGTTTTGAACAGCACGCCCGTCGTCAGGCGCTCGTCTTTATGAGCACACGTGAAAAACACAACGGCAATGATTGGGGTGAACACATAAAATGTTGAATATTCAACGCACCCTATAGCGTATATAAACGCAAACAGGTAGCTAAGCCGATTCGACCCGTATTGAATGGAACAAAGGAATAGTCGCAGCGCCAATAGCAGCAACAGTAGATGAAATGTGGACCAATGACAGCGGTTTGCAGCCATCCAAAACGGCAAGGAAAACGTCAGGACAAAGGCTGCCACAATGCCTGCCAGGCGTGACGCGAGGAGTGACTGAACATAATTTTCCTCCTCGACCTTGATGGTTAGCCAGACCGAAAGGCGTACCACAGAATACAGTGCCCAGATGGCGACGGCGCCACATACCGCACTGAGGCCGTTGAGCGATGTCAACTGGCTGACATTTGGCAGGCTGGTATTGACAAAATCACAGAGTGCGAACCAAAGCGGTGAGTTCGGACCAAAACGCGGCGTGGCTCCGGAAGATACCACAAACGCGCCAGCCGAGGGTCCAGGGTAGACCGCAGGGCAAAGCGTACTAAAATACGTGCACGCCGCGATGACGGCCAAACCAAGGCCTATTAAGAGATCGATACAAATGGACTTTAGATTCGTCATATAGCAGGGTATATAAAAGGACTCCGAAAGGTACAGTTTGAAAGACAAGGACTCCGCGTTGATTCTTAAGTCCGTGAACCTTACACGGTTTCCTATTAAAAATCCAGTACGGTAAACAATTGAATCTAATCAAGTGAACGAATCTGACACCACGACACGTCTTCAAGTTTATCTCGCAAAACGCGCGGTGGCATCGCGTCGAGCGTGTGCGGACATTATCCGCAGCGGCCGTGTGTGCGTTGACGATCAGCGAATCATCGAACCCGGTTTCCGAATTCACAGCGGCATGCGTGTATCTCTGGACGGGCAAGCCTTGCCCCCGATGGAAGCTGCCATCCGGAGCATCATCCTGTACAAACCACGCGGCTATATTTGCTCACGTAAACTGCAGTCCACGGCTCAGAATTTGGGCAGCGTTTACGATCTCATTGTCGACATCCCTGATCACCTGAACACAGTTGGGCGTCTGGATAAGGACAGCGAGGGCCTTATCGTATTCAGCAATGACGGAGAACTTAACGAAAAACTTTCGCACCCGCGACATGGTCACAGCAAAACCTACCTCGTCAGCGTCTCGGGACACGTATCAGACGATTGCGTGAAGGGACTCAACGCATGTCGTGAGTTGGATAGCGAAACCATTCAGCCCGTCGTCGTCTCAGTCGAAAGGCACGATAAAAGCGTCACTGTTTTCAAATTTGTTCTGCACGAAGGGCGCAACAGACAAATCAGGCGCATGTGCAGACTGTTTGATCTCGAGGTTGAAAAGCTTGTCAGAATCCGGATTGGGGCGTTTGACGACCCCGCCTTGTCGCAAGGCCAATGGCGTGATTTGCTACCAGAGGATCTCCATCGAATGACGGCAAAGCACGAATGAAAGTAAGGTCTACAGCACGAAAGCCGGATCTATTGAATCTCGGCTCCACTGGCATTGAGAACCGAAAGTTTCCTAGATAATCTCACGTGACACGGGGGGCAGAGCGTCGACGAAACCGCGCTCACGTCGATTTTACTCGAAAGCGCACACAGCGGATACGTACAATAGTCCATTCCGAGCGAGCGTGCTGCTGCACCGGTGCCTATGCACAAGAGTAAAGCGCGCGCTTCTGGCGAATGTAAATCTTTTTGTCCCACCCGTTTCATCAATACATGGCAAGACACTGTCGCCCGCTTTTTCGCAACATCAACCTCTGCAGCCTTTCCTGAATCCAATTGCGAACAGGAAAGGGCGAGCACATAGGTGTTAGCGGCCGAGATTAAATCGGGTGCGGAAGTAATGGTGTCAGAAACGGGAAAGGAAACAGGGGCCTGAAGTCGCTCCGAGAAGGCGGCCGCCAAGCCATTGGTTTGCATTAGCCCATCCTCACAGTCGCTAACGAGAAGAAATTGCACGTCTCTGGCGAACGCCAACGTCGACGTCAAAATCATTACAAAAGCAAGCATCGCCGAAACTGTGAGTGTTTTTTTCATATGGATCGATCTACATATCGCAAGATTGCGATAAAATACAGTGGTATACAATAAGGGACCGAGTCTCAAAAAGAAACTCAGTCCCTTGCTTCATGACAGGAATTAAATTCCTATTTTTTGCGACGGCGCCAAGCAATGGTTGCGATGCCTAACGCAAACAATGCCATCGTGCCAGGTTCAGGCACAACATCGGCGATAGCTTCGCCATGCGTCCCGTCATCGATGAAAGTAGTACCAGACCCTGGAAAGTTCAATTTCGATGCAGCAGTACTAGCAGGAGGTACCACACCACCATTTGGGAAAGTAAGCATGGTTGAAACCAGCTTGATTTCCGAGAACATTGCCGACGCCCCTACGGTTGGTGCTGTGGGCCCTGACGTGTCGTAATACAAAATGGCATACATCGTGCCGAGGT
>JBLHHU010000044.1:0-18390 GCA_047615735.1 Kiritimatiellia bacterium | reverse complement strand
TACCATAACTTATCCATTGGCTCAATCTTCACCGCACGATTCAGCCGAGATAATTTGGTCGGATTTATGCAACCGAATGCGGTAACGCATCCGAAAAAGACGCATCAAGACAATGTATACGGATGCACATTTTTGTCTTTCATTGAGCAATAGTGGGAAATTTCCCGTATCTAGAGTTCTGCGAGCGCTTTTTGCCAAGCCGCCATAGACCGCTTCAGGTTATTTCGTTTATCCCCTGGTACGGCGAAACATTGCAGGCCAACGGGTCCACTAAAATTAAGACGTTTTAGCGCCTTGAGCACTCGAATTTGTGGAAAGTCACCTTGATCCAAGGGCTGAATTAGCTCCGCCCATGTCGTCCCGCCAAGCGTCGCTCCTGAAATCGACGCGCCAAAAAGGTGTGGCCCCGCCGCCTCAAGAGCGCTTTCCAGATCATCGATGCTCTCCCCTTTCAGGAAATGGCAAAGGTTGAACATCACACCAAGGTTGGGATGGTTTACATCGGCGATTAACTGCAAGGCCTGCGGCATCGTCGCGATGGCGAAGCCATCATGCGGATAAAGCGCGACGCGAATGCGCATCTCCGCAGCCATGGCCGCGGTCGCGCGCACAGCCTCGATTGTTGTTGGCGTCATTTGCCTCACGGTCAGCTCGATCATGGCATCACGATTGGCGAGTGGCTTGACAACGTCTGCCGCGATAGGCTTGTCGTTTACGTTAAGATATATACTGAGCACTTTCAGACCCACCTTATCATAAGCAGCAATGCGCGACGCCAAACGCTCGCCCCCACGCCCGACCTGACTGACACCATCGTACCCCAACGCCTTGAGCATGGCGGCCTGATCTTCGAAAGTCATCGGCCCCACGCCGTTTTGGAAGGCGAAAAATTCGGGCGCAAACACGTTCGTCGCGCCACCCTGCGGCGCCGCCCATACAACGGCAGTGGTAAGCGCAACCAGTAGCGACGCCAATCGGTTTGTTACATTCAGCTTCATCCTACACGCCTGCTTCCCAGTCACGCGATTTCGGACGCTTGCGCAATGCGTTGGCCTCGTCGTCTTTACTGAAAATGTTTTTGCCGGGATCATACTTTAACGTCCGGCCCAACGTGATACCGAGGACCCCCATGTGGAGTGTTGTTGAAATCTCGTGCAAGGCTTGCGCGGTGTAGGTCGTGGGCTGGCGTGATTTCACGCCGTCGAGAAAATTACGTTGCTCGCGCGGTGGCAGCGGCCCCATCTTGCTTTCCTCCGGCGCGTATTTGATTTGCAGAATTTCAGGATCACTTGCGTCTAAGCCCCCACCCCATTTCTGGCGACGAATCCAACCCTTGTCACCTTCAAATTTGATCGATGTACCGCCTGCTTTGACGTTCATTTCCACGCCGTTGGCGTAGCGGTAGTCTAAATCGAATTTTAAAGGTGCATCGCTCATGCGTCCTTCAGGGATGATGCCGGTTCCACTGACCTCGACAGGACAAACGCCAGGAGCATCTGCGCCACGTTGTGCCGTATCCACAAGATGCGCGCCCCAATCCGTTATTGAACCCTTTGCATAGTCACTGATGAACCGCCAATGCTGAGGACCGGTTCGATTCGCCGTGAAGTCGTGAAAAGGCGCCGGGCCGAGCCACAGATTCCAGTCCAGGTCCTCGGGAGGTGCAATCGGGCTCTCTTTCGCGCGGTCCTGGCTATCCGGAAGAGTCACCTCAATACGCCGCAGCGTCCCAATGGCCCCGTTTTTAGCCCATTCGATCATTTTGTGATAATGAATCAGCGACCGGTCTTCAATGCCTGCCTGAAACACCGCGTCGCGCTTACGAACCTCTTCAACAAGCACAAGCCCTTCATCGATGCAGTGTGTCGGCTTTTCACAAAAGACATCCTTGCCGGCCTTTAACGCCATCATCGACATGGGCACATGCCAGTGGTCGGGCGTCGAGATCACAACGGCGTCGATCGTCTCGTCGTCGATGATTTTTCGGAAATCCTGATGGACCTTGCAGTCGTCGCCCACCAAGCCCGCAGCATTGACCGCCCTGCTTCTGTAGGCGTCACAGACCGCAAGCACACGAGCATCTTTTTCGCGCAAGAACATTTTCAGATTCATGTTGATGCCCTGACCACCCGTCCCGATGAAACCAAGGGTGATTTGCTTCGACGGCGCGTTGTCTCCCAACACGCTGGAAGGGATAATGGTCGGGAACGCCAGCATCGCGCCAGCCCCTTTGATGAATGTTCGTCTATTTGCTTTCATATCACTAGGCTCCTCCATTTTTCCCTGAATCCCTATCGCCTGATCACGAAAGGGCAACCGGCAAGCGTAGCTGCCGCCACATTTCCATGTCCCCGGTAAGATGCAAAACATCCGAAAGCCCCGACTTGATCAACGCGCCCTGCGCCAGCCAAGCGCGCGGCCCGTGTTCGCAATAAACCACGACCATGCTTTCGCCATTTAGCGGAATCTGATCCGGCGCAGCCAACACCGCGTCGTACGGCATTAAGACGGCGCCCGGAATATGCCCGTCATTGAACTCGCGCAAGGTGCGTACATCCAGAACCAGGATCGACGCGCCCTGACCGATCAAGGCCCGCAAGGCATCGGGTTTAATCGACGTTTTGCGGTCTTCGCCCTTGGGCAACGTCGCGCCGATGACGGCGGCGACTGCAATCATTTCAAATATCGACCAAAGCATTCGTTACCCTTTTCACACAGCGCAAATCCGCGCGAGGCTAGTTCTGGAAAATGTCGGCATTCATATGAACGCCCCGTTTTCTAAGCTCAACAAAGAAGCTCGGAGGATCGAAAGCCACGAATTTCCCCTGCACCTTCTCTGGATCATCCGTTTCTTCCGTTTCGTAACGGAAGATATCCTTGAGCACGACCTCGTCCTTGTCCATCCCGAGCAACTCGGTGATGTGCGTAATTTTCCTAGAGCCATCCGGGAGCTGTGCGTGCTGAATGATTAAATCAACACCTGAGGCGATTTGATTACGGATCGACCAGATCGGCAGTTGCAAGCCAGAATACAAGGCCATGGTTTCCAATCGCGAAACCGCATCCTTCGGCGTGGCGGCATGCAACACAGCAAGTGTTCCTTCGTGCCCCGAGTTGACGGCCTGAATATACTCCATGGCTTCGGGCCCTCGAATCTCCCCGAGGATCAACCGCGACGGCCGCATGCGAAGCGCGTTTGTAAACAGAAACCGCATCGATATTTCGCCCTGCCCATGAATATCTGCAGGACGCGTAAGCAGGCGAACGACATTGCCCTGACCCAACCCCAGTTCCAGTGTATCTTCAATCGTAATGATTCGACCGCTGTCCTTGATGTACTGCGAAAGAATGTTGATGGTCGTGGTTTTGCCCGTTCCCGTAGCACCACAGAAGAGCATGTTGACGCCACCATTCATACAATCGACGAGAAAGTTGGCCATGCGGGCATCAAGCGTACCGAATGCGGCAAGCGCATCCAAGCTGTCGATGGCTTGCGTCAGTTTGCGTATCGTCACCGTCGTCGAGCCGACAGAGAGTGGCGGGATCGTCACGTTGACACGCGAGCCATCGGACAGCGAAAAGTCAGCGCACGGCGACGCCTGGTCCACGCGCCGCCCCGAGTGCTCAATCATATGGCTGACCACATACTCCAGATGCGCGTTGTCATCAAATGCGGCCGATGATTGAACCGAGCGACCATTTTGTTCAACGAAAATATTCTCGGGACCATTGATCATGATCTCCGTGACCGTGGTATCTTCCAGCAGATCACGAATGGGGCCGAAGCCCGTGAAATCGTCACACAACTGCTTGGTCGCGAGCGCTTCGACGTCGGGATCGATATCGACAGACTGATTTTTTTTCCATGACTCAAGATACCCACGAATGCGTTCCTCAAGATAGGCCATGTCGACCTGATCCCACCCGCTCGTCAGATAATTCGTTTCTTTGCGCATCAAGCGCTTGAGTTCAAGAACGTCCATCTATTTCCTCACGATTACGATTTTACGAGCCTACCCGCGAAACGTCATTTATCCTGACGGGCGGGGTTCGGCTTCATCATCTTGGCGTCGACATCCGTACGCCATGCAACAAGCATCTGCTTAAGCTCCGCGGTTTTCTCAGGCATCTCTGCCGAAAGATCACGCAGTTCCCCGATGTCGTCTTTCAAATTGTAGAGCTCTAGCATGTCGTCCTCAAAGGTTTCAATCAGCTTGAAGTCGCCGACGCGCACACTTGATCCCGGCCGTCCACCTTGGTTTCCATAGTGCGGGTAATGCCAGAACAGCGCTTTCCGACCGAGCGTTGCGCTGCTTCCATCGAGCAATGAACGAAGACTGACACCGTCTCGATGCTGCTCGGGCAGAGGAGCCAGATTGGCCGCCTGCAGTAACGTGGGATAGAAGTCGTTGCCAATAACGGGCACCGAGGACGTGCTTGCGGGCGTGGTGACGCCCGGCCACCGGATAATAAACGGAACGCGCACACCGCCCTCATAGAGCCAGCCCTTGCCCGCCTTAAGTGGCAGGTTTGACGTCGGACGACCTTCCGACGTGGATAGCCCGCCGTTGTCCGACGTAAAGCAAACAACCGTCTTGTCCGTCAGCCCAAGCTCCTCAAGCGCATCAAGGACCTTGCCGACATTTTCATCCATGCTCTGCATCATGCCAGCATAGACCGGATGCTTCTGCACCTGTCTGGCTTCGTTGTTTCGCTGTGGGCAGACCGGCGCAAACGCTGTGGTCGCCACAACGTCGGCGGCTTTTTTGGTGTATTTTTCTTTGTAGTCCGCCTTGGTCTGCAATGGGGTGTGTACGCTGTAGAAAGAAAGATAAAGTAGGAACGGGTTTGCAGCGTTCTCGCGCAGGAATCGCACGGACTCATCTCCCAGACGATCCGGCAGACATTCGCCGTTCGGACCGTCGGCCAGCTTGGGATTATTGTAAGGGGAAAAATAGCCCCCGGGAGGACTGCCTCTGTGGTGGCCCCCTTTGTTGATTTCAAAACCCTGTTGCTCGGGCTCAAATGATTTACCGCCCAAGTGCCACTTGCCGGCGAAGAAGGTTTTATACCCTTCAGCCAACAGCGCCTCGGAAAGCGTCTGCTCCTCCAGCGGCAAGCTGTCCCGGTATGGCGCGGCGATAAGCTTGCCGTTACGCTTTCCGCCGAACCAGTCGGTTGTATCCATGCGTGCGGGGTATTTGCCGGACAGAATGGCAGCGCGTGAAGGCGAACACACGGGGCATGCGGCATATCCGTCAGTAAAGAGCATACCTGATGCAGCAAGTGCGTCGACGTTCGGCGTCTCATAAAACGAACTGCCATACGCGCCGATATCAGCCCAGCCAAGGTCATCCACGAGTATGAAAACGATATTCAATCGATCCGACGAGGCTGCGCCCTGCGCCGCCGCAACGGACAAAACAAAACACGCCACTGTGAGCGCGACACCAAAGACACTGCGAAACATTTTTTTCATAATACCTTTATATCGGCATCCAAGCCTTAGGTCACGCCATCCGTGATACCAGACGCCGCGCCACGCATAGTCCTTGCGGAGTCTCAACAGGTTCGCGGCGCTTATCAACCTGATTGTTTGCTTTTCGAATGTGCTACATGATGCGCAGCGCGAACTTCGGCCTTGCCTGCCTGCCCCGATCAACGCTACTTTTCGCTCATGTCGCTCGCTATTCAAACCGCAGCCTTTTCACTGAGCCTGCAACGTAAAACACCACCTTGCGTCCGCAACTCCGGTCCGCGTGCGAGAGCAAATCAGCACCCCTACACCGTGACGCGACCATAAGCTGGACAATCGATCTGCTTGGAGAAGGCTATGAAATTATTGGTAACTGGCTCGGCGGGCCTCATTGGATCTGAAGTGTGTACGTTTTTTGCGTTACGCGACTGGGACATTCACGGCGTCGACAACAATCAGCGGGCGGTGTTTTTTGGCCCCGACGCCGATACACTCTGGAACCGGAATCGCCTGGAACGCGAACTGCCCGCCTACACACACCATGATGTTGATATTCGCGACCGTGAAGGCATGCTTGCATTGCTGCGCGACGTGCGCCCGGACGCCATTGTCCACGCCGCGGCCCAACCCAGTCACGATTGGGCGGCACGCGAACCATTCTCCGATTTTGATGTCAATGCCGTCGGCACCATCAACGTCCTCGAAGCAACGCGACTGGCCGTGCCCGAGGCCGCCTTTGTCTATTTGTCCACGAACAAGGTCTACGGCGACGGGCCGAACGAGATTCAAGTGGATGAACTGGAAACGCGCTGGGACATTGCCGATCCGGAATACGCCAACGGCATTCCCGAGACCTTCCGCGTGGATCACTGCCTGCACTCACTTTTTGGCGCATCGAAACTGGCCGCAGACGTGATGGTGCAAGAATACGGGCGCTATTTTGGCATGCTGACGTGCTGTCTGCGCGGTGGCTGCTTAACCGGGCCCACCCACGGCGGCGTCGAACTGCACGGCTTCCTGAGTTATCTCGTCAAATGCAACCTCAGCAAGACCCCGTACACGATCAATGGGTACAAAGGCAAACAGGTACGCGACAACATTCACTCCCGCGATGTCGCTGCGTTTATCGAGCAGTTCATCAAAGCGCCACGCTCGGGCGAGGTGTACAACCTCGGTGGCGGAAAAGACAACACGTGCTCTATTCTCGAAGCGATTGCTCTGGTCGAATCGCTGACCGGCGTGCCCATGGATTACACCATGTCCGATACCGCGCGCGTCGGCGATCACATCTGTTACTACAGCGACTTGCGAAAAATTCGGTCGCACTATCCAGACTGGGTGCTTTCAACAGACCTCAAATCGATCTTCTCCGAAATTGCCACAAGCTGGCAGGCCAGAAGTGCCTAAAGCGCTAGGTGCGTTCCATGAAATGCACGATTCTTAATCGCAACTACCCTCCCGACTCAGGCATCACGGGCAACTCCGCCAATGAACTTGCCGGTTACCTGGTTCAGGCGGGAATCGACGTACGGGTCATCACCGTTGGCGGCAATTACCAGGGTGGCGGCACGGTCGACACGCAAATCCACGGGACCGTGCACACCCTTGCTCACCTGTATAACGGAAAGAAGAAGGTCCTCAGGCTTTTTTCAAGTTTCGTCGAAGGTTGGAAGATGGCACGGAAAGCTGTTTCGCTCGAAAGCGGCCCCATTCTCTGCATGACCGATCCGCCACTCTTGAACTATTGGGTATCACGCAAGGCGCGACGGCGCTCGATCCCATGGATTTACTGGGCGATGGATCTGTATCCAGAGGCCTTCCGCGCGATCGGCGTGGTCAAGGCGCAGAACCCGATCTACCGCTTTTTGAAGCGGCAGCTTTTGCACGCTCGCCCCGCTGGCCTCGTGGCGCTGGGCCCTAAACAGGCCGAATTCATCCAGCGCGAATATACAGAGGCCATTCGGACCGTGATTTTGCCCTGCGGCATTACACAATCCCGCGATACACAATTGCGCCCCACCTGGGCTGAAGAAAGCAACAAGATACGATTTGGTTATGCCGGCAATATCGGTGAGGCTCACGATGAACGCTTCGTCATGGCCGTCATCGACGCGATCAACCCCGACACGCACCATTTCGTGCTTTGTGCGTATGGCGCGAAAGCACAAACCGTTCTTAATTATGCTCTCGGGCGCGAGGGGGTCACGATCGTCGACACGGTCGCACGCGAACATCTGAAATTAATTGACGTGCACGTCGTCACATTGATCCCGCAGTGGGATCACGTTTGCGTTCCATCGAAGGCCGTCAGCGCGGTGTGTGAGGGCGGCAGTGTCCTCATGTGCTGCTCAGCCTCCAACGACAACTGGGCTTTGCTGAAAGACGCAGCGTGGCGAATCGACGTCGGTGCGGATCTGAACGCCGAAGTCGGCACGTTCATCACACAACTCACAGACGATGACCTGCAATCCAAACGCACCTTGGCGCGCCAGGTTTCCAAGGAACTCTTGCGTAAAAAAGAAGAGGCTTTCGCCGACATCGCGCAGATGATCAAGTCCTTACAATCCTGAGCGACAAGCGCATACGAGCCACCGCAATACCTGTGCCTCCTCAGTCGTACATGGCTCGAATTATTGGATCCATGCCATCGCGTGACGTGCGCGTCTTCGGATTCTCGACGCGTCCGACAGGACGGCAACCGCGCCCTTCAATTTTAGAGCCGGCGTCCCCGAGATCGCGCCGACAATCCTCCGCAAGCGCCATGAGCCTTGCGACAACATCAGGGTGCTCCGAAATAAAAGAAGGCGTCATGCGGTGTGCGCGCATCAGGTTCACCCAGCATCAAGGCAGAAATGTCTTTTCCATCGATGCGGACGTCGCTCGGAAGCACGCCGTTGGCGAAGCGAGCCAACGTGGGCAGCAGGTCCATCGTCGTGGACAGTTCCTTGCAGGTCGTGCCCGCCGGAATACGCGCCGGCCAACGCATGATACACGGCTCGCGCATGGCGCTTGTCGTCGGCGAACGACGCAACGAAGGAGAATTTCTTCTTTTTGTATACAGCGTCAATGCGCGCCTGTTCCTTCGCGATATCAACGCCGTATTGCGTGCAAAAAGGCACGGCACACTTGGCAACCTTGTCAATGGTTGTGCCATCAGGGAGTTGCTCAAGTTCGGCAAGCCAGACGTTCACGCCTGGGGTCTTCAGAATGCGTTTGTCGTCTCTACAGAACAGGTGGTAACTAGGGACAGCGTTCATGTCTGAATTGCTGATGATAACCCCGTCGTCGAGGTGGAGCATGACATGCCGTTTCAACGCGCCATCAGGACCCTGGGTGACGAGTTCGATAATTGGAAACGGTTCATCGACACCCCCAACGGGTTCGGCTGCCCTGCAGATCCTGACCAAAGACAGAACCATCGATAGGAAAATTGTTCCGTTTCGCTTCATGTTGTTTTTCGAATGCTGGTTACCCGCAGAGGCAATCTAAAAAACGGCGCCGAGACCAAGGCGGATGACCTGCCCGCGAGCAAGACCTGAATCGTCGACATTTTCATAGAAGGGAAACTTGTACTCGATGCGTCCGAGCACAACATCGTTAAAATTCCAAAAGAGAACCGGGCCGCCAGCTAGCCATGCGTATTTGTTACCATCATCAACGTAGTCCATGCGCCATGCCGCCGCGCCCCTGTCGTGGTAGTTGTAACCCAACTCCATGCTCGCGGCCCAATCGTCGTCCTGCCCTGATTCCTGCTCCCACCAATACGTGCCGCCCATTGAAATTTTAAAGCCTGCGGATTCGGATTCAAAAGAGACGCCCATTGCATAGTCCACGCTTCCGTCGCTGATCCGGTACGCATCACCGCTGTCCCCGCCGAAACGCAACTGAGGAACGATGCCCATATGCCCAGAATAGTGACGACGATTACGGTATTTTCGAATTGGAATAGCCAGCTTTGTGTCGTCCAGCCCGTTGCTTTTTTGCCATTGGGACGACCCGTCTGTGTTGACGGCAATACGCCGCTTGTTTACATACGGGATTTTCGCAGTCACCCGGATTGACTTGTGCCAGGTGTACACACCTTCGAAGGAGGTGATGTGTTCTTCGTAGCGTAGCTTGTCAGGATTTGGTAGGTCGATGCTGCCGCGCATGACGTCGTCCGACCAACGAAACTCTTGAAAGATCTGGCCGCCGTAGCCACCGTTCCATCGGGGGACTTCATTCATGACCGGCTGGTCCGCGCGTGCAGGGCACAGACAGAGAATCATCGAAAGAAGACCGGCAGGCCACAGATAAACGCGAAGGATCATTTTTTGGGAATATCAGTCGACGTCAGGGTGCCGTCGTCGCTACGCGCATAGAGACGAACAGGTTCGTAGCCGGCCTTTCGGATGGCGCTGACCAGAGACGCAACATCGACAGCCTCATTGTTCTTAACAGCCACGGACAGCAATGCATCTTTTCTGTGCACCTCAACGCCCTTTGGGAGCGCGGTCGTGTCAATGAAGTCGAGTTTGCAGACTTTATTACCGATTCCGATGCCACAGCTCTTGCAACAGAGGCCATCCACGGCGAACACGACTTGGTTCGTACTGCCCGAGAGCCTGGCTTCGGCCTTAGCGCGCTCCTCCACCAGCGCCTGATCCGGCGGCTCAGCCAGCAGTAGCGACGGGAGGACCAAACACAGCCCGAATATAGAAAGAATGAATTTCATAGCTGGCAACACTATAGCGTCTGAGCGCCACGATCTCAATGGTAAAGGTCTGCTGCTTCGTCAGTGCGTCGCAAAGCGCCCGCTGCGCCTACCAACCTGAACTGAAATCACGAACGCTCCTCCAGCTTGGTCAATGGCGCCCGAAAGCCTCTTGCAGCAACCATGATCAGCGCGAAGACAACGACACCGCTCAGAGCTGAACAGGCATTGATTTTCTTATGTGCCGCGCTATCCCACTCGATTCCGCGATCAGGACCGTGCCCAAGCCCGTCTGACACGTCGATATCGATCATGCCGCGATCATACGCCCCGTGGGCAAACGCGCCCAACAGCGCGACGACACACGCCGAGCAGAGCATGCACATGAGTATCTTGGCTAAACGTTTCAAATGCTATCGGTCTTCTTTAGAATTTCCACTCATATGCACGACAAGGAACGTTCAACGACCTGTGATGTCCTTTTGTAACGCGACGTACAGTGCTTCAACCTTGGCTCTTGCCCACGGTGTGCGGCGCAGAAACGTCAGGCTTGATTTTACGGACGGGTCGTAGCTGAAACAGCGAATATCGATGCGCTCACTCAACCCAGCCCAACCGTAATGTGCAACCATGCTGGTCACAACGTCCTCCAGCGTAACGCCGTGGAGCGGGTTATTTGGTTGCTCTGTATTCATGTTGCTAAGCCTATATCAAATTGAGTGGCACACACCCTATACCGGACCCTGGCCGATTGCCAGCATGCCGCATCGGTGTTCAGCCGCCTGCCCACTCGACCGGGTGAACACAGTAGTAGCCCTGAAGTTCCTCGTACAGCTCAGGGTGCTTCTTTTGAAGCTGCCTCGGCTTTTCATAAAATGTCTCTGTCGCAACCGCAAAAAACTCTGCGGGGTTGGTGGCCCCATAGTTGTCGAAAACGCTGCGCTTGCCCTTGCTCGCCCGCCCCTGGAGTCGCTGAAATTCGCCCGAGAAGACCTTTGCCCATGTTGAGTAGGCCGACCGCCTCTCCAGAACGGGTGCCCCATCAGCGACTCCATCCTCCTGATCCAACTGGTGCGCAAATTCATGCATCGCCACGTTACGGCCATCGCGAAAATTGAACGCGCCCTGTTTCACGTCACTCCAGGACAAGACAACGACACCTCGGCCCCACGACTCACCCAAGCGCGCGGACCGACCGGCACTCCCGCCGTCCGCCACATAAGCACTGGGATAAACCAACACGGTGCGCAGTCGCCGGTAGCCGTTGTCGGCTCGCCCAAGCAGCAACATACACGCCTGCGCTGCAATGGTAACGCGCATCTCGTCGGTGATGGAGAGCTCACCGCACCCTTCAAATGATTTGTCAGCGAGAAACAACTGAACGCCACGATGCAGTTCTTGCCGCTGCTCGGGCGTCAAGCGGACGTAGGGGGGCAGATTGCCCGTCAGGATTTGCACCCATTCATCAGGGAAAGGCTGCGCCAGAGCAAGTCGTCGTTTGGCACGCCGGCGCATGCGCTCGACAAGCAGACAGCCCACACACAGAGCGCCCAAAATCACAAAGATCCAGTAAGCGTTCATTCTGACTTAATCCTCGACGGCACAAGCGCGAAGGTCTTCTAGAGAGATAAACTCAAGAACAGAAGCGTGGGTCGCCTCTAATTTGATTTTTGGCCGAACATTTTCTTCCATCGCATCCATGACCGTTCCAACACAGACACACCAATGATCGCCGTCTTTTAATCCAGGAAAACCATGTTGAGGCATTGGGGTGATCAGGTCGTTGCCTTGACGTTTTGCAAACGCTAGAAACGCGTCTGTCATTTGTACGCAAACAGTATGCAGCCCACGATCTTGTCCACCTGTGTCGCATTTCCCGTTTCTATAGTACCCCGTCACAGGGTCCATGCAGCACGTCTCCAAGTCAGTGCCTAAAATATTTCTCGCCATTTTATCATCTCTTTTCGAACACTCTATTTCCCAGACGCGTCTCGCCCAGACGACGTTACGCGAGCGGTGGACCGATCAGGTCCATATCGTATTGGTTAAAAAATGCGCCGACGTCTGCGATTTGATCGCCGTCCGCAATCAAGCGCGAAAAGGCTTCTTCCGATTCGCCAGCAGGGATCATCTCAAAGTGAATTCGCGCCGGCACTGAGCCCGTATTTCGAAAGGCATGCACAGCCCCCATCGGCACGACCGCAGCGGCTCCAGACCCAACGTCTTTGGTCTCGCCACCGATTTCGAAACGTAGCGTTCCTTCGATGACATGAAAGACCTCGACCTGAGTTCGATGTGTGTGACGCGGGGGACCAGCCCCTGGCGCGACGATTTCCTCGAACACTGCGATTCGTCCATCCGTGTCTTTGCCCGAGATGAGGCACTTGATATTCAGCTCTGTCATTCGCTTCGCCCCAACCTTTCACGTTAGCCGACAACACACCAACAACACTATGCTGGATGCGCTTGCTCTGTCTACGTTCCCTGCCCGGCCTTTTTGTCCCACGGATTCGGCGTGCGCGGTTCATAGCGAGGACGCGCATCCTTGTTGGGGAGCGTATCGAGCACAGCTTGAAACGTCCGCAAGGCCTTCTTGTGCTCAGCAAGATCGCTATCGAGGAGATTCGTCTTCTCCTGCGGATCCTCTTTCAGGTTATGAAGCCGGATGATGCGTTTCTCTCGAGACACCCAAACCTTGAACGTCTTGTCACGGATAACCCGCGTGGCGAAATCGTGCTTACCCCGCACGCCATCTGCATCCAACCTTGCCGGACCGTGACCGAGTGCCATGATCCACTTGCGGTCGGAGTCCTTTGCCTGCCCCAGAATCAGCGGTGCAATCGACACACCATCAACCGTGAGACCAGCAGGGACAGTACCGCCGCCGAGCGCCACGAAGGTTGGCAGAAGATCCGTAAAGTCGGTCAATGCATCGGTTTCAACACCGGCAGGAACGAGGCCCGGACAATTCACGATAAACGGCTGACAGACGCCGGGCTCGGATTCTTTGGCTTTTGCGCCCTTCACTTTCTGCCCGCTGCGCGTGCCGGTGATGCTTCCGGTTGATCCGTTGTCGGTGGAAAACATCACGATAGTGCGTTTGCGCAGGCCAAGCTCATCAAGCGCCGCCACCAGTCGCCCGACCAGTTTATCCGTATAGCGAACCATGGCCTTGTGTTTGGCGATCGGCTGCTTTACATCGGGCTCATCTGGCGTGGCGACAAGCGGTGTATGCGTCAGGGCCATGGGAAAATAGAGACACATCGGTTTCTCCCGGTTTTGCGTCATGAATTCAACCAGATGCTTGACGTAGACGTCCGGGCCAAACATCCCCGTGTAGGTCTTGCTGCCCTCGGGCGTATTGATATAGGCGTCCGCGTACCGTTTTGCGGATGGACGGTTGCCGGATTCATAGCCTGTCCACATGGCCCAATCGTCAAAGCCATGCTTCTTCATGGCTTGTGGCTCAATCCGAAAATCGTTGATCTGCCACTTTCCCGCCGCAAACGTCGTATACCCAACATCCTTCATCAATCGGGCAAACGTTGTGTTTTCTTTCTGTTTCCAATCAAAGTAGCCCACGCCCCAGCGAGGCACATCCCAGTGATTCACGAAACCGTTGCGCCATGGGTAGGTGCCGGTCAGGAGGGTGGCGCGCGATGGTGTGCATTGCGGCATGGAGTAGGCATTGCTGAACATCATTCCGCCCGCTGCCAGTGCATCAATATGAGGCGTCTTGATGTCCTCCGCGCCGTAGCAACTGATCCATTCTTTACCCAAATCGTCGACCATGATGAACAAAATGTTCGGCTTGGACACAGACGGCCCAGCCACGCCTTGTACAACCGTCTCCGCAAAAAGATTGCCCGACAAAAAAACGAGTATCAGGGAAATGGCCCAGAACACTTTATGCACCCCTTTTAACATTTCAACTTTCCTTCTCTATTAAGGCGCTTCGATATACACGTGAGGCCTGGGTGGCACATTGGCCCCAAACAATCGCCCGACGCGACCCCGCTTTTCTCTAACAAACAGAGCATATAGAAAAACGACGGCCTTCTACAAATCCGCGTCGTCTGGCAAGTAATAATCATCGTCGTCAATGTCAGGGAGATGGGCTCAACCACGTGCGGGCACGGTAATGGCTTTCGACGTCCTGCAGTATGCCGGTGTACTGCAACCACTGATCGCTACCCGGCAGATTTGTAAAACCGGGCACACCCGCCCAGAGCGGAGCCGTGATCAGGTCGTAAGTGAATTCGATTCGATAAAATCGCGTCATCCCTTCATAGCCAGCACCCTCTGCGTGGCGTGCATAGAAACGAATGTGCGTCTGTGCATTACTGGTGCCTAACTCCAGACGAAAGGTGCTGGCGGCGTTTGTCGGGTCGGTACCGGCAATGAACTCCTCGTAGTTGGTGAGCCGGTCAGCATCATTGTTACCAGCGGGGTCAAGTGCGAGGCCTTGCGGGAAGCGATATTCCCACGCGTCCGGAATGCCATCGTTGTCCTGGTCAGTATCCGGTGTGCCTTCGAGTGCGGCAAACCAGTTGCCCGGATCACGCCCCGAATCGGGACTCACGGAACGCTGCAGTGACGCGCCCGTGGCATCGACGCCGGTGGGCCAGGGGCTGTCCACGAAGTAAATGGCCTCGTCCACGATAATCCAGGACACGTCTTCGCCCGCAGCGTCAGCCGCCTGCGGGCGCTCGATCGCCACACGTTCCGTGCGATTGTCCAAACGCCCCCTGTACGGCCCGAAAAGCCGCACCTGCCCGTTCGTCAAACCGTAACTATTCAAAAAGCGGTCCCGTGTCACACCGTCCTGTGGGTCGAAGCCCACCACGACCGTGTACTCAAAAGGCTCTAGCGTGGTGTTGGTCGGGAAATCGTACCCGACGCCGCCATCCAGGCGCCAGGGACCCGCCGGGGTCCACATGTCGACGGATACCCCAAGAGGATTGTACAACTCCACGTACTCGAGCGTCGTGGCATCCGAAGGAGCATTGCTCGCCACCAGCGGAGAGACCATCAACTCGCTGATCAGCGGGTGCAATTGTGGTGTGGCGTTTGGCGAGTTGGTCGTTGGCGTCAGTTCGTAGAAGAAGGTGCCCCCATCCGGGAACCGTCCCAGCGACAGGCCATTTTGCTGTCCCTTGAATCGCACGGCATCGACGACCTGTCGTCCTGAGCCCGTCTCGCGTGTCAAATAGACATTCTCCCCGGCTTTGTTGAGACCAAAGCCAGACCCATCCGTGCGGTTCGTATGAAAGGCCGTCACCTCGCTGAGTGTCAGAAAGCCACCCGCAGGGATAACGCTACCCGCAGGCAGCGCGTACAGTGCAAGTGCGTCGGCATCGTCACTAAGGGCCCATCCCCCCACATCGACGGACTCGTTCAGCGGATTATAGAGTTCAATCCAGTCGTCGGAATCATCAGGTGGCGCCAGCCCTGTATCAGTGTGGGCAACCACTTCGTTAATCACAACGGTGGCTGCCGCGGCCGGATCGGGCGCGCCCGGCGACCCCCCAACGAAAGCACTGGCTCGCCAGTTTCCACCATAGTCAAGCAGACCGTCCACCTGTCCGGTCAGCGTCAACGGCACCAGCGAGTGCCCCGCGCCGTCGGCGGCGAGAGGCCATCCTCGCGAATCATTAAATGTTGCGGTGGCGATTTCGGTGGCGCCTGGCCCGAGCATCTTGACCTGCTCGCCGTCGTCCGAAAGTTTTCCGAAAAACTCACCGGCGATGATCATGCCAGAGATGTCGTAGCGCGTTGAAAACGCAGCCAGATCCCTCACCACGAGCAGGTAAGCGCCTGCCGCCAGATTTGTAATGCTGCTTTCGGCAAAAGAAAACTCCACCCCGTCCGCCAACACGACCTCAGCGAGCGACAGGGCATTGGTCGCCGTATTACACAGTTCAACGAATTCGTAATCACTACCGCCGACGGGTCGATACATGATCTCGCTGATGGCCAGGCTTTTCAGCCTATTGATATTCTCATCCGGTGGACCGGCCGCAAATGCAATCGGCTCGGACCAATGGCTCCACCGCTCCGTGTCATCCATCATTCGACATCGTACACGGTAGGTGCAGCCGACCTCGAGCGTGCCGGCAGGGATCTCGACGATACTACTGAAACTGGGCAACGTGTCGCTTTCCCATCGGGCAGTCGCTTCATATTTCCACGGTTTTCCCTGATTGAAATTTGTCGTCGACGGATTGGCGATTTCGGCGATGCGCCAACGCATGCCGCCGAAACTGTTCCCGCCGTCGGGGTCACTGAAGGGGCCAGTTTGAAAACGCAGATTGTTGACCGGAAATCCATTGGCACCGATGTAGGCAATGCTCGGTCGATCCGGAATTGCGCTGTCGGCGGCCTCCTCCGAAAGGAAGCCAAATCCATATCCGTCCTCAATCGTGTCGTTGACCGCAAAGCCGCCGCCTGCGCGCGTATCAAACATGAAGTCAATGATGTTCTGTTGAAATCCCTCGTGATCCGCCGTGGGAATGGTTCGGTCGTAGTCATTGCGAAGTCTAGTTTCGACTACGGACAACGTGTACCAGGGCCCAAGGTGGAGAACGTAGACTCCCGGATGATGGCTCCACATGGCCTCGTCTGCATCAACCATTGTCAGCGGAAAATTGGCTGGGTTCACAATTTGCGACAGCTCCTCGACCACCTGCGCGGCCTGTCCGCCGTGTCGGTCGCTGTCAGAAAAGAGCAAATCAACGAGCTCACGGCAGCGGTTCCTGAAGGCCGTTCGAATTTCAGGGTGGTCGAGGCAGCGATCGGCGCGAATGACACCAGACCAGTGCACGACCGGAGCGAACATCATATCAAGATCCCATGGCATCACGCGCCAGACACCCAGTTCTGGATCGTGATACATGTAGTAGTTCGTCGCATCGCGTAAATCAACGTTGCTGGTAACTCGGTTGATGGCGCGAAATCCGAAAAACCCATTGAGATCAAAGTTTGCGCGCCACCAGGCGACGCTATTCAAATTGGCGCTTGCGGCCCAGAATGCGTCCCACTCGGAATTGTCGAGCGGCTGCGTCGGGCCCTGGTTCTTTTTGTTGCCGACGCCGCCCTGGATTTTGTACGTGCTGCCATCGGGCAAATCGCGTTCGTCGAGAAAACGTCCATCCGGATGTTCGATCGCAAGATACAATCCCCACAGATCCCCTGCATACTGGTCTGCAGGGGCCTCGTCGCCTGCATCAATCACGCGAAAATGTGTCCAATGCGTGTGTGAGCTTGGCACACCCGCCAACTGGTACAGGCGATGCGGAACGGCCTCATCGATCCCGGCCATGCCGCGATTGGCGGCAACCCAGGGCGACGCACAGGCGTTGAAGTTCAATGTCTTCCAATTCTTCATGTAACGCTTGCCGTAGATGTCACGCGCCTCGAAATCACGGCCACGGTTGAACTTGAAGCGCCACTTGTTCTTGCCGCTAACATAGGTCGAAGCCTCCCCGCGGTTGTAGAAAACGATGTGGTCGTACACCTTGCCGTCGTAGACCAGTGTGCCCCACATGCGCACGCCGCTAGAACCGGCACTGTACTGGCTGTTGTGCACGTCGGTGGCGTTGGCAATCAAGTGATAAACCGGCAGTGCGTTCGCAAGCATCTCGGCCGGGAAATTGGTCGGCGCCGAGACACCCGGCTCGAGGGCTGCCGTCCAAGCCGGGACCCCATCGTAGACGAAGTAGGCGAAGTTCGGTTGCTGGTCATCGGCATAAGGAACGCGAACGTCATGCCCCAACGTGTCCTCGACGGATATGCGATACCGCACCAGCCGCCGGTGATTATGCAGGGACGCAGGCAAGACGATCGACCAAGTCGCATCGTCCGCCACCGCGTCGCCATTCAAGCCGTCATCCGTCATCGCGACCTCAGTCCAGCTTGCCGCCGATTCATATGCCGCGTCGCTCTTGCGGATGTAGGCGCCTGGGTCGACGAACTGGTAGCTGAGTGTGACGGCGGCCACGCCATCGGGATCCGTGACCTTTGCCGTGATTGTCACCGCGTTAGTCGATGTCGGCACATCCGGCGCATGTTCCACCTGACGTATCCGTGGGGGTATCGCGCTGGTGACAGCAAAGACGCCCGCGTTAACGGCCGCAGGTGTCGGAAGTGCCGACCGCCAGTTACCTGCCAGATCGCGATCGGCGGCAGGATTGAGCAGCTGCGCCGAATGCCCCGGCAGCTC
>JBLHHU010000043.1:0-18394 GCA_047615735.1 Kiritimatiellia bacterium | reverse complement strand
CAGAACTGGACGTGTTGACCGCGATGTCCGTTCAAGAAGGCTTACCCATGTCCATTATTGAAGCCATGTCCGTCGGCGTTCCCGTCGTCGCCACGGCGGTCGGCGGCATTCCGGAAGCGGTGACGGAGGGCGTCACCGGCCACCTGATTAGTCGTGATTCAACCAGCCTGGCTGCTATACTGACAGCGTTTTATGACGACCCGCAGACCCTGCAGCGCATGAGCCTAGCAGGGCGTCAGATTTTTTTGGATCGCTTCGAGATTAACAAAATTCTCGACGCCTACGACGTTGTGTACGGCAATGCGTAACATTAAAAGAAACATCCTCCCGGCGCCAGAGACGCAACCCGCCGAGTCCGCAGCCCCGTCGCTAACGACAGCGGAGAAGAAAAGCGCCCTGATAGAGCGCGTTGCCTATGCCTTCTTCGATTGTCGGTTCACGCGATTCGAAGTATTCGTATCCATCATCGCGGTCGCCTGTACGATCGCCCTGCAATTGAATCCGGTGCTGTCCTCTCCGCTGGCCGACCCTTTGATCATCTTCATGGCGCTGGTCTGTTGGACAACACCCGTCACAGCCTTTTATTTCATCGCATGCGGTCAAGTCCTTCCCTTTCCAGAGACAAGCATGTTCAACCCGGCCCAGGTTGGCGTGATCACATGGCCCGTCGTGGCACTGCTTTATCATCGTAAAGTTTACTACAAGCAGTGGAAACTTTTGCTTCCACTTGTGCCATTTCTGATCTGGTTTACGCTCGTTGCTGAATCGTTTACCGACATGGTGTCCATGCGCAGCGAATACGTCAGAGTTGTCATTTATTCATTTATTGCATGCCACTATGCCGTGATGGCGAACGGCCGTTACTTGAAATGCTTACTTGGCGTCTCGTTTGGCGCGCTTAGCATCGTCGCCACCTGGTGGGCCGGTGCCGCCGGTCTGCCTGTACAACTTTACGAATATGAAGGCAACATGTCTCGCGAAGGATTCGAGCGCCTTGGCTCACAACGTGCCGACGCCGTCATGGTGTGGCCGCCCTTACTCATGGGCACATTTGGAGTGGTCGGCGTGGCTATGACGCACACCTTTTCACGTATGTCCGGTGGTCAGGGTCGAAAATTGATGACGGCTGCCCTAGTCGCCTTTGTTCTTGCCATCCCGCCTTTGCTCGAAACCATGACACACGCCGCCTATGGTGGATTCATTATCATGACGGGTCTCGTCTTGGCCACCATGTATAACAACATCCTTTCAACGAAAATGGACCTGAAAACAAAGTCAAAACTGATGCGCCTCGTGCTTGTTCCGCTTTTTGGTCTGGTCCTTGTTATTTCAACAGACACCTTTGAAGCGCGCTCTCGTATCGAAGGCTTATGGGCCTACTATCAAAAGGAGTCAAAAGATCAATCCCTCGTTGCATCGCGCACAGATGTCTGGACCTATTCGCTGCGTACAATTCGACAGTATCCACTCCTCGGCGTAAAAAACTCAGGCGAGAAAGAAGACATTCCGCCTCAGTACCGCGCCAGCGGTGGTTATGTTGCACATAACGTCTTTTTGGATTACGGACGGTATTCGGGCATTCCCGGCATGCTTCTGATTGCCTATTTCTTCTTCCACCCGATTATAAAACTGATTTCACACCGTCGACACCAACTCTACTACGGATTTTATTTTGCCTACTTCGTCATGTTCATCTTTTGGATGACACTGTCCTTTCAGTTTTACAAGACCTTTTGGGTTCTATGGATGCTGCTTGCCGTCGCCGAATCCAATCTGCGTATTCTCGCACTTCCGCGTCAACACAATGGACGTGCCGTTCGCTCCCGCGCGCCCGCGCGCCACGTATCCACACACCCTGCGCGCATTGCCGCTCAGAACCAACCATCTGAACCGAAGGAGGAGCCTGATGAGCGCTCTGTTTGATTGCACCATGATCATTCCAACACGCAATCGCGCCGAAGACGTTCGCGTCACTGTTGAAAAACTGATTGACGCCGGGCTCCAAGAAACGCCCATGATTGTTGTCGACGATCAATCCGACGATCCGAATGCACTCAAAGCCGCGCTGTCTCGTTTGCCGAACCATTGCGTCATCCGCCAGGAAAAACGGACAGGCCAGGCACAAGCACGCAACATCGGATTACGCAACGCGACGACAACCTATTGCCTTTTTTTGGACGACGATGCCCACATCGACAACGGTGACGCTATGCTGAACTTCATGCAGCAGACGCTCGACAGCGACGTTGCCGTTTGGCGATTCGAAACGATTCGCGAATACGACGGCTATCGCGACGGCTTGCCTGCTGAACTCGGCGCTGGTTTCATCCCCACGTTCATCGGGTTTGGTGTACTGATGCACCGTGAACGCGTCCTCGGCGTGGGCGGATACCGTGATTTCTTCTGTTACCGCCACGAAGAGGACGACCTCGCCATGCGCATCATACGGGCCGGCTTTCACATCCGCTATCAGCCAGGTGTTCGCTTCATCCACCGCCACAGCGGCGCGGCGCGCGACGACGCTGAATATGCCTTTCTCTCGGCGCGAAACATTTTTTTACTCTATGCTTTGAATTTTCCCCTGCCCGCAGCCCCCGTTTATGCCACATTGAAATCACTTTCCGTGATTGTCAAACTGCGCTCACACCGTCGTGCACGCTGCGTTGGATTGCTGAAGGGTTGGGCCATATACGTGAAACGCTTTAGCCAGCGCACACCGTTCTCGCGCGTACAATTGGCCGCGTTTAAGGCACTGCGGGCGGACCTTAAAAACAGAATAGCGGCGTGCACGGCGCGGTAACACTCATAGGCGAGCACACATGATCGAAGACAACGCATCGAACGAACCCAGCGCCACACCATGGAGCTGCGCGGTTCTTTTTCCGCGTTTCGGCCCCTACCACGTCGCGCGATTGGATGCGGCCGGCAAAGTTTTCAAGGCCAACGGGTGCGAACTCATCGGAATCGAAACGGCAACCATGGATCCCACCTATGACTGGGACGTTTATGAAGGCGGAAGCCATTTCCAACGCTTGACCGTTTTTCCTGAGGAGAATTCAACGGCCCATTCCCTGCGCGAAACTCGAAGGTCGATCATCCGCGAATTAGACAAGTGTGCACCCGACGTCGTCGCCATTCCCGGCTGGCAATATGTCGAAGCGCGAAGTGCTTTGTTGTGGTGCCGCCAATCGAGAGCTGGCGCCGTCCTGATGAGCGAAAGTTCATGGCACGACTTTCCACGCCATTGGTGGAAGGAATCCGTAAAAAAGATGCTCCTCCGCCAATACCAATCCGCGCTTGTCGGCGGTTCCGTTCATGCCGAGTATGTCGTTCGACTCGGCATGAACCCAGACAAGATCCGAATGGGCTACGACGCCGTTGATAACGACTACTTCCGAATCGGCGCCGACGCTGCGCGCCAGAATGCGGAAGCGACCAGAGCCAAATTTAAGCTTCCAAAAACATTCATCCTCGCCTCAGGTCGCTTTATTCATAAAAAGAACTTTGTTCGATTGCTGCAGGCCTTTTCGGCGTTTCGAGCCGGACTCGAAGCAAACGCAGCGTGGGAACTGGTCCTTTGCGGTGACGGACAACTGCGTGACGACATTCACGCGGAATGCAATCGACTGGGCCTCAATGACGTCGTTCACTTTCCCGGATTTGTCCAATACGAGAACCTGCCAGCGTACTACGGCATGGCCTCGGCCTTTGTCCACCCTTCAACGACGGAGCAATGGGGCCTCGTCGTCAATGAAGCCATGGCCGCAGGCCTGCCTGTCGCCGTTTCATCGCGCTGCGGCTCAGCACCGACACTCGTCGAAATCGGCAAGAATGGAAACCAATTCGACCCGTACAGCGTCGCGGACATGACGCGTGCCTTGCACGACACCTGTTCCGATGCGGCGCGCATGCGCGCCATGGGGTCCGCGTCGCAGGAACGGATCAAGGACTGGGGTGTCGAACGTTTTGGCACCAGTCTATGGGAAGCGGCAAAAATCGCTTTGGCCGAACGAACTCAGAAAACGAAATGAACACAACACTCAAGGTACACACGCTGACACACTTGATGTCACGCGAAGCGGGCGGGCTGTATGTGTCCGTACGACGCTTGGCGCAGCGGATTGCCGACCAGGGCGTTCAGGTCGATGTCACCGGCCTATGGGACACACACTTCGACACGGACGCGGCCTCTTGGCTCCCGCTGCAGCCTATAGCCTTCAAGCCGCGCGGCCCTGCCAGCCTTGGACTGAGCCCTGCTCTACATCGTCATCTCAATGACCTGGCCGATGACGGCAGCGTCATACACTTACAGGGGCTGTGGAAACTCACATCCTATGCCACCCTTTGCGCCTCACGCTCCGCGTCCGCGCCCACCATTATTTCTCCCCGTGGTATGCTGGACACATGGGCCTTGGCGCAATCCGCGACCCAAAAGCGTTTGGCCGGCATGCTCTATGAAAACCGCAATTTACGAAACGCGGCATGTATCCACGCTCTGTGTGACGCCGAGCTTCACCAGATTCGAACATTCGGGCTGCAAAACCCCGTTGCGGTCGTGCCCAATGGAGTCGACATTCCTGACTTGGACACCACCGAGGTCGACACACCCGTTCCGGAGATTTGGCGCGACCGAAAACGATGTCTTTTTATGTCACGCCTACACGCGAAGAAGGGGCTCCTGCCGCTCGTCGACGCCATCGCACAGTGCAAAGCAGAGCTGGATGACTGGGTATTCATTATAGCAGGACCCGACAATGGTGGTCATCGCGCGGAGGTCGAAGCCCGCATTCACGAGCGTCAGGTTGACGACCTCGTCCATTTCATTGGTCCCGTTTACGGCGATGCCAAAGACGCGTGGCTACGCAACGTGGACGCCTATATTCTGCCCTCCTATAGCGAAGGCCTGCCCATGGCCGTACTGGAAGCATTCGCCTACGCACTTCCCGCCATCATCACCCCCGAGTGCAACTTGCCGCCAGATGAAACCCATGACACCGCTATCATGGTTAACCCCGCGCCAGACAGTATTGCCGAGGGCCTGATGCGCTTGACTCGAATGGAGCAGTCTGAGCGTAAGGCCTTGGGACAACGCGGTCGCGCTTTGGTCATAGGCCGATACACGTGGGAAAATATCGCACGTGAAATGATTGCCGTGTATCATTGGATGATCAACGCAGGGCCTCGTCCGGACTGCCTCGTCGACGCATAGGAACTTTTATGCAAACAGTAGATCTATCAAAATTCGCGAACCCAACCTTCGACCGCGGCGGCGGACGCGGCAAAGAAGCTATCTGGCTCGTTGTTCGGCTGCTTTTTTTTCAAAGCCCATTCAAATATTACCGCCTGAAAACGGCCTTGCTGAAATCTCTGGGTGCAGCACTCGGTTCCGCATTCATCTGCAAACCGCGCGTTCACATCACCTTTCCATGGCGGCTTAAAGCAGGCGACAATTGCTGGATTGGCGAAGAGGCCTGCATCTTGAATTTAGACCAAGTCACGCTCGGCAACAATGTGTGCATTTCACAGCGCGCATTCCTGTGTACCGGTAGCCACGACACAACGGATCCTCATTTCGGTCTCGTACACCAACCGATCACGATTGAAGATGGCGCATGGATCTGTGCCAATGCCTTTATCGGACCTGGCGTCACCATCGGGCGCAACACCATCGTATCAGCTGGCAGCGTCGTCACCAAGGACCTGCCGCCCAATATGATCTGCGGCGGACAGCCCTGCGTCCCCATTAAACCACGCGTCCTTCGCGACGCACCCTGATAACAGTCGCGGACGCAACGATTACGCGTCACAACATCACGCGACTTGATAGCACAAAGCGCGAGTGATACACTTGGTTGATTTTTTAGTTATCACGTAGGCACGGTTATACGGACCACATTATGCAGGATATGATCGCACAATCGCAGTTCGTGATGAAGTACGCGTTCGTGCTCCTCGTGGGCTTTGTGACGGCCTTTGTGCTGACCCCACTCGTTGGGCAGCTCGCGCGCAAAATCGGGTTAATCGACATTCCCGGCGAACGACGTATTCACGCCACGCCAACGCCACGCTGTGGGATCAGTGTCTTTCTCGCTTTTCACGCGGCCTGCGCAGCAGTGCTTTTCTTGCCGTGGATTCCCTTCCGGGGCAACCTCGACGTTGGCTGGTGGACGAACTTCCTGATGCTGTCGTCTTTGATTCTAATTGTAGGGCTGATTGATGATCGCTGGAGCCTGCGCGCGCGAACCAAGCTGGCGGGTCAGGTCGTGGTGGCGGTATTGGCATTCTTCTGCGACATGAATGTCGGGCGCTTGCTGGGTGTGCACCTACCGCTCGCGCTGGACTTGGCCGTGACCGTGCTGTGGTTTGTTACCATTATTAATGCATTCAATCTGATCGACGGCATGGATGGATTGGCAACGGGACTGGCCAGTATTGCCTGCGTCGGCATTGCGGGTTCATTTCTCTTTCGGCACACACCGGGCGATGCACTCATCGTGCTTGGGCTCATGGGCGCTTGTCTGGGCTTTTTACGCTACAACTTTCATCCGGCATCTATTTTTCTAGGAGACTCGGGCAGCATGTTTCTCGGATTCACGCTCGCCGCCGTGGCCGTTAGTTCGTCGGCGAAGGGAACCGTCTTCGCCTCCGTCTTTGTTCCGCTGCTGGCCATTGGCGTACCCATTTTCGATACCGTTCTGGCCGTCTGGCGAAGAACCGTGCGTCGTCTCGTAACGGATGATGCGGAAATAGGCGAGCCGACCAGCCACAAGCGCATTTTCGATGCCGACATGGATCACATGCATCATCGCTTACTACGATCTGGGCTCTCCGACCGTGCCGTCGCAGCGTGGCTGTACCTGTTCAGCATCGCTCTCGTCGCCATTGGCTTTCTGAGTATGATGTACCATTCAGCGGCTGTTGGTATTTTCATTCTTGCCTTTGTGGGGGGCAGTTATGTCTTCGTTCGCCATCTCGCGCGCGTCGAGCTATGGGATAGCGCCGTCGTCATTACGCAGGGCTTGCACCGCCCACCCAGCCGCGCGATGGCCGCGCTGTTTTACCCTGTTTTGGACGCCCTGGCCATGGCCCTCGCGCTAGCTCTGGCCTGCTTTATGTCGGCCCCAGGCCATGGCCTTGAGAGCCTGAAGTTGTACTGGTTCGACCAAATTCCCCTTTGGGTCGGCGTCCCCTTTCTTGCGCTCCTCGCCGCACGCACCTATTCACGCGTTTGGAGCCGCGCTCGTGTTTCGGAATACGTCGTCCTGTCCGTTGCTTTAACTGCCGGCATTCTACTGGCCGCCAGTGTGTCGTTGATGACCGGCGGCTTTGCTCCGACTTTCGACATGGTTGCAATTGACGCGGGTTACAATAGCAACACGACGATTCTGCTGGGACAAACCAGCGGGCGAAGTATGCCCCTGCAACTCATCATTCACATGTTAGTATCGCTTTTCCTTGTCGCCGGCATGCGCGCCCTCCCCCGCGCTGCGCAGGACTCGCTTGCCTGGCACCAACGCCTGCAGACGCAGAGCACCGTACGTCAGGCGCTCATTTACGGGGCGGGTTACGACTGTACGCTTTACCTACTGCAGCAAAGTTTTCAGAAAATCGGCACGCAGGAACCTGTCTATTTTATTGGCATGATCGATGATGACGTAAACCTAAAAGGGCGCTACGTCCATGGCTACAAGGTGTTCGGCGGATTTGGTGAAGTCGAATCCATTATGATGAATCATCACGTTACCGATATTGTTGTCACCATAGAGCTCGACCAGAAACACCTGGACGCGCTTCTGGCGCTCGCCGCTTCGAAACAGCTGCGGCTCACACAGTGGAGTACACAGTCGCGCACCATTGCCGCACCACCGGCATCATGAAGCCCAGCACAGCAACTCGGACAGTTTGCTTAATCCTTTGCGCCATATGCGCGGGAAACCTCCGCGTCGACGGCGCGCCAGAAGAAACGAACCTTCTTCGACATGAAGACGTGCGCGTGATCAGCGGCACGTTGTCGGGCAGCGGGCTCGCCGCTATGTTGCGTGGCGACGACGCTCTGCGCCGTATTCGCATTCCCCCGCATGATTTAGGTGTGGAATGGTCGCGCCCGGTTCAATTCAACACGCTACGCATTCAATGGCAGGATGAAACGATCTACGGCATTCACTATGGCCTTGAGTATTGGGATGTTGGTGCGAAGCGCTACCGCCTGGCCTTTGAAGAGCGCACCAACACGCGGTCTGAGCGGACACACACTTTCCCGGGCATCACGACGACGCGAATACGCTTCAGCGTCTTTAAGCACCCACTCCAATATAACGCGGTTGTCATCACCGATTTGCAACTGACCTATTCAACAGACAAAAAGGAGCCCTGAATGCGCGCTCCGCTTCGCCTATATACTTGCCTGGCGATGCTATGCATCAACGGCGCATCTGGCCGCATGCTTGATCCGAGCGATTGGATCGTGCGCGACGAAAACAGAAACGAATTGCCGCACATCATCGACAACCGTCTGACGACGGCATGGGTCACGCTGACCGAACAGGTCGAAGGGATGTATATTGACGTCGACCTCGGGCGCTCCTACCAGATCCATCGCGTCTACATGACCCCCTATACCTTGCTGGCAAACTACCCACGTGGCCTAACGATGTATGCTGGCACGAGTTTGACCAACATGCATAGCGTGGGCACCTATGACTGCGCCGCACACATCGAAACGGATCTACGTTTTTTGCCGCGGCGCGCACGCTATCTGCGACTCGCGATCGACGGCGATGGTGCCGGCTACGCCTGGGCCATTGCGGAGATGCTCGTCTTCGGCGTCGACCCCGACGAAGCCTCCACGCACACAATGGCCGTTGTTAAAACGCCAAACGCAGACCCACTCACCGCGCAAGCCGAAAAGGATCTTCACTATTACCTCATGGAACGCACCGGCCAAGTTGTGCGCCTGCTGACACCGACGCAGGCCGCAACGTTTGCGGGCCAACGATTCCGCATTGCGCCGATCCGCTACCCGGACAATTACAAGGACTACATGAAATCCGACTTGTTTGCTTCGCCCGAACATGGCGGCGTGCACCGCAACGGACAAGACATCATCTTTTCAGGCCACACAGCACGCGCGTCCATGTACGCCGTGTACGAGTTCTTGCACCAACTCGGTGTGCGCTGGCTGCATCCCTCCGCGTTGGGGGATTACGTCCCACCAGCAGGCCCACTTGACCTTTCGTTTTTGCCCATGACGAACGCGCCATCCTTCACGCTACGTTACGCAAACTGGAATACCGAACGTTACGAAGGAAGCGGCGAACCCTACTTGTGGTATTTTCGAAATCGGTGGAACAAATCGTGGGGTGGGCGCATTAACGACCGCCCCGGCAAGCCACAGCCCCCCGCCGTCCCCAACATGGGCTACACCCACACCTTCACATCGCTGGTCGACGGCAAGCTGTTTGAAGAGCATCCGGATTGGTTTCCCCTGCTTAAAAGCCGCCAATGGACGAAACGCATTGGCTTCAAGAAGCTGGGAAAACGCATTCCCTATTCCGCAACATGGGGGCTGAACTTTTGCACGAGTACGCCAGACATCGTGCCTCATATTGTAAACCGGATTCTCGCAAAAACGGATCCGCCTGACCAGGTGGCCACGACATGGATCACCCCGATGGATGCCGGGGTCTGGTGCGAATGTCGAGACTGCCAAAATCAAGACGACCCAAAGACAGAAAACACCGGTGATTGGCGTGGTCCACGTTCGCATACCGCGCGGTATATGCGTCTGGTCACCGACGTGGCCAACGCCCTGCGCGAACCCGCGCCTAATCTACACATCGGGACGTTTGCCTATGAAGACTATATCGACCCGCCTAGGTCCTACCCGACACTGCCCGACAATGTCGACGTCGATGTCATTCAGTACGGTTTCTATAATTTACCCCTGACATCGATCAGCAACCGCTGGATGCGCAGCATCATGACGGGCTGGTCCCAGCGCTGGGATACGCCCGGACACGTCGGCGTGTATGACTGGGCACTTCTCACCCACGAAGGCGAAGGCATGCCCATTCCCCTCGTCCGCGCCACGTCAGACCGCGCGCGCTTCTGGCACCGCATCGGCGTACAGCGCTTGGGCACCCAAGCGGATGCGACGCCCGTCCTGTGGCGCCGCAACCCGTGGAACTACTACGCCTATAGCCGCCTCGCGTGGGATGTGAACGAGCCCGCAAATACACTGCTAGAAGACTTTTTCAACGGCTATTACCGCGAAGCCGCGACATCCATGCGCGCCTATTACGAAACACTTGAAAACCATCTCATTGCGAACAACATCGCGCTGGGTGACAATCTCCATTACGCACCCACGGACGAGGCGTTTCCAGTCGCACTCAACCGCCGTCTGGCGGCACATCTCGACGACGCACGGCAGGCGTCAAGCCATTGGTTGACGCGCGAACGCATACGTCACGCAACCGCTGGATTTATGTCAGCACTATTACGCCTAGAATCACCGACATCACGCACCATTGCCGACACCTTGCGAATTGACTGATCTATCACTAGCAAGCGATTCGTACGACTTCCCGCTAGCCTAAAACGCCCGATTTGCGCTATCTTTCGTCTTAGGACCTGATTCCATTGGTGAACCAGCCGAACTAATAATGACGCGAAACTCAGCATGACCATCCTCGTAATAACGCAATCAGACGCCGTATTTGAAAAAATCGAAGCGTTATGCGGGCCCGACATCGCGCGAATGCACGTTGGCGGTATCGATGAAGCAAGAGCCAGCCTGGGTGCCGTTCAACCCGAGCTCATTTTAACAGACTTGCGCCTGCCCGACGGTGATGCATTCGACATTCTAGAAGACGCGGTTCACCATCGCGCACCCCTCGCCATCCTGCACGCCAACGCCAAAGACGACGACGAGGTCAATCAGGCCATTCACGCGGGCGCGCTCGACACCATCGACATAAACACCTTGTCGCCGTCCGGTTGGACCCAGCTACTGGCACGCGCCGCAAGCAGCCGCAAGCTGCTGCAGCGCGCCCAAGAAGCCGCGATCGCCATGCGCGAAAAAGAGGAGTTCAATTTTGCCCTTTTTCAACACCACCCTGCAGCCATGGTGGTGGTCGACAACGGCGGACGCGTCGTCAAGAGCAACCTTGCCATGCGCGACCTCAGCAAAAAGCTGCCCGCGCTTGGAAAACCCCTGTACGACCCAACGACAGATGCGTTTTCGGCCGAAATGGCAGACGAACTGCAAAAATGCATTCATTCGGCGACGGGCCGCACGTTTTTGGAACGCGAAACCGAAGGGCGCATTCTGACCATCACAATAGCGCACGTTCCAACGGGCGCTGTCGTCATTGTGGACGACGTTTCGGAGCGCATCCAAACCAAGCGCGAATCTGAACGCCGCCAAGAGCAACTCATTCATGCAGACAAAATGATCGCGCTAGGCACCCTCGTCTCCGGTGTTGCGCATGAAATCAGCAACCCCAACAACGTCATGATACTCAGCGCCGGATCGCTCAACGATGCCATGAAGGAGATCATCGGCCTGCTCGATGCATACAACGAGATAGAGGGCGAACTCTACATTGGCGCCCAACCCTATTCGGACCTTCGCGACGAGCTGCCCGAATTGTGCGGCTCCGTACTGCGCGCAGCAAAGAAGATCCGCTCACTGGTAGGCGATCTCAAGACCTTTGCGCGCCCAGACGCGAACACCTTGGACGAAGCGGTTGATCTCAGCGCCGTTGCCAAGGCCTCCATTTCACTGGTGGGGTCGCTCATCAAAAAGTCGACGCAGCACTTTGAATCTGATTTATGCCCGTCGCTTCCCACCATACCCGGCAACGCGCAACGCCTTGAACAAGTCATGATCAACTTAATTACCAACGCTTGCCAAGCTCTGCCCAACCGCGACGCCAAAATTAAGGTCGTGACGCGTCTGGACACAAACACGAATAGCGTGATCGCTGAAGTGATCGACACCGGCGAAGGCATTCCGCCGGACAGCCTGAAGCGAATCCAGGACCCGTTTTTCACCACGAAACACGATACAGGGGGCACCGGTTTAGGGCTTTCAATTTCGAGCAAAATTATGGATTCACACGGCGGCACGTTGAGCTTTGAATCGACACTGGGACACGGTACAATCGCACGCATGACCATTCCCAACAACCCGGACGCGCGCCGCAAAGGAAGCGATGAGTAAAAGCAAGATACCTACAAACCCGGTTCTCATTGTTGACGACGACGAGGATCTTCAGCGCTCCTTTGCGTTTACACTGAAGAAGCATGGCATTAACAACATCCTGCTGTGCTCGGATAGCCGCAACGTACTTGATATGCTAGCGGAACAGGCCGTCGACATCATTTTACTCGATTTAAATATGCCCAACATGTCGGGTCGTGAACTGCTTCCGCTCATCGTGCAGCGCTATCCCGACATTCCCGTCATCGTCGTGACAGGAGTCGACGAAGTAAACACAGCGGTCAAATGCATGCAAGCAGGCGCATTTGACTACATGGTCAAGCCCGTCGAAGAAGGCACGCTTCTGGCAGCCGCACGTCGCAGCCTCGAAGTGCGCGACGTCAAACGCGAAAACTCACTTCTGCGCGAGCACTTGTTGTCCGGCGAGCTACGCTGCCCAGAGGCCTTTGCCTCGATCGTCACGGCCGACAAGACCATGAACGCTCTCTTTCAATACATTGAGGCCGTATCAACAACGCCACAGCCCATCCTGATTAACGGCGACACCGGCGTTGGTAAAGAACTCGTCGCTCGCTCAATTCACGACGTCAGCGGACGCACCGGGCGCTACGTCCCCGTGAACATCGCGGGCCTTGATGACAATGTCTTTTCCGACACCCTTTTCGGACACCTGCGCGGCGCGTTTACGGGCGCCGACAAAAAACGCGACGGACTCATCGAACAGGCCTCCGGCGGAACGCTTTTTCTAGATGAAATCGGCGACCTAAACAGCCTCTCACAAGTAAAACTACTGCGCCTTTTGCAGGAGCGGGAATATTTTCCCCTGGGGTCAGATACGCCTCGACGCACCGACGCACGTATTATTGTCGCAACGAACCGAGATCTGCACAAAATGCAGAAAGATGGAACGTTCCGCGAAGACCTCTACTACCGACTACGCTCACACCTTATTCGCGTGCCCCCGTTACGCGAACGCATGGAAGATTTACCGCTTCTCGTGGATTTCTTTTTGAGCAAAGCCTCTGAGTCCCTCGGCAAGAAGAAACCCACGCCGCCAGCCACGCTTTTCCAGCTACTGGCAACCTACCCGTTCCCGGGCAACATCCGCGAACTCGAAGCGATGGTGTTCAACGCCGTCAGCACACACTCTGGCGGCATGCTCGACACAACCCCATTCCGACGCATGATCGAAGAATCATCGCGCGAAATGGACCTTGAACCCTTGCCTGTTGCAGCACCCGAGGAAGACGATTCGGGCAACAACAACATCTCAGATCCAATGCGCCCGCTACCGTCATTGCGTGAAGCAGAGGGACTTCTGATCATCGAAGCGCTTAAGCGCACCAGCGGAAATCAGACGCTTGCGGCGCAAATGCTGGGGGTGACACGTCAGACTTTAAACCGGCACTTGAAAAAGAAGAAATCCGAAGACACCAAAGACGAAACCGCAGCGCAGGCCGATTAACTTCACAACGACGCGGAGCCACCCGATGCCGCTGGCGCGTTGGTAGGCGCATCGACGGCAGGAAGGTCATCCAAACGTTCCCACCGGATACGGTCGGTCAGAAATAACTGATCACGTGCCCCCTCGGGAAGCACCAAGCCGTGGATATACGGCAGCGCGGTTGGCACCTGCTTGTTTAGCAATGGCAACCAGGACCGGTCACTCGCGTAGCTTGCCGCCAATCCGGACATATACGGTTTGTCGCTCAAAGCCTGCGTCAGGTAGAGGCCGCCGATGTTGAAGCCACGCTCGCTCAGGCGCTGCAGATCGTCAACATGGCCGGGTAGCAAGATCGACGTTTGATTCCCATACCAGGCCGTCGCCCAGGGGATGTCGGTTGCAATGCTTTCTCCCTGATCCATGACACCTGCCACGTATTCCGCAGTGGGTGGATAGTAAGGTGGATAGGCCGCCTTGGGTGGCGTGCCGAGTGTCTGCACCAGCATCGGCAAAGCCGCGAGCAGCACCAGACTCCCCAAGAGATATCCACGTGTGCCATCGTCCACGAACATCAGGCGCTCCATAAACACAGCCAGAAAGGCAACACCCAACAACACGATGACGGGCAAAAAGACGTTTAAATACTCGATCAGGCTGCGATCAAATGCGCAAATACCCGCCAGCAGGAGCAGTCCAGAAACAGAACTCCATTTCAGAACATTGACCCGGTCTTCATCGAATCGATAAAACAGCGAGACCCAGAAGCAACACACCACCAGGCCTCCACCCAAAAGGCGAAAATGCTCATCCATGGTGGTTCCAAAGCCCTCCAACACCTTTAGGCGAATAGCCGGCAACAGATACGACCGGTGGGTCAACGGCGTCATCGCACGATCCACATCGCCACCAGCATAAAGCAACGAATCATGCAGCGCCGCGAACGGGGCTGCGCCCAGAAGCTGACCCGACACATCCAGATTTCGAATAAGCCATGGCAAAACCAAGCCCATCGCAATCAGAGCGACCAGCGCCACGGCAGGCCATCGATAACGCCCACACGACGCACCCAAAAGCAGACAAACGGGGAGCAACATGAGCGCCAATGCATAGTTGGACAGCACGCATCCTGCCGCGAGGAGACCCGCTACCACAAGACCACACCAGGACATCGTACGCACCCGCGGCGAAGCCCCGTCGGGGCGCACCCATACGCACAGCGCGATCAGCGCGGTGACGAGAAAAATACTCAACGGCAAACCCGTTCCGGAAAACGCGGCCTGATGGACGGACGCTGTCACGCCGTAAACCATCAAGGAAACACGCGCGACGCGACCATCGAAAAGGTGCAAACCCAACCCGAAGATGATAAATCCGGTGGCGATCGTTAACAACGCACCAAGAACTGGAATGACGTGCCGCTCCGTACGCGCA
The DNA here is from genome assembly GCA_047615735.1 of Kiritimatiellia bacterium. Taxonomy (GTDB): domain Bacteria; phylum Verrucomicrobiota; class Kiritimatiellia; order UBA8416; family JAIOPI01; genus JAPKCZ01. Next base: position 3,293 of record JBLHHU010000043.1, on the reverse strand, counting down.
ACATCCCGCCGTAGGGCCATCGCTGCCGCCGTCGGCGGCGTCGACGGCATCACCTGCGACAGCAACCAGGGATACGCCGGGGCCATGCGAATCTCAGGAATGGCCCCGGATGTATTCAGCGGTTTTGACGCGCGATCGAAAATCCAGCAATCCAACGGGCGGACCACGTGGGTTTCAAAACGCCCATTCATGGCGAGGTTGCGCGCGACCTGCGTTTGATCCATGGCATCACTGCGCGTCAGACCCCCGTATTGCGTAAAGTAGTGCAGTCCCAGAAAACTGGCCAAAAAGGCGACCCAAAGAAACCCACGAATCGCGGTCACGCCTTTCCCGTCGCTCAAACCATTGACCCAATCCTGAACACCATAGCTCATGACACCATTTCTCCCTCGCCCGCCGATTCAAGACCGTCAGCATCGGTTCTGTCGAGAACGTCTTCGTTGTATTGCCTGAGTTTGCGGTGCAAAGTACGACGACTAATGCCGAGTTCCTCTGCCGCTTTCGTGCGATTGTCGCCATGCTTTTCAAGAGCGCGGTAAATCATGGCACGCTCCGCATCGGCCAAAGAGTCCGGCGCGGCGATCATGCCGATGCGGCGCGGCGCATTGACGCTGCCCCCGCCCACCTCGCTACGTAAGGACGGCGGAATGTCGCGGGCCGTCAGTCGCTCCCCTCGGGCCAGCACGACCATCTTCTCAATCGTGTTTCGAAGTTCGCGTACGTTGCCGGGCCAGCTATACGAAGAAAGCATCGACATGGCATCTGCCGTGATACCGTCCACCGGCTTCTCGTTCTTTTCGCTGAACTCGTGAATGAAGCGGCTTGCCAAAAGCGCGACATCATCATCACGGTCACGCAAGGGCGGCAAATCGACGGTAATCACATCGAGACGGAAATAGAGGTCTTCGCGAAAGCGGCCATCCGCCACGAGTTGCTTGAGGTTCCGGTTCGTTGCAGCAATAAGACGAATATCAACATCAACGGATTCATCGCCGCCGACGCGCTCAAAGCGTCGCTCCTCCAGAACGCGCAACAGTTTGACCTGCACGGAAGGATCGATTTCGGAAATTTCATCCAGAAAAAGAGACCCGCCATCGGCCAATTCAAAGCGCCCCTTGCGGCGAGCCATGGCGCCAGTGAATGCACCCTTTTCGTGCCCAAACAGTTCGCTCTCGAGAAGTTGCTCGGAAAGTGAGGCACAATGGACGGCGACGAAAGGTCCCTTGGAGCGTGTGCTAAGCGTGTGTAAGGCATGCGCCACAAGTTCTTTGCCTGTACCGCTTTCACCTTGGATGAGAACAGACGCCTGTGTCGGTGCCGCTTGCTGGATAACGTCAAACACCTGTTCCATCGCGTGCGAATTGCCAATGAAGTTCTCGAGACCGAACTTGTCGTTAAGTTGGGCCTTTAGATCCGCATTTTCACGCTCAACCTGCATGCTACGCATGGCGCGCTGTAGCAACAGATCCAGGTGATCTAGGTTAACGGGCTTCATCAGAAAATCGAACGCGCCGCGCTTCATGGCTTCAACCGCGGTCTCGACGTTGCCATAGGCGGTCAATAGAACACAGATCAGGTCCGGCTGCGTCGCGAGGGCACGCTGTAACAGGGCTAGCCCATCCATGCCGGGCATGCGAATGTCACTCAACAGGATGTTTACATCCTCTGAGCGCAGAATATCGAGAGCCGTGGCGCCATTGTCGGCAACAAGCACCTGATAGGACGAACGCAGTGCGCGATGCAAACCATCGCGCGTGTTTTTGTCATCATCGACAATCAAGACGCGCGCCTTCGGGGTTTCAGATTTTTTGAGATTCATGATGGGGTGTTGTCTCCTTCTGCTGGCGGCGGCGCAGGCCGAGCTGCGAAAACGTCCTCGCCGGGGCGTGCATCGGCCGCGGACTGGTGCAATAGCCTCACCCGACGGTCAGCGAGTGGCAGGCGCAGCGTGATGCGCGTCCCTTCGTTCAACTTGCTTTCCACGTCGATCTGTCCGCCATGATCCTGAATGATGCGCTGCACGATCATAAGCCCCAGACCGGAACCGCTACTCTTGGTTGTGTGATAAGGCTCGAAAATTCGCCCTAAGTCTTCGGGGTTGATGCCTTTCCCGTTATCACGAAATTCAAGATTCAAGTAGTTGTCCGATAACGACAGCGTGATATGCAAAAGCCCTTGTCCCGTCGCGGCCTGCACCGCGTTCTTGACGACGTTGTAAATCACCTGCTTCATCTGATCACGATCAACGTTGATGTTTGGAACAGATGCGGGGAAGTCCATCTTCACCTCGATATCGCAATTCTCCATTTCCTGCTGCATCAGCCCCAGCGTTTCCTGCAACAGCGTTTGCATGTTTTCCGGCTTGGTCTGCGGCGCAGAAGGTCGAATCGCCTTCAGAAACTGCGTGATGATCAGATCAAGACGCGACACTTCGGCCGAAGCCACGTCAACCAACTCCTTGAGCCCGGTTGCCGTATCGCCATCCAACCCTCGGATTTCACGCTCGAGAAGTTGCAGATGGATCGTCAGCGCATTCAGCGGATTGCCTATTTCGTGCGCAACGCCTGCCGCCAGAAGCTTCACAGCATCAATGCGCTCGGTTTCAAGAAGGTCTGCCTCTTTTTCGCGCTCCCGGCTCACATCCCGTAGAATAATCACCGCACCGCGGGCGTCTTCGTTTTCTTCGGCCAGAGGTACCGCGTAAAAACTGACGAAACGATGGGCCGGATACGTCACTTCCATCTCACCGGTTGTCAGTTTGGACCAATCGGCGGCCCCGGCAGGGTTCAAAATGGTGTTCCAATCCAAATCCCGCAGAGCCTTCTCGGCCGGGCGTCCACGCAGCTGTTCCAGCGAAAACCCAAGCATCTGTTCGGCAGCCCGGTTGGCATACGTCATACGCCCTTGATCATCAATGACAACCACACCTTCCTGAATCGACTGAAAGATGGTCTCCAAGAGGCCACGGTCCTGAACTAGGCTCAAAAAATGGCGCTGCAGACTCTCCGGATCCAGGCGATCCAAGCGTTCGATCAGTTTATCTAGAAAACCATGTTTCATTCGCCACACTCAAATAATCGTTATTCTCCATGGCCACACAGCCATGCGAGACAATTTGACACATACTAGAGCCGGAATTGCTTACGTGCAAAGCAAATGACGGTTGCCAGCGCCAACGAATGGCATTTCCTCGCGCTGATTGATTCCCCGTAAGCCATTGCTCGACACCACGCCTGCATTGGGTCCCTTGGCGCAGAGGTCAGGTGTCAGGTGTCAGGTTTCAGGCAGATTCT
>JBLHHU010000042.1:0-18413 GCA_047615735.1 Kiritimatiellia bacterium | reverse complement strand
TTAGGTTTGAGCGAGGCGCATATGCCAGCGGCGAGTCCGAAGACGATGGCAAAAAGCAATCCCCAGAGGCCAAGTTCGAGCGAAATCGGGAATGTTTCACGGATGACATCATTGACGGTGCGGCTGCCCTGCGTGATGCATGGGCCAAGATCACCGCGGACGAGTTTTCCAAGATAGCCGACGTACTGAACGAACAAGGGCTGGTCCAGGCCATAGTGTGCGTTTAGTCGTTCGATGGTTTCCGGCGAGAAACTTCTTTCCTGCATAAAAGGGCTGCCGGGCGCCATTCGGATCAGAATGAACGTCAGCGTGACGGAGGCTAAAAATACAGGCACGGCCTGCAGCACACGCGATAGGATGTACTTGGTCATGTCATGCGCCTCGCATCATCCGGCCAGTGAAGGCTGTTTCGGCTGCGACAATCCGGTTCAAGACTCCGGCGCCTCCAGGTAGACGTACTTGTACGGGTGGTGATCAAGCAACGTGGGGTGCCATTCGCGCACGGCGCGGTGTAACAAGGTCTTGCTGCGATAGAAATAGAGCGGAATGATGGGCGATTCTTCCATCAGAATGCCCTCTGCCTTTTTAAAGATGGCATTGCGTTCAGCGGGGTCGACGGTTAGGGCCGAGTCGCGAATGAGTACGTCATAGGTGGCGTTGGACCAGCCGGCTCGATTGTTGCCAGCATCGGTGACCCAGAGTCCCAGAAAGGTGCTTGGATCCTCGAAGTCTGCAATCCATCCGGCGCGCGCGAGACTATACTGTTTCGTCTGCGTCTTGTTCAGGTAGACCTTCCATTCCATGTTCTGTAATTCAATCGTGATGCCTAGGGCTTCTTCCCACATGCGGCCGACAGCCTGCGCAATGGTCGCGTGTGCATCCGACGTGTTGTAGAGCAGGGGAATGGGAGGAAGGCCCTGTCCTTCGGGGTAGCCCGCCTCCGCCAGTAGCGCGCGTGCGCCTGCCGGATCATAGCGTACACCTGCGTCGGCCGTGTAGCCTGCCGTGTTGGGTGGCGTAAAGTGGAAGGCGGGATCTTCGCCGCCTTTGGTGACGTAGCGCACGAGTTTCTCTCGGTCGATCGACATGGATAGGGCACGGCGTACACGCGGGTCGGTCAGCGGCGCTACGTTGACGTTGATGAGGTAGTAGTAGCAGCCTAGGTACGGATCAATGCGCAGCACGTCCGGATTGTTTTTTGCGTAGAAGGCGAGGCGATCAATTGGGATTGTGGCCGTGACGTGAAGTTGCCCCGAACGAAAGGCGCGTTCCTCTGCATTGTGATCGCCAATGGCGTGAAAATGAATCGCGTTCAGGCGCACATTTTCCCGATCCCAATAGGTGCTGCTTTTTTCGACAACAATGCGATCATTGGAGGACCAGCGGGTCAGCACAAAGGGACCGTTGCCGACGAAGTTCGGCGGGCGTGTCCAGCCGGTGGCAATGGTCGCTTCGGCCTTGAAAGCCCGAATGGTTCCGGGGTGGACGGGGAACCAGGTGAAGTGATTGAGTAGCGAGAGAAAATGGGGCGTGGGGCTGCCTAAGGTCAGGACGAGCGTGTGCGGATCCGTGGCGCTGACGCCAACCGTGCTGAAATCTGTGGTCTGGCCCTTGTGATAGGCCTCAGCGCCGTTGAGGCAATATAGCATGTCCGCATAAGGGTTGCCCATGTCTCGGTTCAGCATACGCTTATACGAGAAGACGAAGTCTTCGGCGCTGACGGGATCGTCGTTCGACCAGCGCGCGTTTTTGCGTAGGTGAAAGGTGTAAACCGTGCCGTCTTCGGAGATCTCCCACGACGAGGCCACGCCGGGCACGGGTGCAAGCGTGACGGGGTTTTCCGATACGAGCCCTTCGAGCAGGGCGACAAGGATGTTGTGTTCGGTGACGCCGGTCACGACATGCGGATCCAGGTCTTCCGGTTCAGAGGAATTGCCAAAATGCAAAACTTGATCACGGATGCCTGCGTCCACGGGCGTTTCCTTGCGCCCACATCCGGTGACAACCAGGGCCAAGACTAAAATTAATCGCTGCAGCATATCGTCTCCTCGAGCCAGAATCGGCAATGGGTGCAGCATAGGTGATCCGCTCAAATGGCTCGATAGAAAAGTGCAGAATCGTTTCACGTCGTGTACGCGATTTGCAAACGGGGCAGCCGCACGTAACGGCAAGCGTTGGCCGCTTCTGCCGGGCGATAGGCACGCTCAGCATGTTGCGCAGCTTCGCGATTGGGTCAAGACACGCCTCGTCTTGCTGGACGACTATTTCGGAGTCGACGCTGCGCTCTGAGCGCGCTCAAGGCGGTCTAGTTGATACGCAACGTTTCGTCTTTTCGGAGGCAAGCCACACGTCGTTCTTCAGAAACCGTTTCAAGTTCTGGTGCGACGTCCTTGCATCGGTCATTCGCGAAGGGGCAGCGTGTGTGGAAGTGACAGCCGGAGGGTGGCGATGACGGGGATGGCACGTCCCCGCTCAACACGATGCGCTCGGCGTCGTCCGAGCCAATTTTCGGGATAGCCGAAATTAAGGCGCGCGTATAGGGATGGATTGGGTTGTTGATGACCTCGCGGGTGGGGCCATCTTCGACGATGCGGCCGAGATACATCACCAAAAGTCGATCTGCGACATGTTTTACGACACTAAGATCGTGCGAAATGAACAAGTACGAGAGCTTGTAGGTGTCGCGAAGGTCCATGAGCAGGTTGATGACCTGTGCCTGCACGGAGACGTCCAGTGCACTGACGGGTTCGTCACAAACGATGAGCTTTGGTTTCATGGAGATCGCGCGTGCAACGCTGACGCGTTGGCGTTGGCCGCCTGAAAACTCGTGTGGATAGCGGTATAGTGCGTCCGCACCCAAACCGACATCATCCAGTAGTTCTGTTGCTGCGCTTTCGCGCTCACCGCTTGTGATGATGCCATGTTGCAACATGCCTTCGGTGACGATGTCGAGCACGCTCATGCGTGGGTTGAGGGAGCTGTAAGGGTCTTGGAAAATCATCTGTAATTCGCGTCGGCGCAGTCGGGTTTCGGCGTCGGCGGATGCGGTGATGTCACGGCCGTCAAAGAAAACGCTGCCGGAGCGTGTTTTTTCAAGATGCATGATCGCTCGCGCCAGTGTGCTTTTGCCGCAGCCGGATTCGCCAACCAACCCGACTGTTTCGCCGGGTTGCACCTTGAACGAAACACCGTCAACGGCGCGTACGTGACCGACGGTGCGCGAAATGATGCCGCGGCGGATCGGGTACCACACGGTGGCGTCGCGTACTTCAAGGAGGGGGTGTGCTGTTGGGCTATTCATGCGTGTCCCTCAGGAAGCAGCGCGCCTGGCCCTGTGTGGTGTCGAAGAGCTTTGGGTGCGACTGTGTGCATTTGGCGAACGCTTGGTCGCAGCGCTCCTGAAAGCGGCATCCCTGTGGGTATGCAATCGAGGAGGGTACTTGGCCTTCGATGGTTGCTAGGCGTTCGACCTGTCCCTGTGCGGGTGGAATGGCGCGTAACAAGGCTTGCGTATAGGGGTGCTGTGCGTTGTCGAAGAGTGCTTTCGTGTCGCCCGTTTCGACCAACTCGGAGGCGTACATGACGGCGACACGATCACACATTTCCCAGATCACGCCCATGTCGTGCGTAATTAGGAGGATACTGGTGTCGTCTGATTTCATGTCGCGCATCAATTGGAGAATCTGTGCCTGCACGGTGACGTCGAGCGCCGTTGTGGGCTCATCGGCAATGATCAGTTTGGGTTTTAACATCAAGGCCATCGCGATCATGACGCGTTGGCGCATGCCGCCGGAAAGTTCGTAAGGGTAGGCCTGCATGCAGGTGTCAGCGTCGGGGATGCCAACTTTGCCAAGCCATTCGTGGGCTGTTGCTAGGGCGCTGCGCTTGTCGATGTCGCTGTGGAAATGGAGCCCCTCTGCCAATTGCTTGCCGATGCGATGTAGCGGGGAGAGGGCGGTCATGGGTTCCTGAAAAATCACCGCAATGCCGCTGCCGCGAACGTTGCGCAAATCGCGCAGTGACAATTTCAAAAGATCCTGACCTTCGAAATGGGCTTGGCCGCTTTCGATGACGCCGGGTGGGGACGGAATGAGGCGCAGGATACTCATGGCGGTGACCGATTTTCCGGAGCCAGATTCACCTACCAAGCCGACCGTTTCGCCTTTGTCGATGTGCAGCGACACGTTGTCCGTGGCGAGCACGCGGCCATGTTCGGTTCGAAAGGAAACGGTTAAATTTTTGATGTCGAGTAAAGCCATGGCGTTTTGCTATTCCATTTTCGAATATTCACGAGGATCAAATGCGTCACGTATGCCTTCGCCAATGAAGACGCCCAAAATCATCACGACAAAAAGTGAGGCAGACGGGAAGACGATCAACCACCAGGCTTCGCGGTGTCCTTGTGCCTGATGCAACAACTCTCCCCAACTGGGTGTCAGTGGGGGAAGGCCAAAGCCGAGATAGTCGAGCGCCACAAGGGCGTAAATGGCACTGACCAGTCCAAAGGGGAACAGCGTGATGGCGGGGGTGATGGCGTTGGGCAATATGTGGCGTCGCATGATCTTGCCGGCGGGTATGCCCATGCAGCGGGCGGCCTCAACAAAGGGTTTGCTGCGCAGGCGCAGAAACTCGGCGCGTATGTAATAGGAGATGCCTATCCAATTAAAGACGCCGTAACAGAGCAGCAGGATGGAAAACTTTCGGCCGAATACGGATCCCATCAGAATCATGACATAGAGAAACGGCAGCGCGCTCCAGATTTCAATCATCCGTTGCGTCGTGATGTCGAAAACGCCTCCGTAGTAGCCTTGCACGGCACCAATAGCGATGCCGATCAGCATCGAAAAGGTGACCAGGATTAGCCCGAAGCTGACGGAAATGCGAAACGCGTAAATGGTGCGGGCAAAGACGTCGCGCCCGGCGTTGTCCACACCCATCCAGTGCTGTCGGGTTGGTTTGTAGGGCCAGCTGATGTCGTTTCTACTGAGTGAGACGAGGAATGGCTTGCCGTCGATGACTTGCGTTTCTTGAGGAGGCGTACTGTCGAAATTCGCCTGAACGTATGCCGTCAGTGAAGAGCGGGAGGATGTTGAGAGCGTGTGCCAGAACGGTGGCGTCTCGCCGCTAATCGTCAGTTCGGGTGTAAAGGCAATCAACGCTTCCGCACGGCTATGCTTTTCCGTTTCACGCAACGTCAGGCGGACATACCTGGGTGGGCGGCGACGTTGTTTGTAGGTCGACAAGGCGAGCACGCAGGGTTGTGCAAGGTCCTGCCGTGCAACTCCGACGGCTTCGATGCGTTCCGCAGCGTTGTTTGCAAAGCGCTGTCGGATGCCCTGCTGTACATGGTCAGGGAGCTCCCAGTAGTCGCTGAGTTGCCGACCAACGACATCGTCGTCTGTCGTGAGGCCAAAGAAGTGCGCCGCCTGGCTGGCCCGCAAGACGACGTGATTGGTGTCGACGTTGATGAATCCGTTTCGCGGAGCTGGGCGCAATCTCAGCGTGACGCGTTCTTCTTCGCTAAGTTCGTCTGTCGACAACACTTCGTGTGGCCCATATGGAATGAGCGGGAAGAGCATCGAATTCTTTGGGCTGTCTGCAAAAGCAGGGGACGCATGCAGAGCTCGGTAGTGGGGGCGCGTGTTCTCGGCCGTGTCTGAGAAGGTGCTTGCCGGATAATATGTTACAAGCGGGAAGTAGGTCTTTCCTTCGTATCGCACAATGAGCGGACGGTCATTGCACAGGAGATCCGCGCCGAGGCTGACGACATACAGCGTTGCCAAAATAAGGAAAGAGACGTAGGCCCGGCGATGCGCTTTGAAGCGTTGCAGTCGTCGCTGGGTCAGCGGGTCTGTGAATAGCGATAATGGGTGTTTCACGTCGCGTCAGGTCTTTTCAAAATGAATACGGGGGTCGATGAGTACGTAACAGAAATCGGAGACAACGTTGCCCAGTAGGGAAAGAATGGATGTGATTGAAAGGGTTCCGAGAAAGACGACGTAGTCGCGGCCGACAATGGCGTCAAAGCCGAGGCGTCCCATGCCTTCGATTTCAAACATGCGCTCGATAATGACGGAGCCAGCGAACATGACCGTCAGAATGCCGCCCAGCCCGGTCGCGATAGGGATGAGGCTGTTGCGAAAGGCGTGGCCCCAGATGGCGCGCGTGCGCGTCCCGCCTTTGGCGAGGACGGTGCGGATGTACTCACTGCCAATCTGATCCAACAAGGAATTTTTCATGAGCACAGTCAGGACTGCGAAATTGCCGATGACGTAGCAGAGGACAGGTAAGAACATGTGCGAGGTCGTATCGCAGACTTTGTCCCAACTGGAGAGTTCGTCAAAATTGTCCGATTGAAAACCGGACACGGGAAAAATATCCCACAGCCCGTCAACCGTACCGCATAGCAACATGCGTGTAATCATACCAAGCGCGATGGGGGGCGTGGCGAATCCGACGAAAACAATGACGCTGGAGGCAAAGTCGAAATGCCCGCCATGACGAAGTGCTTTGGCGATACCCAGTGGGATACAAATGAGGTAACTGAGCAGGAAGCCGGTTATGCCGAAGATCAACGATACGGGTAGCCTGTCGCGAATCAGTTGCCAGGCGGTTTTGCCTGGGTAGGCGTAGGACTCCATATTGAGGCCCAGGCCTTGATGCCATAGCCAGTTGAAATACTGTTCCAAAAACGGCTTGTCGAATCCGTAGTAGGCCTGCAGCTGTTTGCGGTAGTCTTCGGTAACCGCCGTGGTTGCATCCGACAAGGTGGCGCCTTCGCCACCGATGCTGCCGCCTTTCATGGCCATCATGCGCTGATCGACGGGGCCGCCAGGAATGAACTGGGTCAGGGCGTAGCACATCAGCGTGATTCCCAAGAAGGTCGGGATAATCAGTAGCAATCTGCGGATGAAGTACTCTGTACGTTGCATAGAAGGCTCAGACTAGCGGTGAACGCAGACCTAATCAAATTCGGAATGAATGGTTCGTCGATTCCGCATCAGGGCGTTGAGGTCGAGATACCCAGCTGTTGCATCATCACCGCCACGTCGGTGGTTGGGAGCTGGCAAACGAAGTTTTCGCAAACGTAGGCCGTCGCTTTGCCGTCCATGGGCCGAACGTCTTTGAGAAAAGCAAGTTCCTGAGCGAGGTAGTCTTGATGCTCAGCGCCGTCGGCGAGCAGCACGACTTTGTGCGGGAGGTAGGCTTCCCGAATGGCTTTGAGCATGGCCTGAGTGTCTTTCTTGCCAGGGTCACCGGCAATGACGATCTGCTTCGCCTTATGGAGATGCGCGTCAATGGCGATCAGCATCTGCGGCGTGGCCGACGGGCTGCTCGTCAACTGGCGTCCGAGTTGCAGGAATATCAAACGCGGTTTTTCGGCATAGGACGCGGTGTCGCTAAATGAGGTCAAGCGTTGCAGATTCAGGGCAGCGATGGAGTTGGGCGACGGTTCGGCGCCGTCGTACATTTCTTTCATGCGCACCAGGATGGACGCATCCTCCCCGGAGGTGCTGAAGTAGCCGCCTTCGTCGTGATCCCAAAACAGCAGATCCTGCGTCGCCTGCAGGTCGCGCGCCCATTGGATGTAGCTTGTGTCGAAGGTGGCGTCATAGAGATCGAGAAGGGCTTGAATCAGGTAGGCGTAATCGTCGACGTAACCATCGATGGCGGTTTCGCCAGCGCGATAACGCCGCTGCAATGTATGTGTCTTTTCGTTGTACAGTTTGGTTCGAATGAAAGCGGCAGCTTTGCGGGCCGCGTCCAGATGCGCCGGATCACCGAGGGCGACGTAGGCCTGTGCAAAGGCGGAGATCATCAGGCCGTTCCAGGCCGTGATGGTTTTGTCATCCAGGTGCGGGCGCGGACGACGTTCGCGAATTGGGAAGAGCGTGTTGAGTGATGTCGCGATGACCGCGCGCACGTCGTCGGGTGTACGATTGAAGTGCTTGGCGGTATCCTCGATGCTCTCTTCGATAATCAGCACGTTCTTGTTGGGGAACTCGTGGTGCGGATCGCTGTCGACGTTGCCGTTTGCTTTGACCCCGAAGTAGTGACTGAACAATTTTGCATCCGCCTCGGGTAAGGCGGCGTTGATTTCGGACTGCTCCCAGACATAAAAGGCGCCCTCGGCCTGCTCTTTTGGATTCTCTGGCAGGGGGCTGTCTGCGTCTTCGGCTGAATAGAACTGACCGAATTCACCCGTCATGTCGCGTTGCACGTAGGTTAGTATGTCTCGTGCGATATCGGCGAAGTACGGGTCTTTGGTGATGCGATAGGCGTCAACGTAGAGCGGTACCAGTTGTCCTTGATCGTAAAGCATTTTTTCGAAGTGAGGGACGTGCCAGCGTTCGTCGACGGCGTAACGGGAGAATCCTTTGCCGACATGGTCGTGGATGCCGCCATCGGCCATTTTGCGTAAGGTGTGCAGCACCGCGTCGCGGCCTTTTGTTGTGCCGTTGCGATGGTCGTATCGCAAAAGGAATGCGGGTGTGACGGGGCGCGGAAATTTGGGTGCGTTTCCGAATCCGCCGTAACGCGGGTCAAACGCGCTGATGATCTGTTCGTAGCCACTATCCAGAATGGCCTGTTGGAGCTTCAGGTCGGGGTCTTCTTTCGATTCGTCCATACGTTTCAAGTGCGCGATGGCTTCGTCGCCTGATTTTCGAATGTCGTCGGCCTTTTCGTCCCACGCTTGCGCCAAGCGGTTCAGGATTGTTTTGAAACCGGGGCGTCCCCATTTGTCCTCTGGCGGAAAATAGGTGCCTGCAAAAAAGGGTTTCAAGTCAGGTGTCAGCCAGACGTTCATGGGCCAACCGCCGCTACCGGTCGACGCTTGTGTGTAGCTCATGTAAACGCGGTCCACGTCGGGGCGCTCTTCGCGATCCACTTTGATTGCAACAAAGTGACGGTTCAGCAGTTCGCCGACGTCGTCCACCTCGAAGGACTCATGTTCCATGACGTGACACCAGTGGCAGGTCGAATAACCGACGGAGAGGAGGATCGGTTTGTTTTCGCGCTTTGCCTTGTCGAAGGCCTCTTGGCCCCAGGGGTACCAGTCGACCGGATTGCCGGCGTGTTGCAATAGGTAGGGGCTTTTTTCAAAGACGAGTCGGTTGTAGTTGGGGCCGCCGTCGGATGGCAGTTTGGCGATCTCTGCGGCCGAAGGAATGGGCATGCGACCGGCGTGGTCTGCGTCGTCATGGGTCTCAGGTGTTTCTGTCACAGCGGTTGAATCCTTTTGCCGTTGGGCTTTTGCGGTTGGGTTGGCGTGCAGGTAGCAGGCGAGTGCAACAATGGCCAGTCCTCCAACCATGGGCAGCAGCAGTCGTTTGGGAGCGTTCAGCATCGTGTGGGCCTTCCGTATGCAGTTTTTGGCGTAAAAGCTAAGTCTAGCGTGAAGCGTGCGGCAAGGCCAGTGTGGAGTGAGTGCGGTTGATTGCAATGCGCCAGGTTTTCAGAATTCCCATTTTCTAATCGTAATCCCGCTCGTCATCATAATCGATTAATCTGGAAGGAGCAGTTGACACCGCGAAGCACGCGAAGATCACGAAAAAAGTTATTAGAGGGCAATGGTTTGCGAAACAAATTGTAAATTTTTGTTAACAGCTATGTGGAGCGGTCCACTTTTGCCGCCTTCGTGCATTTCGTGCTCTTCGTGGTGATTGTAACTGCTCTTTTTGGATTACGATTGATTCAAAAGCACTAAATCGCAGATGCGCTAGTATGGAGTGATCCGGGGCGGGGGATATTGACACATTGCAGTGGCGTCGCTATGGTTCATCGCTCCACGTCGCACACAAAAAAGCCGAACATGGTTCGGGAACGCATGCCGAGGGTATATTTATGTTTTCAGCGTCAGATCTTCGCAAAGGCCTCAAAGTCGAAATTGAGAGCGAACCCTACGTCATCACCGAGTTTACCTTTACTAAGCCGGGCAAAGGTCAGTCCATTTACGCCTGCAAGCTGAAGAACATGATTACGGGAACGACACTGACGAAGAGTTACCGTTCGTCCGAAAAAATCGGTAAACCCCAGCTGAACGAACGCAAGCTCGAGTACTCCTACAAGGATACGGACGGCTACGTCTTTATGGATGAAAACTTCGAGCAGGTCATCATCGGAGAGGAAATGCTGGGCGATAATCGCTATTTCCTGAACGAAGGTATCGAAGTTGGTGTGTTGTTTTACAACAATCGCGTGGTCGAAATTACACTACCAAACTTTGTTGAAAAAGAAATCACCTACACGGAACCTGGTGCACGCGGCGACACAGCAACGAACGTGTTGAAGCCGGCTCAGATCGAGGGCGGATACGAAATTCAGATTCCGCTGTTTGTGAATCAGGGCGACATCATTAAGCTGGATACGCGGACAAGCTCCTACGCTGACCGTATCAGCAAGGCCTGAGTGGTGCCCTTGCGATGAATGCGTCTCACCTCGCAACACGCAGCCGCCTATTGTTTGAAATTAGATCCTGGTTTCAGGCGCACGACTTTATCGAAACCGAAACACCTGTGCGCGTGGCTGCGCCTCCACCCGAAGTGCATATTGATGCGTTTCAACTCACGGATGGAACCTACCTGCGTCCGTCCCCGGAATTGCATCTGAAGCGGCTGGTGGCTGCTGGTGTGCCGCGTGTTTATGAGATTGGCCCGTGTTTCCGTCATGGTGAGCGTGGTTCGCTGCATAATCCGGAATACACCATGCTCGAATGGTATCGGGCCGGTTGTGACTATCGTGGCGTGTTGGCCGATTGTCAGGCGCTACTGCGCGACGTCGTTGCAAAGGTGACGGGCGCCACGACCCTTTCTTTTGGTGAGCATCGCATCGATCTCGCCGCGGACTGGCTCGAGGTGCGTGTTCAGGACGTGTTTCTGGCGCATGCGGGGTGGGACCCCGTCGCGCACTATGACGAGGATCGTTTCGATGCGGATCTCGTGGCCAAGGTGCTACCCGCGCTATCAGTTGATGTGCCCGTCGTTCTGATCGATTATCCGGTCGAGGCGGCAGCATTGGCACGTTGTTCAGAGTCGGAGCCACCGGTGGCGCAACGTTGGGAGTTGTTGATTGGCGGGATGGAACTGGCCAACGCGTATTCGGAGCTTTGTGATGCCCACGAGCAGCGCCAACGATTCGAACTTTGGAATCAAAAACGCCAGCTATCGGGTCGCGACAGCTATCCATTGGACGACGATTTTCTCGGCGCTCTTGCGGCGGGCCTGCCCGATTGTGGCGGCATCGCGCTGGGCGTTGACCGCCTTCTGATGGCCGTATGTGGTGTCGCGTGCATCGATGAAGTACGGCCATTTTGTTGGAATCCTTCTGAAATCACTTGACCCAAAGCGAACTTTGCGAGACTCGTTATAGCCATTATGAAAACTCAAAAAACAAAACATGCCGGTTTTTCTGTTTTTCTCGTTGTTGTCATGCTGTTCGGGCTGTGGTCCGGCGAGGCGCGTGCGCAGTCCACCCAACCCGGCGGGGTTGCGTATTACCCATCGCTGGATGCGCGGCCTGTAAACGAGTATTACGCGGGACTGACCTTTGTTCCGGATACCACGTTCGAGGGGACATTGGGCGACACCAGTCGCACGGACCTGGACGCGACGTGGCGGTACTATTCTTCCGACCAGTTCATGATGGGCACATTGGACGTGGATCTCGTCTTCGGTCTCATTACGTATGGCGATGATCTCGGAATTGATCTGCCCGAGCAGCTCCTGACCTTGAGTGCTGAATTCACGGCCGTTTGGCGCTACACGGGTGGCTATGCGTTGCAGTTCGGCATTCGGCCAGGAATCTTTGCCGACATGGACGCTTTGGAAACGGATTCGATTTTCGTACCCTTTTCGGGCTATTTCCTGAAACGCCTAACGCCACATGTGTCCGCTATAGCGGGGGCTGAAATACGACCAGGTTTCGGGATGGGCGTGTTGCCTACGCTGGCGTTGGATTGGGAAATTTCGGATGCCGTGTTGCTGCGACTTGGCATTCCAGAGACGCGATTGGATGTCGCTCTGGGTCGCGGGTTCGCAACCTATGTTCGCGTGGAACAGGAAAGTGATTCATTCGGACTCGACGATGAAGAAGCCTTTGCGCGTGACGCCATGACTCTTGAGCATACGGGTGCAGCCGTCGGGCTCACAATGGATTTGCGCAACGACTTTAACGCGGGTGTCGAGTTGGGTGGCCGCTTCAATAGCGATATCGAGTTTGAAGTCCTTGGGCCGTCCGACATCGAGGTTGATTCGTCGGCTTACGTGCGCTTTTTCGTGCAACGTTCGTTCTAGCGCGCGGAATCTCGCAAGCGTTAAGCGTAGGCCGATCCTCAAGTCTGCTGCGCGCTCTGGGTTTCGATGGGTCCCGTCCTGAAATAGGTTGTCACTTTGATCGCGGAAGGCAAGGGTTCCGTCGATTTTCAGACAATCTCCGCTCGTGCCTCGCTACGATTGAACTACAAAGGACAGCCGGATTTCCCCTTTGTAGTTCAATCGAAGTGAGTCTTCGAACGGAGATTGTCTTGTCGGGTCAGTATGTCGCTGCGTCAATAGCCTGCCGGGAGGCTACTTAGAAGTGACAAATCCAAATCAGGATGCCATCGCTCAACGCTCGCTGGATTTCTCGCGTCGTCGCGTTAGGCGGGTGGCTTATTCCCCAGCTCTTGCATCATGGTGTGAATGCGTTGGCGAAGCTCTTCGGTGCTGACATTATCCAGAACCGATATGGCCAAAGGATCCAGGCCGGTTTCTTTTTTGAATTCCGCCAGATTATCCGCCGCCTCTTCCATGTCCATTTTGTTGGCGACGACGATGTATGGACGGTCGGCAAGGCTGCTCTGGTACAATTCAAGTTCCTTACGCAGAGCGACATAATCTTCGTGGGGTTTGCGACCATCGACGGCGGCCATGTCGATAACGAAAACGAGACATTGCGAACGTTCGATGTGACGCAGGAAATCATGACCAAGTCCAATACCCTCATGGGCGCCTTCAATCAGGCCGGGAATGTCCGCGACCGTCACGCGCGAATAGTCTTTGTAAATCAGGGTGCCGATAATCGGGTTCAAGGTGGTGAACGGATAGGCCGCGATTTTTGGGTGCGCATCGCTGATTTCACTGATAATCGACGATTTTCCGGCATTTGGGAAGCCAACCAAGCCAACATCGGCAAGAATCTTCAGTTCTAGGCGCAATTCGACGTATTCGCCCAGTTCGCCGTCGGTTTTTTCGGTCGGCGCCTGGTGTGTCGATGTTTTCCAGTGCACGTTCCCGAGGCCGCCCTTGCCGCCGCGAGTAATGAGCAGTTCTTCGCCGTGTTCTTTGATGTCACCGAGGATCATGCCGCTGGCACGGTCGTGGACTTCGGTGCCGCAGGGCACGGCGATGTATAGATCCTTTCCGGATCGGCCGTAGAGTTGCTTGCCTTTACCGTCGCCGCCATTGGGGGCCGTCTGATGGGGCGTGAAGTAGAGGCGCACCAGCGAGTTTTCGTCGTGGTTCCCGACTAAGGTGATGTTGCCGCCGCGACCACCGTCACCACCGTCCGGTCCGCCGTGCTGAACAAACTTCTCGCGTCGAAAGCTGTTGCACCCGTTTCCGCCTCTGCCGGCCTGGGCATACAGCACGACTTTATCCATGAAGGTTCTGGTTTTCATGCGCTTCTTATAGAAAATCTGATTTGGGGGTGCCTGATAACAAAAATCGCCGGACTCTGACACGCAGAATTCCGGCGACTTACTTGATGCTGCGTTCGCTACCTATTCAGCGGCGACTGGCTCGATGATGCTGACGCGGCGATTCTGTTTTTCGAAATACACGGTGCCGGACTTAAGTGCGAAAAGGGTGTCATCTCCACCGCGCTTGACGTTGGTTCCTGCGTGGAACTTGGTGCCGCGCTGGCGAATGATGATGCTGCCTGCGGTGACGACTTCGCCACCATAGTGCTTCACGCCGAGTCGCTTGGATCGACTGTCTCTACCGTTCTTGGCGGAACCGCCACTCTTTTTATGTGCCATTTCGGGTGCCTCCGGGCGCTATGTGCCGTAATTGGGGGTTTTAGGCGACGCTATCGATCTTGATGATCGTGTGCTCTTGGCGATGTCCCACCTTGCGGGAGTAGCCTTTACGCCTCTTTTTCTTGAAATTGATGACTTTTTCGCCGCGAATGTGGTCCACAACCGTGAACGTCACGTTGGCGCCATCAATCGTCGGTGTGCCGACGGTGAGTTCTTTGCCATCGGAAACTGCCAGAACGCGTTCGGCCTGTGCGGATTCTCCGACTTCGCTTTTCAGACGCTCAATGCGCACCGTGTCTTCTGCTTTGACACGATACTGTTTGCCGCCCGTTTCAATTACTGCATATGCATCCATGATCTAACCTCTGGATCGATAAATTTATCAGTGGAAAAAGAAGAGGGAATATACGCAACGCGGTAGGTCCTGTCAACTGTGGGAGGGGCGTCCGCTACGATTTTTCTCTGAGGACCCCGCAATTTGGCCCAAAATCGGGCGCTAAATGGGGCCCGACGCGCTCATACAACGCTCGATCGACGCGTTCATTCCGTCTATAAATTGTTGAATGCCAAAAGCTTCTGCATGTTTTCGGATGTGGCTTCGGTCCCATGGCGTGTCAGCGCCGGCCAAAACCGCTTCCGTTAGGCTGTCCACGCTCTGTTCGGAAAAATGAAGCCCGGTTTTACCATTTTCAACAGTTTCAAGCGCACCGCCGCAGCCGTAGGCGATCACGGGCGTGCCGCAGGCTTGGGCCTCGAGGGGAACGAGGCCGAAATCCTCTTCCCCTGGAAAAATGAGCTGTCGACAGGTTTCATACTGGGTGGTGATGACGTCGTCGGATTGCCATTCGAGGAACGTTATATTGTCTGCAGCCATCGCTTTGAGGCGTTGCAATTCGCCGCCGACGCCAACGATGCGCAGCGGTGTACCAAGGCGGTTGTAGACTTCGACGGCAAGATCAATGCGTTTGTACGGGACGAGCGCCGATACGATGAGATCGAAGGACTCGCGTTGGGAGTCTGCGGTGACATGGAAACGGTCGACATCAATGGGTGGATAAACGAGGTCGGAGGCGCGACCGTAAAAGTCCTGAATGCGCTGCTGCACGGCCTTGCTGATGGCGACGAAATGCGTGACGCGCGTCGCGGTCTGTCGGTCCCATCGGCGCAAGCCCGCGAGGATTGGGGAGATGACGAGTGATTTAGCGGATCGGCGCCCGAAGTAGGCGTCTTGAAAAAGCCACGCGTAGCGCATGGGGGTGAAGCAGTAGCAAAGGTGTTTCGTTTCCGGCGAAGCGCGCAGGCTTTTCGCGACGCAATGGCTGGTGCTGATGACGAGGTCACCACTGCGCGGCGTGAAGCTGTTGATCATGGTGGGAAAGAAGGGCAGGAAATTACGGTAGCCTGAATTTATATTGGGAAGGCGCTGTAGCGGTGACGTGTGAATCGTGTGGCGATTGATCCGATCTGAAACCGCGTCACGGTTATGGATTAAGGTGCAGATGTCAGCGTCAGGGAAGCCATCGCAAAGCAATTCTAGCACGCGTTCGCCGCCGCGCATGCCGGTTAGCCAGTCGTGGCAGAGCGTTGTCTCGAGTTCGCTCCAATGCTCTGGGTACGTCACCGTCATTCGTCGACACTCTCGTTTTGAGCACGTTGTGCGTATACCGCTCGCGTCTGGCGAACGGTTTCGCTCCAGGTGAATTTGGCCGCTTGCGCATATCCCTTTTCACGCAGGGCATCGGCGCGATCGGGCTCTGTCAGAATCGTCAGCATGCTCTCACTGAAGCCCACTTCATCATCGGGATCATGCAACAGTGCGGCATCACCGGCAACTTCTGGCAAGGAGGCGGCATTGCTGCACACGACCGGTACCCCGCAGGCCATGGCTTCGGCGATTTGTAGACCAAAGCCTTCATAGCGCGAGGCGTGTGCCAGGCAGTCGGCGCTGTAATAAAGGTCGAGCAGCGCTTCATCGGAAATATATCCCGTCCAGCGTACGGCGTCGCTGATGCCGAGCGCGCTGGCGATGGCTTGTGGCTCGGGGTAGCGGGGGTCGGGTGAGCCGGCGATCACGAGTTCGGCCGCAAACGGAAGCGCTTCTCGTGCCCGTGCGAAGGCGCGGATCAATAGCGTCAGGTTCTTATAGGGGTCGGCGCGGCCGACATACAGGACGCGCCGGACGCGGTTCGGATCCGGTGTTTGCGCTGCGTCGGGCTTGTGAAAACGAGCAGAAACGCCGCAATGGATCACCTGGATCTTGTCAAGCGACAGAATGCGCATGTGTTTGATGATGTCGTTACGCGATGCCTGACTGTCGGTGATGATCGTGTCGGCGCGCTGACCGATGTCGACCATAAGGCGCTTGAAAATGGGGTAGACTCGGGCCTTTTTTGAGCGCGGCGCGAAATCAGGAAACACGAGCGGGATGACGTCGTGAATGGTTACCACACAGGCGGTGCGGTGGGGCCGGTTGCGTGGAAAAGCGCGCAAAGGGATCATGTAGTTCATGGAGTGAAACACGTCGGCCTTGGTTCGGGCGAGGAAGCCCGGAAGCGCGATTTGGTTACGTGGTGAAAAAACGGCGTAGGGCAGCAGTTCGGTTCGCATGTGCGCCACGCCGTCTAGATGGCATTCCTTGACCGTGCGGGCCAGAACGTCGCTGTCGTTAAAGAGTAGGGTATACATGGTCCCGTCGTCTTGACGGGCGAGTTCGGCGAGAAACTCGCGTGTGTACATGCCGATGCCCGACAGTTCTTTGAAAATCCAGCGTGCGTCGATGACGACATTCATGAGCCCAGCACCTTTTCGTAAAGGGCCCAGGTCTGCTCGGCGGTCGTGTCCCATTGAAAGCTGCGCGCGCGTGCGTATCCGGCCTCAACCAGCTGGTCACGGCGGGTGTTGTCACGCAGCAGTGCAGAGATGGTTTCACACCAGTCTGGTGCCTCGAAGCCCTCGACGATGCATGCAGCGCTTCCGAGCACTTCCGGCAGGGATCCGCCCGCCGAGGAAACGACGGGCGTGCCGCAGGCCATGGCCTCGAGGGGCGGGAAGCCGAACCCTTCATAATGGGAGGGGATCACAAAGAGCGTAGCGCCTGAATAGACCGCGCACAGGTCTGCATCGCCGACCGAATCGAGCAGTCGAATCCGGTCATGGTGCGGCGAGGCCTCAATGCGCGCCATGGTCGCTTCGCTTTTCCAGCCGGGGCGGCCAACAAGAACCAGGTCGCCGTCGAAATCGGTCAACTGGTCAAAAACGTCGACAAGAAAGCTGATGTTCTTGCGTGGTTCGATGGTGCCCACAAAAAGCAGGTACGGGCGCGTCAGGCTGAGGCGTTGTTGGGCTTCGGCGATGTCGGCGTCCGACGCGCGTGTGAAGTCTTGCGAGATGCCGAGCGGGATGGGGTAAATTTTTTCGCGCGGGACGTTAAGAAGGGATTCGATTTCGCCTGCGCTGAAATTGGAAATGGTAATGATGGCGTCTGCGCGCGCGACCGTGTCGGGGATTCGCGCTTCGAGATTGCGCAGGTTTCTGTCTTCAGCAAATTGCGGATAGCGCGCAAAGCTCATGTCGTGAATGGTGACGATGGATTTGCCCGAGTGCAGCGGTGGCATGGTGAAATTCGGGAAATGAAACAGGTCGGCTTTTCCGGCAAACCACTCATAAGGTGGGAAGTTGACCCGTTTCCAGGCTTGCTCGGCCAGAGCGCCGGGGCACCAGCGGACAACTTTTGTTCTGGCCTTTTGCACAGAGATCGCTCGGGCGCGTCGCCGAAAATCGAAGTAACAGAGCGAAAGTTCGTGCTCCGATTCGCGCCGGTCGAGGTATTCCACTAGAATTCGAGTGTATCGACCAACGCCTGCGTGTTGTGCAATGGCCGACTGGGCATCGACGCAAATTTTCATGTGGCACAACCTATCAGCCCCCTTTTCGCGTGCAAGCGAATTCAGGTTACTCGCATCCCATAGGCCCTAATGCTGGGCAAAAAGAAGCCGCGTTTCCTAATGTTTCATAAGCTGTATTGAAGAAACCCCAGCTCCTGGCAAAGAAGACTAACCGCGGAGGACGCGGAGGACGCAGAGGACGACGGCTCTGCGTTCTCTGGGAACGCCGTGGTTAATCTTTCCTTTGGCCCATGGGGTGATAGCGAATTCAGGTCTCCGCTCGGTTGACCTCGCGCAGGGTTGACGCAAAACCGTTGGTCGCATATGATATGCGGCTTTGTTTTCGAGGGTTTCGAGAACACCGCGAAACCTACCCAATGGACCTGAACATGACCAAGAAGAGTGATATGGCAACGGATGCGGATCCTGAGTTGAAGGATGCACCCCCAGTTGAAGATGCGTCTGCCGAGCCGAAGCGCTCAAAAGCGAAGAAACCGCCAAAAGGCAAAAGG
>JBLHHU010000041.1:0-18537 GCA_047615735.1 Kiritimatiellia bacterium | reverse complement strand
AGGATGACAATGACGTTGGGGCGACGGTTGGATGGCAAGACGTCCGGACGATCCGACGCATGCACGTTCGGTGCAAATAAGCCTGCTCCGGCCGCAAGGATAAAAAGCCCAACGGTGGCGGCTGACAGCCAGCGTTGAGCGTAGAGGGAGCTAGGGTTGTATTTCATCACGCAAGCATAGCATGCGCCGCTTAGGGTGCAAGGTTGCAAGCATCAGCCGAATCTTTGGTGAGACTCCCTGCCTATTTGAATTTGAAAACCGTCAGCGTGGTGCTTTCGGTTGTCGTCGCCGCAATTAGGTTAGAGTTGTCCGTGGTTGTGCGCTCGAGCACGGCGCGAACGTGGTACATGTACTGCTGGTCGGTACTGAGCGCCGAAAGGGAATCACTCGTGCCCGCCACGGATTTGTTGTTGTAGCCTGCAATATAGTTGAGGCTGCTACCGAGAACGACGTTGTCAACGTAGGCGCGTCGATCTGCGGAGGGGCTGCCAATGTCTGCGCAGAGGCCGAAGAAGGATGACGAAGAATACACGGCGTTCGTCAATGCGCCAGCATAGGTCGCTGGCTCTGCTGCATAAGTGAAGCCGGTGTCGTAGTAAAGTTCGAAAACGCCGTTTGCATCACGGGTTACGCGGAGGTTAACACCGTCTTGTAGTGCGCCAATACCATAGGCGGCCGTACTGAAGTCGCCGACTTTAGATACGCCCGCACCCGTTTTGCGCCATAGTTCGATCTTGTCGGCCGTACCGGACGCACCAATTTTTAGGAAGTAGCCGGTGAAGTTCGACCCGGTAATGCCCGTGGTCGGTGCGAGCGATGCCATCAGGACGATTGAAATGAAGTTTCCGGTGGATGGGTCGAAATCGCCGCTTGCCCAAGAGAAGCGCCATTCGTTGACTTCGGTGGAGGCGATGCTCAGTGACGTGTCGCCGGAGCTGGCTGCACTGCCCATGAAGCTTCCGTCGGTCGCCGCGTCGCCATTGGGTACGGTAGTATCCGTCAGCAGCGCGTGGTCACCTGTGTCGCCCGCCCAAGCCGGGCCTGACGAAAAATCGCCGTCATTGAAGTCCTCGTTGGGTTCAAAGACATCAAGCGCGTAGCTGCTGGCGCCAATGACGGCGTCCCAATTCGCTGTGAAACTTGTCGTGTCGATGGCCGTTGCGGCGATGGCGGAGGGTGGGGTGTCGAGTGTTTCAACTGCGATAACGTTTGAGTCATCACTTGTTCCACCTGCCGTTACCGCGCGTACTTGATAGAAATATTCGGTGAAGCCGGACGCACCGGTCACTGCATCGCTTGTGCCGGCGACGGATTTCGCGTCGTATCCGCTCAACGTGTTGAGGCTGCTGCCGAAGACGATGTTGTCAACGTAGGCGCGTCGATCTGCAGAGGGGCTGCCAATGTCTGCGCAGACGCCAAAAAAGGATGACGAAGAATACGTGGCGTTCGTCAAGGCGCCAGCATAGGTCGCTGGCTCTGTGGCATAGGTGAAGCCGGCGTCGTAGAAGAGTTCGAAAACGCCGTTTGCATCGCGGGTGACGCGGAGGTTAACACCGTCTTGTAGTGCGCCAATACCATAGGCGGCCGTACTGAAGTCGCCGACTTTAGATACGCCCGCATCCGTTTTGCGCCACAGTTCAATTTTGTCGGCTGTTCCGATCGCGCCAATTTTCAGGAAGTAGCCGGTGAAGGTTGATCCGGTAATGCCTGTGGTCGGTGCGGCCGATGCCATTAGAACGATTGAAATGAAGTTTCCGGTGGATGGGTCGAAATCGCCGCTTGCCCAAGAGAAGCGCCATTCGTTGACTTCTGTGGAGGCGATGCTCAGTGACGTATCGCCGGAGCTGGCTGCACTGCCCATGAAGCTTCCGTCGGTTGTCGCGTTGCCATTAGGCACGGTCGCATCCGTCAGCACGGCGTGATCGCCGGTGTCACCAGCCCAGGCAGGATCGATTGTGTTGTCGCCATCCGCAAAATCTTCGTTGGCTTCGAACACATCCAGCTCGTAGCCCAGCGCACCCGCCACGGCATTCCAGTTGGCATTGAAACTGTCGACCGTTACGACGGTGGCGGCGATGGCCGTGGGATTCACGGAGTCTGTCGTTACGCTGATGTAGTTCGAATTGTTGCTCGTGCCGACTCCGTTTGCGGCGCGCACGCGGTAGACGTAGGGTGTGTTGGCGCCTAGGCCTGTGACCTGATCTGTCGTTGGCGTGATTGTCTTGTCTTCGTAACCAGCGACGTAGCTGATATCACCGAAGTCAATATTGTCGACGTACAGCTGGCGGCTTCCTGCGGTCATGTCCGCCCAAATGCCGAAGTGTGTTGTGTCGGCCACGTCAAAAGATGTGTTTGTCAGTGTTCCGGCGAAGGTGGCGGCGTCCTGATCATATTCGAATCCGACGGACGTCCAGAGTGAGAACTCGCCCGCTGATGAACGCGTGACGCGGATGTTGAGGCCGTTCTGCAGGCCGTTCGCTCCAGAGGCGCCTGCCGTAAATTCGCCAATATCACTATTTCCGGTGCCCGTTTTGCGGCGCAGCTGAATTAAGTCGTCGTTGCCGGTTTCTCCGATGCGTAGATAATAGCCCCTCCAGTTGCTGCTGGTGGCATGCGCGTCACCGGTGACGGCTGTATCGGACATCAGGATGACCCCAAAGTGGTTCCCGCCTGCTGGATTGAAATCGGATGTTCCGAGCGAGAAACGCCATTCGTTCGTCTCTGTGCTGGGCGTTGTAATAATTGCAGCGCCTGGGCCATCTGGCGTTCCAAGGAATCGGCCATCCGTCGATGCAATAGCATCGGGTAGGGTGGCATTCGTAAACACGTTAAATGGGCCGGTATCACCGGCCCAGACCCGGTTTGTGCTGGCGTTACCGTCGGCAAAGTCTTCATCCAGTTGGAACACATCCAGGCGGTAGCTGGTTGCACCTGCAGCGACGTTCCAGTTCGCGTAGAAGCTGCTTGCCGTTACGTTGGTTGCTGCGGTGGCGACGGGTGTGGCGGGTGCGGCTGTGACGACACGGTCGATCGTGCCGAAGGCGTGTCCGTCGACGTCGGCATTGCCCGCTTCGTCAATGATGACAAAGGATTGAGAAATTCCAGAAGCATCCCAAGCGGACGACAACATGGATAGGGCGGCAACGACGACGGCAATCGTCAGGGTTCTCGTCTTCATGAATTATCCTTTCGTTCCGCAGGAATTGAACGGTATTTGTTAGGAGAGCGTGAGTAAATGCTAAACATGGTTCTCGAAACCTGTGGTAGAAACGACATCATGCGGATCTGACGGCGCAGGAAAGGGGGCACGTTGTAGCCGTGATCCAACGGCTGAAGGTTCTTTGTGTCTGTCTCGCTAGCCGCTTTGCTGCGTTGCGCCGGTCGCTGAGGACCAACCACGCACAAATAACGAGGTTGCGTCAGGTGCTCGTAGGTGCTTGAACATCTCAACACAACGCGTGCGTGTGAACCTTGTTTTTTTCGGCACGGCACGCTATCTTGTAACGATGGATGTCCACGGTTCTGGTGGGCGATTTGTGCGACGGAGAAACGTATGACTATGAACAGATTTGGATGGTTTGGCATTGTGTTACTCATGGCTGCCTGGCGTGTTGCTTCGGCAGAAGTCGCACCAACGTCTCGCCCGAATATCCTGATCGTATTTACAGACGATCAGGGTTATGCCGACCTCGCTTGCTATGGCAATACGAAGCATAAAACCCCACGACTGGACCAATTGGCTAAGGAAGGCACTCGGTTCACCAGTTTCTACGCACAACACGTTTGTGGGCCGTCACGATCGGCCCTGTTGACCGGTCGCTATCCGATCCGAAGCATGGGTTGGCAGATGCCCGCGAGTGAAATCACATTGGCCGAAAAGCTCCAGAAGGTGGGCTATCAGACTGCTTGTATAGGGAAATGGGATGTTTCCAGCCGCAAAGCCATCATTCCCCGCATGCCCAATGCCCAGGGGTTTGATTATTATTTCGGGACGTTGGGCGCCAACGACAGCGGACACGTCACGTTTCATGAAAACAACGCGGAAGCGGGACGCACGAATGACATGGGCTGTCTGACTCGGCTTTATACGGAAAAGGCCATCGATTTTCTGCAAAACCGCCGCACAGCCGACAAGCCCTTCTTCCTGTATGTGTCCCACACGATGATGCATGAGGTCATCGGTGCTTCGGCGAAGTTCAAGGGCAAATCCGCGGGCAGTCTGTACGGCGATGTGGTTGAAGAGTTTGATTACGAAACAGGACGCCTGCTTGATGTGCTCGATCAATTGGAGCTGCGCGAAAATACGCTCGTCATCTATACGTCCGACAACGGTCCATGGAATCAACCGGCCTACACCTCACGTCAAACTCGCCATCCAAAGGGAACCATCTTTTGGGGCGAGGCCGGACCGCTACGCAATGGCAAGGGCTCTTGCTATGAGGCTGGCGTTCGCGTCCCCTGTATCATTCGCTGGCCCGGCAAGGTGCCCGCAGGCAGTGTCTCCGACGCTATATTTGCCACCATCGATTTCATGCCGACGTTCGCGACGCTGGCTGGATTCACCGTTCCCGACGATCGTCTTATCGACGGCGTCGATCAAACGGAGCTCCTGTTCGGTAAAAATCCCCAAGGCGCGCGCAACAGTTTTTACTACGTCCACGCCATGCGTCAGGGGAAATGGAAATATTTAAAACCCCGCCATTGCATGTATGGCTATGCGCGTGACAAAACGCGCGTCGAGGTTGAAGAGCTTTACGACCTGGAAGCCGATCTCGGCGAAACCACTAACCTCGCTGAGGCACACCCCAAGAAAGTTGCCGAACTCAAGGCCTTATTGGAATCGGTTAAAGGGAATTCTGAAAACCTGCGTGGAATGACCCAGATCCGTTAACGTGGCCCAGCCTACCTCGGTAACAAGAATGGAGTTTTAATGAAACGTGTACTATCTGTGTGTTTTCTGTGTCTTTGCATGTGCACGGCGGCGTTCGCCAATCCCCCCGCCGGCTTTACGTCCTTGTTCGACGGGCAATCACTCGCCGGATGGACGGCTCTGCCAGGCGGGGAGTGGTCTGTGAAAGCCGGGGTCATTGTCGGCATGCAGGACAAAAGCGAAGCGCGACATGGCCAATTGGTGTCGGACAAAACGTATGGCAACTTCGTTCTCAAGCTGAAATACATGGCGCGCAAAGGAAATTCCGGCGTCTATTTTCGTGTCAAGAAGGTCGATCACGCCGTCGCGGTTAATGGATTTCAAGCTGAGGTTGATGCCGCGGGACGCGACGTCGCCGGACTCTACGAGACCCGTGGCCGTGGTTGGGTGTCGCGACCGAATGCCGACAAGGTTAAGGCTGTCTATAAACCGCAAGATTGGAACGAGATGACAGTGGTTGCCATGGGTGGCAATGTGACCGTTGTCCTGAATGGCGTGGTCATGACAGAACTCAAGGATGACCCGGGGTTACGCGAGGGTTACATCGCGCTGCAGCTGCACGGCGGTCAGGCCATGGATGTGCGCTACAAGGATATCACCATTCGCGAGTATCCGTCCGAGCACTATCCGATTGTACTGCACTCGATTCATGACAAGACGCGGGCCTTGCCATCTGTTGTGCAGCCCAAGGCCGAAGTTGAACTGGCAGATGCTGCGCATGCGCCAGCCGAGGCCATCGTGCTTTTCGACGGCCGCGCAACCGATGCGTGGCACACCCAATGGCCAATCATCGACGGCGTGCTGCAAACCGGAAAAGGGGGTTGCACCACGACGCAGACGTTCGCAAATTGTCATGTCCATTTGGAATGGCGTGTGACGAATCCTGACTCCGCCGGGAACAGCGGTGTCTTCCTTATGGATGCCTTTGAGGTTCAAGTGTTCAATTCGTACAACAATCGCACGGAAATCTATCCCGATGGTCAGGCTGGGGCACTCTATGGTCAGTATCCGCCACGCGTCAATGCCTGCCGAGCGCCGGGCGAATGGGAGTATTTTGATATCGATTTCACGGTGCCCGCTTTTGATAAAGGCGGCCAGCTTCTTGCGCCTGCACGCATCAGTGTCACCCACAACGGTCATCTCATTCTGGATGATGTCCCGCTCACGGGGCCAACGACACACAAGAATCGGCCCTTCTACAAACCGAACCTCATCGCCGGGCCGCTGAGTCTGCAAAACCACAACGATACGCTTCACTATCGCAACGTGTGGATTGTTCCCAAATAATCGGGTGCTCTGCCGTCTTCGTTCTGGTCATCGGGTACGCTATCTGTAACGCTTATTCACGTCGACGAACCCTGTTGTTCGTTCACCCAAAAAGGAAGTGATGCATGACCCAGAACCGTGAAACCGAGATGTCCGGGCTCCCTTGCGACCCCCATAGTCGCAGGGACTTTCTTCGAACCAGTTCGGCCTTTGCGGCCTCGGCGGCCTTTGCCGCGCCGCTGACGACGCTTGCGGAAGGCGCCCTGAAACAGCCTGTTTCGGAGACACTGGTCGCCTCCCTGTATGGGACGCTGAGCAACGAGCAGCGTGCCGCTGTCTGTTTCCCCTTTGATCATCCTTTGCGTTTAAAGGTCGACAACAACTGGCACATTACGAAGCCGCGACTGGGGCAGTTTTTTACGAAGGACCAGCAGGCGATGGTGAAGGACATCTTCATGAATCTCCACAGCGAGGCGTATGCTCAAACGGTTTACGATCAGGTCGTGCACGACAGTGGTCGCAATGGGTTCGGGGAATGCTCCGT
Organism: Kiritimatiellia bacterium; assembly: GCA_047615735.1. Taxonomy (GTDB): domain Bacteria; phylum Verrucomicrobiota; class Kiritimatiellia; order UBA8416; family JAIOPI01; genus JAPKCZ01. Next base: position 11,797 of record JBLHHU010000041.1, on the reverse strand, counting down.
TGGGCTTTTTGGTGACCCCGGAAGCGGTGCCTTTGAGTTTGTGTTAACCGGGCGCCATTGTACGCGCCGTTGCGATGGCGATTCCGTGAAAGGTGCCGCGTTCGGCGGACCCATTTTCTACGGACACGCCGCCGAAGATTTTCACGAAGAAGCGGATCATCCGGGCAATGCCTACTGGTTTCAGGCAAAGCGTGCAAACGCGCTCTTTCAGGCTTTGGATGGCAAGCAGCGCGATATGGCCTTGTTAGGGCGTTCGCGTGGCGAACATGGCATGAAAACGATTGCCTTGTCTGGAAGCGACGAGGGCCTCGCGGGCATGCCGGTCGAAGCCTTGACGCGTGATCAGAAGGATTTGGCACGCCACGTGATGTCGGATCTCTTGGCGCCGTTCCGCAAGGTCGATGTGGACGAGGCCATGGCCTGCATCGAAAAGAGCGGATTCGATAAGTTGCACATGTCGTTTTATAAGGATGAGGACATCGGTGACGACAAGGTGTGGGATGTGTGGCAAGTCGAAGGGCCGAATATGGTTTGGTACTTCCGCGGTAAGCCGCATGTGCATACATGGGTTCACATCCGCGACAGCGTCTGAGCTAGTCGTCCAGCATTGGTGCTGCCGTCGACTTTTGAAACGCCTCGACCCACCCGCGAATCCGCTGGGTGAACGCGTCAGCGCTGAACTGTTGGGCGTGTTCGCGTTGCGTCGCCAACAGACGGGATTGTAATTCCGCGTCGGTGTGAATCCGTCCCAGCCGCTCCACGCCGTCTTCAATGGACGCATATCGCTGCGCTGCGTCGGGCAAGACTTCACGCGTCCCGCCGGAGTTGTGGCCAAGTACGAGGCAGCCTGACCCGCTCATTTCCGCGGTCGCCATGCCAAAGTGTTCGTCGTGATTGCAGTGCATGCCATAACGATGGGTGCTCAGAAGTGTCATTAACGCTTGCCTGCTAATGTCATCCTCCCAGTGCACCCAGTCATCATTGCCAAATTCGTCATCGAGACGCTTTCTGTACTGGGCATCGCCGCCGCTGCTAATGACGTGAGCGTGCATGTCGTGACCCATGTCACGCAGGCGTCGAACGACGCGCAGTCCATCTTCAATGCGCTTTTTCGGCGCCAAGCGGCCCAGTAGGATGACGCCGCTTTCACGTTGCGTCCATTCTGCGTGTGACGGCGTGCCCGATATCGTGCAGGGCGGGTAAATGCATTCCGCGTGCGCATTCTCGCCGTAATAGTCTTGATAGACAGAGCGTGTCCACTCGCTGTTGCACGCGGTGTCGTTGTTGTGCAGGTCGTGATCACGAACCCCAAAAGTGAGGCGGCAGAGGCGTCCCATGACGTCCTTTGCGCATGATCCGGACTGTCCTATCTGGCGTGCGATATCTCGGCGGCCCACCGTAAGCATGGGGAAGTGGATGTACTGAAGGCCGCGCCGGCCAAATGCCATTTCATTGTTCGCTGACAGGGGGAGCATGTCGTCGCTCAGTTTGGACCGTACCCAACGCATGCACGCGTATTGATCGAGGGTCACCATGTCGAGGCGCGTCAACAAGGCGGCCGCTTTTGGATGTTGGTTTTCGAAACAGATCCACCGCACGGCGTCGGCTCGAATAGTGGTGCCGAATGCGGCGTTCAATCGCGCCGGATCGCATGGGTCGAGCGTCATGACGGTAAGGCGATAATGATCCTGCAGGCTATGGATGATCCAGGCCGCGACCGAGAGGGCGCCGCCTTTACCGCGCGGTCGCGGGAAAACGATGCCGATCGCGGGTTTACGGTCCATTGAATTCACGCCAATGCCTCTGGGTTGCGTCTTGCTATTGTCGGTTTCACCATGTGATCCTACTGCTGCTGGAAGCATGCTATCAGACGGCTTGGAGCGAAACAACCGGCCAGTTCGATAGGGGCAGGTATTGTGAGTGCGTGAGTGCGTGAGTGCGTAAGGCTTTGTGGCCAACGCGGACCCGTGGAGCATCTCAATCGGTTAGGCCAGAGTAGATGGGGCTGAATATGACGCGACCGCAAGACGGACATACCCACCTACTCCCACACCCACAAACATGGGGAACAATTATATGAAACACAGTCTGGCGACGTTTCTTGGTCTGGTGTTGATGCTTGGGGGCATGGGCATCGTCGCGGCCTATGGTGCCGACAAGCCCAACGTCCTTTTGATTGCGGTAGACGATCTAAACGATTGGGTTGGCTGTATGGGCGGCCACCCTCAGGTGCAGACGCCGAACATGGATGCCCTTGCGGCGCGGGGCGTATTGTTCGCGAATGCCCATTGCCAGTCGCCCGTCTGCAATCCATCGCGTGCAAGCATGATGGCTTCGCTGTATCCAGAAACATCAGGGGTCTATTTTCTGAATCCTGACCCAACGGCGTCGCCTGCGATGCGTGAGAGCGTGTTTCTTCCGAAACGTTTTGAGGCCGAGGGGTATCATGTTTCCGGCGCGGGAAAGTTGTTTCATGGCAATCAGAGCGCCACGTATTGGCCAAACTGGGCTGGCGGGTTCGGAAACTTCGGACCGCGACCCGAAAAAAAGATATCGCCCTATCCGGGGCATCCGCTGTGGGACTGGGGCGCTTATCCGGAGCACGATGCAGACATGCCGGATGTTAAGATAGCGGGATGGGGCGTTCAGGCCTTGGCAAATGTACCCGAGAAACCTTTTCTGCTCGGGCTCGGTTTTTACCGGCCGCATGTCCCACAATATGCACCTCAGAAGTGGTTTGATCTGTATCCTCTGGACACAGTCCGGTTACCCACTGTGGCGACGGGGGACTTGGATGATGTTTCCTCGTACGGCATCGCGATTACACGCTTGAAACATGTCGCGCCTACGCATGAGTGGGTGCTCGCGAACGATCAATGGAAGGCGATGGTGCAATCGTACTTGGCCTGTGTGAGTTTTGTGGATGCGCAGGTCGGGAAGCTCGTGCGAGCGCTTGATGAAAGTCCGCATCGGGATAATACGTACGTCGTGCTCATGTCGGACCACGGGTTCCATATCGGCGAAAAAGAACGTCATGCCAAGCGTAGCCTCTGGGGAGACGGCACACGCACGCCGCTGATTATTGCGGGTCCAGGGCTTTCACGCGGGACGATTTGCCGCAAACCTGTTCAGTTGTTGGATATTTATCCGACGCTGCTCGCGCTGACGGGGCACGCAGCGGATCCAAGGCACGAAGGACATTCGCTCGTGCCCTTGTTGCGTGATGTCGATGCCGAGTGGCCTCATTTTGCGCGAACGAGTTTCGGTCCGGGCAACGTGGCCATTGTGTCCGAACGTTATCGCTTTATTCGATATCATGATGGTTCCGAGGAATTTTATGATCTCGACGCTGATCCAAACGAATGGCGAAACGTGATCACGAATCCAGAGTATGCGGACGCCATCACGACGCATCGCGCCGAACTGCCTGCCGACTATCACGCAGTGTTGGGCAAGGGCTCGACAGGGCACCATTCATTCGAAGCGTCGAATGCTCCGCGCATTCGCCCTTGAGGGACCGATCGGTTCTCGAAAGAAACGGCCCGTAAACATAAGCATTGCTTTTTGAAGTGGTTTTGGGCTGGAATGTTGGGCGTATTGAATTTGGACCAGAATGGCGTTGAGCGCCACACCTGCAGACGCGGGTCTTTAACGAAAAGCACTGAGGAGTAATCGCATGTTGAAATCGGTACTAATGATGATGGTGGGTTGCATGGTGGTCACGTCGGCGTTTGCTGATGAAGCCAAGATCACGGCAGCCATGGACGTGACGCCCAAAGTTAAGGTTAAGGAGCCCTACAAGGCGCTGGTCTATCACAAGGCATCTGGTTTCGTGCATGGATCCATCCCGACGATTAACCGCTGCCTGGAAATTATGGGCGAAAAAACGGGCACGTTTACGGTCGACCTGACCGGCGATGTCGCCGACCTGAATCCCGATAAACTCAAAGCCTACGATGTGGTGATCTTCAACAACACGACCAAGGTGCAAAAGGCGTTTACGACACCCGAGCAGCGTGCAGCGCTGCTGGACTACATCAAGGGCGGTGGCGGATTCGTCGCTATTCATGCCGCAACCGATGCGGGTTTCCCAGAATGGAAAGAGTACACAGAAATGGTCGGCGGTGTTTTCGATGGCCATCCTTGGAATGCCGGCGGCACCTGGGGCGTTAGCATTGACGATCCCGACCATTGCTGCGCAGATCATTTTGGAAGCGAAGCCTATTCGATCCGCGATGAGCTCTATAAATACAAGGAGTACGATCGCAAGAATCTGCGCGTGCTGGCCACCATTGATACGCGTGTTTCGCCTAAGGGCGGCGGTCAGCGTGCGGACAACGATCACGCCTTGGCCTGGGTGCGTGATTACGGTAAAGGAAAAGTCTTCGTGTCAGCGTTCGGTCACAATAACTCCGTGTGCTGGGACGCGAAAATCCTTCAGCTATGGCTCAACGGAATTCAGTTCGCCGCCGGGGATCTGAAGTGCGAAACCAAGCCGCTGCCACAACCTGAATGGCAAACCAAGGCTGCTGAATAGTCTGTGTTTCCCCGAAAGCTGATGTATGACATTTCGTAACGGCGCCGCCTTCGGCGCCACTATTTTGGCGGCGCTGACCAGCGTCGCCGCCCCTATTATTCCTGCAGATGCTCATTTTCGTGCAAGCGGGGCCTCACCTGCCGAGCAGGGACGGATGCTGGTCAATGAGCTGAACTGTGTTGCTTGTCACAAGAGCACGCCCGGCGAGGGGCAACTTTCGCCTAAGGCCGCGCCGGACTTGCGCAAGGCCGGTGCACGCTTGACGCCGCAATTCATTCGTACGTTTCTCAAGAACCCACAGGCTGTGCGCCCAGGAACGTTGATGCCGGCACTCTTGCACGGGCTGAATTCTGATCAGCAGGATGCGGCGGCCGATGCGTTGACGCATTACCTTGTTTCGCTTGGTGGTCCGATTAAGCCTGATCAGGCGGGCGGAAGCGCTTCCGATGTTGAGGTCGGGCGTGAGCTCTTTCACGAGATTGGTTGTGTCGCCTGTCACGCACCCGAAGGCAAGGCGGGCGAATTCCCGTCTGTGCCGTTGACGCATTTGGCCTACAAGACCACCGTCGACCAGTTGGTTGCGTTTCTAAAGGACCCCACGCAAACACGTCCGTCCGGGCGCATGCCTGACTTTCGTTTGAGCGATGACGAAGCCTTGCCGTTGGCCGTCTACCTGCTTCGAGATCAGCTTGATAATCCACAACGCAAGAGCATTGCTCCCGTCAATGAACCCGGGTTGAAATATCGGTATTTCGAAGGAAGCTTTGTCGGGCGTGAAACGGATCTGGAAAAGACGGCGCCCAAAGCGAACGGCATCGCCAAAAGCTTTGATTATAAATCACTGACCACCCGAGCCGATTCGTTTGCGTTTCGCTTTGAGGGCCAATTGCGCGTCGACGTCCCCGGGACCTACACGTTCTATACGAGCTCGGACGACAGTTCGCTGATGTGGGTCGGCGACAAACAGGTCGTCAGTAATCTCGGCGCGCACGGCATGCTGGAGCGTTCCGGTACGGTCGAGCTGTCGGCCGGGTCGCATGCGATAAAAGTTGTGTATGTCCAAGCCGGCGGTGGTCATGGTTTGGATGTTTCATGGAAACCCCCTCAGGGCGTGAAAAGTGTCATTCCGGGTCACCGCCTCAGCGTGCCCGGTCGCGCGCCGATGCTGCCGCTCTCTAGTAGAGCATTTTCGGTCGATGCGGGCAAAGCGGCATCTGGAAAGAAGCTGTTCTCGGCCTTACGTTGTGTCGCTTGCCATACGATGCCGGACATTCTGTCGTCGTCAAATTTGCCGCCGCCGTTGATGGCACTCGGGCGTAAATCGGATCAAGGATGCATGGCTGAGTCTGTGCCCAAAGGGCGCCCTGATTTTGGCCTCAGCGCAGCGCAGCGCGAAACCATCACGGCTGGGCTGGTGTCCGCGAAGGCGCTGTCCAGGCCACTGTCGCCGGCCGCTCAAGTGGATCAAGGTTTGGCGGCGTTTAACTGCCTAGCATGTCACACCCGTGATGACATTGGCGGTCCCAGTGATCGGGCTGCCTATTTCGGTATGCGCATTGACGCCGAGTTGGGCGATGAAGGGCGATACCCGCCGACCCTCACCGGTGTCGGTAACAAGATTCGCCCTGAGGCTCTTGGTGAGATTGTGATACACGGCAAGCATCACGTACGGCCGTACATGGCCACGCGCATGCCCAGTTTTAAGCATGCCGATATAGAACAATTGGTCGCATTGCTGCCTGTCGTTGATTCACGTTCAGGTGAGGCGAGCGCGCCCGAGTTTACGTCGGCATCCGCTAGCGATGGTCGCCGTCTTGTCGGGACAACGGGGTTCGGTTGCGTGAACTGTCATAACCTAAATGGCCATGTATCGCTTGGCATTCCCGCTGTGGATCTGGGCACGGTATCGGAGCGATTGCATCCCGAATGGTTGTCCCGCTTCCTTGCAGAGCCGGCTGCGATCAACAAGGCCACACGTATGCCCAGCTTTTGGCCCGCTGGCGCGGTCGCTTTCAAAGATGTTGCCGACGGAACTGTCGCGGGGCAGCATGCTGCGATATGGAATTATCTCTCGCTTGGCGCAGACATGCCCTTGCCGGCAGGTATGGGTGAAGCCGTTTCGGACAACGAGTTGCTGCCCCGTGACGAACCCGTTGTCTTACGGACTTTCATCAAAGATGCCGGTCCGCGTGGTCTTGCGATTGGGTTTCCCGAGCGAATCCATGTCAGCTTCGATGCCAATAAGGTGCGTCTGACAAATGCATGGAAGGGCAAATTTGTCGATCCGCACGGCGCTTGGAGTGGCCGCAATATGAACTTCAACGGCCCCATGGGTCACGATGTGTTGGCGATGCCGCCCGGTCCTTCCGTGGCGGTGCTGGCATCGCCGGAATCGCCTTGGCCAACGCAGGATCACGCGTATCGCGTGGTTGGACGGTTTAAAGGGTATCGATTCGACAAAGCGCGGGTCCCTATTCTGATGTATGAACAGGATGGTTTACGTATCGAAGAGCGTCCTCGTCCCGAGCTTCGTCCTGGGGGCGCCGTACTCGTGCGCCAATTCGTCATTACCGGTGACGTGACTGAAGATGGCACCTACCTGTTGGCGGCAGCGGGCCATGAAATCACAAAGTCCCGGGCTGGGCACTGGCTGGTTGACGGTCACTTGAGCGTTGAGATCACGTCGCCCAACATGACGCCTGTCGTGCGCACGACGGGCGGTGGCAAAGAATTGCTTGTTCCGCTAGTACTCAGCGCGAAGCGCGCCACAATCGAGGTGAGTCTCCAATGGTAAAGCATTTCGTATTTATCGCAGTCCTCTATGTCTTCGGCGCGATGTCGGTTTTCGCTGGCGAGGAAGAGTATTACCAAATTCAAAGTTTCGATCCGGGCAAGTTTGTCTTGGAGGTTTCCGGGATTTTGCAGCTCGGAACTGGCGAACTGATGATCTGTACCCGCCGCGGTGAAGTGTTCGTTGTTGAAAACGCCTTTGAACCGGAAAAGGCACGTTTCAAACCCTGGGCCTTCGGTTTGTCGAGCCCACTCGGGCTGTATGAGTACAAAGGGTGGGTTTACACAATGCAACGCGGTGAGTTGACGCGCATGAAAGACAGTCATGGCGATGGTCGCGCAGACATCTTTGAAACGGTCAGCGATTTCGTTCCTATAAGCGGAAACTATCACGAGTACAACTTTGGTCCTCGTTTGGATAAGGATGGCAAGTTTTGGGTCCTCACCAATAAACCATTTGGTGGCGAGCCGTACGGGCGTGCGAAGTTTCGTGGCTGGGCGTTACGCTTCGATCCGGATAGTGGAGCTATGGAAACCATGGCGTGTGGGCTACGAAGTCCGGCAGGTTTGGAGATAAGTCCAGACGGCGATGTCTTCTACACAGATAATCAGGGCGAGTGGTGCAATGCCTCCAAGCTGTCGCATATCGAAAAGGGCGATTTCCACGGACACCCGCATGGCATCAATTCGGCCAATGAACCTGAGTCGACTATCGCGCATCCGGGGGAGGTCGGCTCCGGCGCCTTCATGAAGGATCTGCATACCACGAACCCCACCTTTAAAATGCCTGCCGTCTGGTTCCCCTATAATAAAATGGGGAAATCGCCAGCGGGCATGGCGTGGGATACGTCGACCCAAGGTGAGTTCGGACCTTTTGCGGGCCAGTTGTTTGTTGCAGACCAAAACCAGTCCTGCGTGATGCGCGTCTTTTTAGAGAAGGTCGACGGTCACTGGCAGGGTGCATGTTTCCCGTTTCGCTACGGATTTGAGTGCGGCATTATTCGTGCGAGTTTTGGAAAAGACCATTCTTTGTTCGTTGGCATGTCCAATGCGGGTTGGGGTTCCAGAGGCAATAAGGCTTGGGGGCTGCAGCGTTTGGTGTGGACAGGAAAGCGCCCTTTTGAAATTCATGAGATGCGTGCGCAGTCGGATGGGTTCGAGCTAACGTTTACAGAACCGGTCGAAGCCGCCGTGGCCGCCGACGTTTCGTCGTATACGATGACAAGCTACACCTACCGCCTGCGCAGTGATTACGGTGGCCCGGAGGAGGATGTGCAGACGTTGGCGATCGCTTCTGCGACCGTCTCGCCTGACGCTCGGAAGGTCACGCTCCGCGTTGACGGTTTACGCGTCGGGTACGTGCATGAGCTTCACGTGAATAAAATGACGTCAACGACGGGGCAAGATCTGTTGCACCGAGAAGCGTACTACACGTTGGTCAATATTCCGAAGTAGTGCCGCGCGGCATCCGCTCAGACAACGACGCTGTCTTCCGTGATGAGCAAGGTCTCTGGGTCAAGCGTCAGATGCATGTCTGCGAGATCGCTTGTGTCACGATCTTTTATCAGGCGCAGTTGCACATGATTGTCCACGTGTTCAAGCCCGACCATGACCGCAATTTCGTCGATGAACGGTTCGAGAGCAGCGGGAACCGGGGTGTCGCCTTGCCCCAGGTCCATCGACGCGCTCATCCAGATGCAATAGCCAGCCGCTTTGGCGAAGCGGCGCAGTTCTTTGAGCCCTTCGACCGACTCTTTTGTGAAGTCGAAACCGTCAACGATCAGGCGATCCGCATGGAAGTGTGCGCTCTGTTCGAGGAGTTCGAGGCTCTTTTCAAGGCGCTGCACGGGATTGTCGTCCTGGCGGAAGTTGACGATGATGCGGTTCTTGACCGTTTCGTCATGGATGTCGCTGGCGTTCTCCAAGTTGTGTCGTTTCGCGACGGCTTCAAAAATCTTTTCATACCACGATACGATGTGTGACGTGTTTTCGGAGAACGAGAGGTGCACAACATGTTTGCCTTCGAGCAGTCGAATCGTTGCGATATGGACAAGGCAGGCATGTTTGCCTGTTCCTTTGGGTGCGACCAAAACGCCCACGTCGCCAGCCGTGAGACCGCCGTGTGTGCTTTCGTCTAAGATCCGTAACGGGGTGCGTTTCAATAGTTCCGATTTGAGCATGATCTATCTCCTTCTAAATCTGTAAATGACATCGCTCGTCAGCGTCATCATTGGACAACGCGGCGCAAATAGCAAGGGTAGGGTCTGTCTTGAGTGGGGGCAGGACAGGAAAGTTGCCAACGTTATGATCGCCTACATCAACTAGGCAATTGGGGTCTGTGCTGAATGGCATTACTTTAAGCGGTTCCGACATCAAATTCTAAAACCATTTACAGAAGGCCGCGAAGGACGGAAAGGCTCAACCACTGCTGCCGGCGGAGCCCGCCGGGCTCCAAGCGGAACAGCAGGGACTGGGTTAAGCGATCCAACATTGGAGCCCGGCCCGTCTTCGCGCTTCGCGGCTACGCCGTGGCAGGCTGGGCTCCGCCGGCTTGCCCGCCGTAGCGCGGAGCGCGAAGGAGGGTTCTTTCCCCTGCCTGCGGCAGGACAAGCTTCGTGTCCTTCGCGACCTTCTGTGAAATTCTTAACAGTGCCGTAGTAAGCTTGCACGGATGGCTTAAAGTAGCAGCATTCGGGTCTGTGCTTTATGTATAGGAATACATCATTCGCAAAACCATGGTGGAGACTTCATTTTTGGCAAGGCGGGTCTATTTCGGCGATCGTAATCGCACTCTTTTTTTCGCCCATCCCCGCGGAGCGGCCGGGTCCTGTTTGCCGCATGCGTCAGAAGTGCCTCCGGCATGATTGGCGAGTGGGGGAGTGCGATTACGATCGGCGACGATAGGTTTCGCGTCCTGCACTCTCCGTCGCGCGTACGTTGGCGGGAGGGGCTCGGTCAGTGGGGTAAGCCCGCGCGCTGGGAGACAACGTCAGACAGCATATTGTCGACGGGACAATGGTCGTCCGTGAGTATGATTTTCTTGTCTGACCACGTCCGCAATGTGACGGTTTTGGTGTTGGCGGGCAAGGTTGTCAGGGCGGGTAGTTGGGTTGCGCCTTTGGCGATGCCGTCTGGCTCAATCACGTCGGTGCGGCGCATGGTGATGCGGTATGGGGCGAGTGCATACTGTGTGCGGGCGTTTTCGACTTTCAGGTCTAAGCGATTCTTAGGCGGTGCGAGCGCGATGGAAATAATTGAGCCGGATGCGGGCGGCTCGGGAAAGGTGAGGGCGCTCTGACCGACCGTGTGAAACTGCATGGGCGGGACGTCGCCTTGTGCGGTCAGGTCGACACTGTAGGGCGGTAGCGGGAAGGTGCGTGTCGTGCCGTCACCAACGTAAGTCACGCTGGGAGGAGAGACCTGTAGTTGCGCCTGCACGGTGAAGGGCTGTTGCGGCGCCGCGCCGAGTTGAACTCGGAGAAATTGGGTGTGCTCCGTGGTGTAGCTGTTTGCGTCGGGGGTGTACGTGGCTTCAACGCGCAGATCATGCCAGCCGCGTGGGAGGTCGACCGCGCCCGCGCGTGCTTCCGCAGGGGTGAGCTGGCGCGTTTGCAGAGGTTTCAGTCCGCGTTGTCCCAGCTGGCGCCTGAGTTCAGGGTTAAGTGGTCGCCCCGTGATGCCCTGGAAGTCGTTGGTGCGTGTGCCCAGTGCGTCCAGATCAATCTCGGACTTCGAGGCTAGCAGTACAAACGTTGCGCGCTCGTCATCCAGTGGGCCTTCCAGGGTGCTGAAGACGTGGACGTGCGCGAAGACCTCGTCCAAGGTGTTCACGAAGGCACTCAAGAAACGCGCAGCGCGCCAGGAGTCGATCATGTTGATCATGTAAAGTCCGTCCGGCTTGAGCAGGCGTGCAACATCGTGCGTGAAGGTGCGCGTGGTCAGATGGGAGGGAACGCTCAGACTGCTGAAGGCATCGCCGTATATAATGTCATACTGCGCGTCGCGTTCGGATTGCATGATGAACTGACGCGCGTCGGAATGAACGATGTTGAAGTCGCCCGGAAAATCGGCCAAACCCATGGCGTCGTTGACGGCGACGGTGACTTTGGGGTCGATTTCGGAGATGTCGCACTGGACATTAGGGAAGATGGTCTTCTGGTAGCGGGGATAGGTGTACGCACCGCCGCCAATGAACAATGTGCGTAAGGACTGGCCGGCGGCCGCATGGCGCTGCAGGACGCGGTTGCCGATGTGCGAGTAAATGTGCTCATAGGCGTAGTGCAAATAGAGTGGGTCTTCGATATCGACATAACCATGCACGACGGCGTCAAGATCGAGGCGGCGTAGATGGCGCGGTGCCTTCCCGTCTTCCGGTCCACGCGAGTCCTCGAGGATGCCGACGACCCGGATGTTGAAATATGACGATTCGTCATAATAGAAAAAACCGTCCGCGTTGACGACGGACTCTGA
>JBLHHU010000040.1:0-18719 GCA_047615735.1 Kiritimatiellia bacterium | reverse complement strand
CGCGCAGGAGGAGGACGCGCTTAGTATTCTGTCGGCCGAACTTGGCGTTGCTTTGGACAATGCAAAGCTCTTTACCGAAGCGAGTAACAGTCGTCTCTATAATGACATTTTGCTCGAGAATCTCGGCAACGGAATGATCGCCACGAATATGGACTTGGGCATTACGGCCTGCAACCGAGAAGCACACGCCATCTTGCGCATACCCAATGAATTGGTTGGTGGCGCTTCGCTAGACCAGATCCCTTTTGAACTTGCGCAAATTATTCGAAATACGCTCCATGAAACGAAGCTGCGTGAGGAATTTGAGGTGCCTGTAAGAATGGGTGAAAAAGAAATTGTCCACTTACGAGTGACCTCGTCTGTGTTCAAGAGTCATACCGGAGATGTCCTTGGGGCCATGGTTGTTTTTCAGGATGTTACCAAATTAAAACTTCTCCAGGTGCAGATTCGACGTTCCGATCGTTTAGCCAGTATGGGTACCCTTTCGGCAGGTATGGCCCACGAAATCAAGAACCCATTGGTCACAATTAAAACGTTTACGCAGTTGCTTCCGGAGCGCTATGAAGAGGCTGAGTTCCGGAACACATTTCAGGATCTTGTCGGAAAGGAAGTCAAGCGCATTGACCGAATTGTAAACCAACTTCTGACCTTTTCGCGTCCTTCGAAACCACGCTTCGAACCGATTGATATGACGAGCGTGATTTCCGATTCCTTAAGTCTGGTAGGGCAAGAAATGCGACGCAATAATATCGACGTTTCGACGGAGTTTCAAGAGGATCTGTGTGGTGTCTTGGGGGATGCAGATCTGTTGTCGCAGGCCTTTGTGAACTTTTTTTTAAATGCCCAGGAATCCATGAAGGAGGGCGGAACACTATTCATACAAACCCTTCAGGTGGAGGGTACCCATAGTACGCTTCAAAGCAATGGAAACGGCGCGCTAACGTCATCATCGAGGCCATCCCCACCGCAGCTCATGTTGATCAAAATAGCAGACACAGGATGTGGGATTGAAGAGGAAGATCTATTGCGGGTCTTTGACCCGTTCTTTACAACAAAAACCAGTGGTACGGGGCTCGGCCTGTCGGTAGCACATGGAATCATTACGGAACAAGGCGGCGTGATTGATGTCGTCAGTGAGCCTGGCCGAGGAACTGAATTTTTGATTCATTTCCCCGTACCAAAGGAAGGGGTGACAAATGAATGATCAGATTTATTGCATTCTCTACACCACGGATAAAGATCTACAACAGCGCGTATCTGGCTATGTGCCGTCTAATGTCTCGATGAACCTTGTTTCCACGTCGGGCCAGTTCCTGCGCGCTCTTGAACAGCATGGACCTGCAATTGTGCTGTTGGACGTCCGAGGTTCTGAGACGATTGAACTGCTGCGTGAGGTGGGCAAACGTTGGCAGGATAATGTTGTTATTGCACTGGGTGTCCCGCGCTCGGATCCGCTTTTGGAGGCGCTTGATGTGGGTGTATTTGCAGCGCAGGATCTGGATTTTGATGGTGCCACCTTTGAAACCCTGATGCGTCAGGCCGCCAACTATTTGGGCTTGAACGATCAGGTGCAAATGTTACGCGACCAACTCGCCTGCAGTCAGAAGCAGAGCGCATCCACGGTCGTGTCCGCCTCTGCCGTGAGTGAAACGGGGCAATATTTGCGCCAATTTTTTCGTCCTCTTCGTCATTTTGACAATGTCACGGGCTTACTTCAGGAAATCGTCGATGGCATTGCCAACGAAGCGGGCGTACTGCGTGTTGGAATATTTGCGGGTTCAGGCACCTCTTCCACTTACAGTCTGATGGCTGCCGTTGGCTGTCTCGACGATACACGTGAGCTTGGCATTCATCGCGATGATGCACTTGTGCGTTGGTTGGAGGTCAACGCCCAGATGGTCACGCGTGGTATCGTGAGTCAATTGCACGATCTTCGCGAGCGGCGTCTGTTGCAGCGTGCCTTGGACCTGATGGGGGCCGAGTTGATTATTCCGCTTCAAGGTCGAACGGACATGCTGGGGTGGATGTTTCTTGGAAAGCGCATCACGGGCATGCCATTCGAGGAAGCCTCGATAAAGAATCTTGTCGTCTTCGCCGAACATGCTGCGATTGCGCTCGAGAACGCCATGCTTTATCAGGAAATAACACTTCAGAAGTCTTTTGCGGAAACACTGCTGCACTCGCTTCCCGTTGGCATCATTGCATCCGACGCTGATGAGCGCGTGGGCTGGTACAACGATGCTGCCGAGCAAATTCTGAGTTTGAAACGCGGACGGGTCCTTAATCACTCAATAAACGCGCTCGGAAATCCCGTTGCAGAGCATTTGCGATTGTCGCTCAGGGGACGGCGTCGACCCGAGGATGTCTTTGAATGGGAAGATGAACGCACAAGTCGATATCTGTCCCTTCGAACGGCGCGATTACTGTCTGGTGAAGAGTGTTGGGGTGCGGTTGCCTTTGTTCATGACCTCACGCGCGAGCGCCTGCTGAGTAAGCGCCAAAAGGAATTGGATCATGCCGCATTTTGGACTGAATTGGCAGCCGGCATGTCACATGAAATTCGTAATCCGCTCGTGGCGATCAAGACATTTGCGCAGCTTCTGCCCGAGCGTTATCACGAGGACGATTTTAGGACTCAGTTCAGTGGGCTAATGTCCCAGGAAGTCGACCGGTTGGATTCGGTCATTAAAGAAATCAATCGATTCGCAAATCACCCCAAGCTCGATCGTTCCGCTGTGCAAATTCGCGATGTGGTTGAGCAGGGGATTCATGAAGCAAGTCTGCGATTGGCAACACAGACGGTGAACATGCGTGTTGAAATCCCTGCACGTATCCCTTCAATTTTCGCCGACTTCCGCGCAATGTCTGAATGTTTTGCGCATCTGTTTATCAATTGCACCGAAGCATTAAAGGGCCAGAATGATGCAGCCATAACCCTGAGTGCACGGTATGTCCTTGGTGAGACGGATGGCACCGAATATGTAGAGGTGTCGGTTCGTGACAATGGGGGTGGAATACCGCCGGACATCAAATCGAATGTGTTCTCACCATTCTGCACCACAAAAAGCCGCGCCATGGGGCTCGGCCTTCCCATTGTTCAACGCACGGTGTCCGAACACGATGGTCGCGTCGCCATAAATTCGTCACCGAAGGGCACGAGCGTGGTTATTTCCGTCCCCGTCGCTCACGCTCTTGAGGAACAAGCCGTATGAAGCACTTACTGGTCGTCGATGATGAGCTTGGAAGCCGCGAATCGCTACGTACAATTTTTGACCGACAATACGAGGTTTCTGTCGCGGAAAGCGCGAATGATGCCAGTCGAATGCTTTCAGATAAGCGTATCGATCTAGTCCTCCTGGATGTGATCATGCCTGAACGTGACGGCTTATCCTTGCTGCGCGAAATTCAGGATATGTATCCGGATGTTCCTGTCGTTATGGTCAGCGCTTCGACGAGCGTTGAACCTGTGGTTGCAGCCATCAAGTCGGGCGCGTTTGATTACGTCACCAAGCCGTTCGACGTCGGCACAATACGACATACCGTCGAGCGTGCCTTGGAAACGAGTAAGCTGCAACGGCAGGTCAAAGTATTGCAGGGCGAAGTGTCGCGTGAATATCCCATCGACGGTATTATCGGGGAGTCCGAAAGCTTCCGTTTGGCATTGGCGGATGCGGAAAAAGCCGCTGCCGCGGATACCACCGTTCTCATAACAGGGGAAAGTGGCACAGGCAAGGAGCTCGTTGCTCGTTGCATCCACGCCTGGAGCCAACGACGCGATGATCCCTTTGTCGCCGTACATTGCGCCTCTTTGCCTGAAGCCCTGATGGAGAGCGAACTTTTTGGTCATGAGAAGGGGGCTTTCACAAGCGCGGACAAGCAGAAGCCCGGCCGTTTTGATTTAGCTGCACAGGGGTCGCTCTTTTTTGACGAAGTTAGCGAGATGTCGTTATCCACGCAGGTCAAATTGCTTCGCGTGTTGCAGGAAAAGGAATTCATGCGCGTCGGTGGCACGCGTGTGATTCGAACAGATGCTCGTATTATTTGCGCATCCGGAAAGGATTTGAAACAACAAGTTGAGAATGCAAATTTTCGAAACGATTTGTTCTATCGGCTAAGTGTTATTCCTGTCTGCCTGCCGCCGCTTCGTGAACGCCGGGAAGATATTCCATTACTGGCCACGCATTATTATGAAAAATATCGTCAACAATTGGATTCGACGACGGAAGGGCTGCTTCCCGAAACCATGGCGATTCTGTGCGGCTACGACTGGCCTGGCAATGTTCGCGAACTGAAGAATGTACTCGAACGTATACTGGTCTTACATGGTAAGAGTCGTTACATTCTGCCTGAACATCTGCCGGACGAGCTGAGACCGAACGCGGCGAAAATCACGGTTGCGATGCAAGGAAACTCGCTCGAAGATTCGGTAAATAGTTTCGAACGTCAGCTTATTGAAAATGCGCTCAAACAAGCGACCGGGGTTCAGACGCGTGCCGCGGATGCATTGGGCACCACGCGACGTATTTTGAAGTACCGTATGGAAAAGTTAAATATACCAACCGGATATACGGGAAAAGAAATCGATGCTTGAAGAGCGATCTTGACCCGATTGCGGTTGCTGCCAATCAGGTGCTACGCTTGCCGCGCGATGACGTATTGTTGCGATAAATAAAGTATATTTGGACACTGGTCAGGATGTCTGAAATGTACTAAAGTCGGATCGTTTTGTAACGAGCGTCGTCTGACTGTATAGCGCGGCGTGCTTGACGCGTTTTTTTTTTGGAATCAGTTTCTCAGGTCCTTTATGATGATTGATCGTTCGGCGAATATGAAAGACTCTGCGCTTCGCGTCCTTGTCGTGGATGAGGATGCGCCCACTCGTGAGCTGTTCACCTTGGCGCTCGAAGGGAACGGCTATCGCGTGGCATGTGCAAAGAATGCGCGTCAAGGGTTGCAGATGTTAATGCAGAACAGTTTTGATGTCCTCGTCGTTGACATAGGCATGGACAACATTGACGGCGATGTTTTTCTTCAAGAGGCGCTCAAAATTTGGCCATGGTTAGGCGTCGTAGTCGTTTCGGATCGTATCGATTCTGCAACCCTTTCCAAATTGTCGTCCAGGGGCGTCGAAGAAGTTATCGAAAAACCTGTTGCGATTGATGATCTGATTGGGGTGATTGAGCGCATTGGACCTGCGACGCGTGCCCGATGGAAGAATGTTCCACAAACGCATGGTCTTTCTCTCATGCGCGATCACCTTTCTCTACTCGATCGACTTGATGAATCTGGAATTAACAACGACACGCTTGTCGGTACCCTTGAAGAGTTCGGGTTCGCGTTGGCCGATAAATTGACTGCGGATATTGTTGGCATCTTGGTGTATAGCGGCGATGATCTTGCGCATGAACTGATTTTGATTGTGCAATCCGAGCTTGATCAAGCCTTTCTTGATAGGGCAACGGATGCCATTTTGGCTCGCTATGCGTTGATCAGCGGTGACGTTCCTAATAGAGAAACACTTCAGATTAAAGTGAATGGCGAATTGTGTGCGCCCGAGCCTGTGCCCGCCGAAATTGGAACCGCGCTTTCCGTTCCGATCCTACTCAAAGAGAGTTTCTGCGGCTCGCTCACGCTGATTTCCAAAGACGTTGACGCCTATCCAGCGGAAACCGTATCGGTGCTTTACCACGCCGCCAATCACATCGCTGCGGTTTTTGTCGCTTTGCGCCGTATGCATCGACTGGCCACGCGTGATCATCTGACGGGATTGTACAATCGCATTCGACTTGAGGAGGAACTGAAGCGTACCTGGGCCATGTCGCAGCGCTATTCCAGTCCGATGAGTCTCCTTGTTGTCGATGTGGATAACTTCAAGTTACTGAACGATTCATATGGTCATGCTGTTGGTGACGAGGTGCTATGCGATCTGGCAGAGCTTCTCGGAAATGCGGCTCGATCTACAGATGTTGTGGCGCGTTATGGCGGTGACGAATTTGTTGCTGTTTTACCGGTGGCTGATGAAGACGCTGCGCGAATCTTTGCACAACGCTTTTTGGATCTCGTTCGTAATCATCTATTCTGCCCGGACACGCTTAAATTGCGTTTACACGCCTCCGTGGGTGTGGCGTGCAGTAGCATAGAGAACCCGGCGACCACGGCTGATGAACTGTTGAGTCAAGCGGACCGCGCGCTATATCTCGCTAAACGCGGCGGTAGGGACCGTTTTGCCGTGTGGTCGGAGCGGAGCGCCACAGCAAGTGACGGCGCAGAGCCTAGCATTAAATCGTCTGCCCGCCGTATTATTGTCGTTGATGATGAAAGCGCTGTGTTGACTCTCATTGAATGCATGCTTGTTCGCCTCGGGTACGATGTGGTCACTTGCGATGCTGGCCACGAGGTGCTTAAAACGCTAGGCGACGATCCCGGCGGGTTCGACCTTTTGCTAACCGACCTATCCATGCCTGGTATGACGGGTATCGAAATTCTGCAAGGTGTCGCGAGTATAGACAATACCATTGTAAAAATTGTGATGACCGGCTTTGCCACCGTCGATACGGCTGTGGATTGCCTGCGCGAAGGGGCATACGATTTTATTCAAAAGCCCGTTCGAATGGGGGAGCTTTCCGCGCTTATAAAACGGGCCCTGGAGTACCGCGGTTTGAAGCTCGAGAACGCGAAGTATCAGACGGGTCTCGAACACATGGTTCGCGAACGTAACGAGAAACTGGCAGCGACCCTTGAAGAAATGCGTCACTCCTATAAATTCACACTCGAAGCGATGATTGCCATGCTTGATGCGCGCGAACGTCAAACGGGGCAGCATAGCGTCCGTACGCGCGATCTTGCCGTGGAACTTGCAGGTTCAATGGGCATTAGTGGAGCTGACCTAGATGTGATATCCGATGGTGCTTTTCTTCATGACATCGGAAAGATTGCGGTTCCGGATGCCATTCTGCTGAAAGCGGGCCCACTGACCGAGGAGGAGTGGGTCATTATGAAGAAGCATTGCGAGACGGGCTTCAATATTCTTTCCTCTAGTCCGTATCTTGAGCAGGCCGCTGAAATTGTTTACGCACACCATGAAAAGTTTGAAGGCGGGGGCTATCCGCGTGGCCTTAAAGGCGATGCGATCTGCCTGGGTGCACGAATCTTCTCCGTGATCGATGCATATGATGCGATGCGATCGAATCGTGTCTATCGCGCCTCACTTCCGGTCGAGCATGCGGTGGAAGAAATTCGTAGGTCAAGCGGTACGCAGTTTGACCCAGCCGTCGTGGAAGCATTTTATGCGCACCGTGAACGACTGGAAGTCATGCTTATGGAGCGAATGGACGATTATGTCCCCGAGCAAATACTGAGTACGGCTAGGTCGGAATCGGACTGAGTCCGCGCAATCCGTAATGTGCCCTTTGGCGTGCGCACGGGTCAAGGCAGGTAACGCGCTGCTTTCAATTTTCGGGGCAGATATTCTTCGAGCACGAAGTTGAGTCCGTGTTTTGCGAAGGCCTGTTGTTCGATACGAACACCCATTTTTAACATCTGATTTAACGCATCCTGCCACTCTTTGTGATGGCGAATGAATGGATCATTTTTCAGCGCATCGCGCGCACGCTTGATGTCGACATCTTCTAGAGGGTGGGTTGCATCCTCTAGATCGTAATCCAGAATATCCTGCGGCGTAACACCTAAAAAGTGCGCCTGTGGCACGCAAAAAAAGCGATTGATGTGGGCCGCTTGGCCGGAGCCGACTTTTAGCGTTCTGTAGATGTTGCAGTACCCATAAGGATCGCCATCCGTAAAGACGAGCACAGGTAGCGACTGCTCATCGGCCAGACGGCGAACAAAGCGCCGGCAGGCGCGTGTGGGAACGCCGCTCATGGATATCAGAATACAGTTTCGTTTTTTGTAAAACTCGTGATGCACAAGTCGCTGAAAGAGTGAGGATGTTTCGATAACAAGAATAAATGCGGCGCTGCTCTCGAATTTAAGTTGTTCAACGCGCGAGGGAATGCTCCATGCGCCGGAACCGAGTTTGGCGCAATTGATTTTCACGGTCTCGCCAGTCACGGGGTTTTGATCAATGACGATCAGCGGGCCGGTGACGTCGCCCCCGCGTTCTTCTGGAATGTAGCCCAGTTGTTCGCGATTCACGGCGAGCGCGGCCTCCATGTCATCAAGCAAGGCGTCACTCTCGGGTTGCTGTTCAAAACGGCACGGACCCCAGCTCTTGCTGTTGTAATAGATTTCGCGTTTACCCGCGATGTCGTTTTTGTCGAGCAGGTCCATCTTGGTGGTCGCCATCAACCGCATTGTTTGCGCGAACGTCTTTACGGTATTGTAGGTCAACGCACGTTCCGACATTTTTCCCAATATTTCGAAATGGCCACGTTTCAGGTCATATTTAACGTTGGACAATGAGCGCACAGGAAAGCGCATTTTGGGCTTTTTGTGTTTGAGAATATCCGCATGAATGGACGTAATCAGATCGACGATGCGACGCCCGGCTTCTGCGCGCGAAATAGGTTTCGGGCCGGCTGGCAGGTTGCCCTTTCGTGCCGGTGATTTTTTGGATGGCTTTGAGCGCGGGGAAGGTTTTTGTGAAGCCTTTTTCGCCGACGTCGTCTTGGTGACTTTTTTCTTCGCGACTTTCTTTTTCGCGACCTTCTTCTTTGGAGGCGTTGCCATGGCGTTATCCTGATAGGGGTGTTTGGCCCGTTGGCTGAGTCGTAACGCTATACATCGAGATGTGAGCGTTCCAACATATCGTTGAGTTTGGTGACAATCTTTGTTTCCTGTTTTTCGGAAAGCTCTAGAGCCTGGCGAATACCGAGCGCAAGATGCGGAATGTACGTTGACATGTAATCACGTTTTCGTGCTGCTTCCGCCAAACGTTGTCGTTTTCGAAGGAATACCGAAAGCCGTCGCCCGCATTCCTGAAGGCAAAAAGTGAGTTCCTTGATAATCTCGGGATAATGGGCGATGGCTTCTTTGCTTTCGCTTGTAAACGGAACCCAAACACTGGCGACGTGTACGGTTAATACCATGGGGCCTATGGGTAGTGACCCTCTTGGCTGGTTAAGGCCATAGGATTTCCAGTTTACGGCTGTGACCGCTTTTGTGACGGCGCAACCACCGCCCATGTAGAGTAGCGGCACGCGGTTTGCAAAGCGCATTAGACGAATCGGACTATCGGCGTTTAAGTCTTCATTCTCACCTTGGCGTGCGTAGGCGATGCCAACTTCGACTTGAAATGGGTTGCCGCGATAAACCGATGGTGCCCGAGTCACGGCTGTATAAAATTCGCCTACAATTTCCTTTTTTAAACCCGCCATGATCTGTTCTTCGCCGATTGGCGACAGGCAATCTGTCGGAGGACGCATGAGCTTTGTCTCGTTGATGGCAGCGAAAAGCGCTTCGGCTTGTTTGTGCGCGATGCGTTTTGGGGTGGACTTAGGGTTGAGGTTAGCGCGTTCGCAGATATTGGCTGCCGTTTTACTGCTGACTCTGGAGAAGTCTTCGCAGAGCGCGCCGCGGACGGTTCGCGACGACGTCTCTTTAAGCATCTGAATCAACATTCCCAATTCGACGCCATGAGGGTGGGGCTTTATTTCATTCGGAATTTCGGGCAGTGATTTGACGACGCGTATATACGTTGTCCAGCCTTCGAATGTTTCTGTTTCTGTATCAGCCGGCGCCTCTGGTGCGTCACTGGCGTCCGCCGCTTTTCCCACGAGATCCACTTTGTAATGTAGTTGAAGGTGGGGGTTGATGACGGCGCATTGCTTCAGGAATTCATCAACGGAAAGTTTGCCCCGTACGTAAGCCGCTTCTAATTCAATCACGACTTCGGTGCCATGGGCGTACACTGCAGGTTTCTTTTTACCACCCGCCGGTGGAAATTCGGGGCGCCATTCACGCTCTTCGTCTTTGTGAACTGTCGGCGTATTGCGCCTTGTGTCGATCTGTACTTCGATGAAGTGCGCTTTGGCGGAGCGTTTCGTTTTTGAGTGGATTGTTGTAGATGTTCCTGTGGTGAGTTGTCCATACATGCCTGCGGCACTGATGCCGATGCCCTGCTGCCCGCGCGACATCCGCAAGCGATGAAACTTCGATCCATAAAGAAGCTTGGCGAAAATGCGAGGTAACTGCGCGCGGACGATGCCAGGCCCGTTGTCGAGGATGTACACGCGAAATCGCTTATCGCGCCGTTGTTCAATTCGCACACTGATCTCGGGTAAAATTCCCGCTTCCTCACACGCATCCATCGCGTTGTCGACGGCTTCTTTAACGGTCGTGAGTAGTGCTTTGCGAGGATTGTCAAATCCGAGCAGGTGTCTGTTCTTTAGAAAAAATTCCGAGACGGAAATGTCGCGCTGCTTTTTCCCAAGTGATTCTGCCGTCTCAATGGATTTTTTCTTTTTGGCCATTATAGAAAGGTACTAAGTCCGCCCGATTAATCAAGTCTATGAATCGTCTCTTGTATTGAATTCGATGCAGTCATAGAAGGCTGTTGTGCAGCATTTTTGGCTATACATGCTCGGATCTATTCGTCACACTCCAGATACGTGTATGTCACTTCGTCAGGTGTCTAGGCATGCCGAATTGAGAAACTCTAACTGTGATTGATGGAGCCGAATATGGAAATGTCCGTGCCTGAACTACGTCCGATCTCTGAAGGTGCTCGCGAAGGCATTGAAGGCGCCAAACGGGTCAAGTTAGTCCATTTCCCTTTTCGTATTGGACGGGAATCGCGTTACGCCACCGTTAACGGCGAACGTGTTTCAATGGAACGTCGGCTGACCGAAAGCAACCCGAACAACGAGCTTTATCTAATCGATGAACATCCGGTCATCAATGTATCACGCGAACATTTGATTATTGATCGTCTTTCGGATGGTACATTCCTTGTTGTGGATCGTGGTAGCACCTGCGGCACAATCGTTGATGGGAAGGCCATTGGGGTGCGTGAACCCGCCAATGAGGCCGTTATACAGAACGGGGGACGCCTTGTCGTAGGCACGCGTGATTCACCCTACGTCTATGAATTCATTGTTGATCACAATGACGGCAGTTGAGTGAAGATGCGGTTTCTTTTCTCCGCGACGTTTTTGTTTTATCTCTGTCTGCAATCTGCCTTTGCACAGGACGGTCTTGTTTTCTCTGTGACCGGAAATGTGTCTCGTGTAAACCTCGTCGAGCTCTACACGTCTGAGGGATGCAGTAGCTGTCCTCCTGCCGAAGCTTGGTTGAGCAACTTGAAGAACCACGAAGGCCTTTGGCGTGACGTGGTCCCTGTCGCGTTTCATGTGGATTACTGGGATAATCTCGGATGGAAAGACCGCTATGCGTCACCCGTGTTTACGCATCGGCAGCGTTTGTATCGCGATGCCTGGAAGGGACGTTACATCTATACACCTGCGCTAGCGGTCAATGGACAGCCGTGGCAGGACTGGCGTTTGTCGACTGCCGTATTGCCATTGGAAACCAATAATGTGGGGACGATAGAGCTCACATTTGAAGACAATACGCTCAATATGAACTGGAATCCTATTGAACCGTTCGCCAAAGCCTATGATGCCTACGTCACCGTGATTGGGTTTGGGATCGAGTCGAATGTCAAAGCCGGTGAAAATTCGGGGCGTACACTGACGCATGACTTCGTTGTGCTCCAGTATGCACAACGACGTGTCAAGCAACGCAAGGGTCAGTATTACGACCGTATGCCACTCGATTTAGAGCTCTCAAAGGGATTGGGTGAACGTGCCATTGTGGTCTGGATTACGCAGAATCGAGAGGTTTACCCATTGCAGGCGGTGGGCGTCAAAATCCCATAGGCGGTGCCCTTTTAAAAGCGACCTTCTGGCGAACGCTGCGTCGCTGAATTTCACTTCACGACAAAACGCTTGAATTGGTTTGCACTTAGAATATAGTTGTCTGGATAACGACAACCAATGAGGAATAAATTTCGATGGCCATCACTGTAAAAAAGACTGCTTCTCCAAAGACACTCCGAGTCGCTCCCAGAGCGACGGGAAACCCGACGGCGCAAGCGGCAGTTGCTTCGAGCGGCTATGCTGACCTCACCCCGAAGCGCTCCTATACGCCCGATGTTGTGCTCGGCATACTAGGATGCATTGTGTTTGCTGCCCTAATCACCATACAAATGCTCGAGTGGCGTTTTTACGAAGAACCACCGCAACGCGCCTTTCCTCTAATGTCGACAGATGAGCCGCTATCGCTTGCCCAACAATGGGGCGCTGCACCGCTGGGCATACAAGTTGGCATCTCCGTTTGCGCGTTTATGCTGTTGCTGGGCATTATATCGCTCGTGATGACCATTGTGAAAGCCATAAAAGCAAAATCCGACAGCGTTTAATCGTCGACCAGCTCGCATCTTTGCTTTCGCCGATAAAAGAAAAAGCCGGTCCACACATGCGTGTGAGACCGGCTCTTTTTTGTCGCGTTGCCTAAGGTTAGGCGATTGCGTCTTGATAACGCTCAGACACGGCATCCCAATTGACCACGTTCCAGAATGCTGAAACATAATCTGGGCGACGGTTCTGGTAGTTCAGGTAGTAGGCATGTTCCCAGACATCGAGTCCCAGGATGGGGGTTCCACTACCGTCCATGAGGGGGCTGTCTTGATTAGGTGTGCTGGTAACGGCCAATTTTCCGCCAGAAACAACAAGCCAGGCCCATCCGCTACCGAAGCGCGTGGCTGCAGCGTTTGCGAATTCACCCTGAAAAGCTTCCAGTGAACCAAATGCTTCATTGATCGCGTCAGCCAGTGCGCCCGTCGGTGCGCCGCCTTTGCCGGCACCCAGCACGGTCCAGAATAGGCAATGGTTCACGTATCCGCCACCATTGTTGCGGACAGCACCGCGAATGGCTTCTGGAACGCCATCCAAATCGGCAATGATAGCTTCTGCGGATTTGCTCTCAAGGTCGGTTCCTGCAATCGCAGCATTAAATTTGCCCAAGTAGGCGTTGTGATGCTTCGTGTGGTGAATTGTCATCGTTTGGGCATCGATGTGCGGCTCAAGCGCGTCGTAGGCGTAGGGTAAATCAGGTAGTTCAAAAGCCATGCTGGTCTCCTTTGTATGGATAAATATCAAGTCAACGATCAAGAGACCTTATCGGAACCGAATACTGAATCCAATTCAAATCCTAAAAGGAATGTCGTTTAAGGCGAAATTAGACGCTGTTGACCATCCAGCGTGAGAATGCATCGAGGAAGTTCCTAAATCCGGGCATGTGTGCTTCGGGGAAGCCAAAATCGGACGCATTGACGAGTGTTGCATCAAAGCAGCCCATCCAAACCTGACGTGATTCTTCCGTGATAACGAAATGCGTATGACGAGATCGAAGACGCGGATGACCGTATTTTTGCTGATACAGGTCGGGACCACCTAGGATCTGTACGAAATAATCCGCAGAGCGATCGGCAGATGCATGCATATCGTCGACGAAAAGAGTGCTGATCGATGACGCGTACAGGCGTTCATAAAAGCTGTGAATCATACGCCGTATGCCGTCGTCGGCCATTTGCGCATAAATATCGGGGTTGGGGCGTTCCACGTCAGGAGGGCCGGCGGGAGGCGTGTAGATTTCGCGTTGCATGGGATGAGTCCGGGTGGGGGTGACGTTAATATACTACGTGGCAGCCAAGGGATCGTCGTCTGGCCTTGGAACACTCGGTAGTGTGAGCAGGAAAGTGTTCCATCCCTCCTGCGCGACGTCAAGCGAGAGTTCGCCGTGATGTCCCCGTGCAATCTCACGCGCCAAACTGAGCCCGAGCCCAACGCCGTCACAGGTTCGCGCGTGGGCTTCGTCAACCCGAAAGAATCGCTCAAAAATTCGCTCTGCGTCTGTTGGCGGAATAGCATCCCCCGTGTTGCGTACCCGTAGTTCGGCAATGCCCTCGCGCGTCGTGAGGGCAACTTTGAGTTGTCCGTCAAGGCAGTTGTATTTGATGGCATTGCTGAACAGGTTAACGAGGATCTGAGTGAGCAGCACTTCGTCGGCCTTGATCCATATATCGGGTTCAATGTCGGCATTCAGAGAAATGCCTTCGGCTTGTAGATTAAGGTCCTCGAAACAGAGTTGTACGGCTTCTGTCAAACTCATGGGGTGCCCGTCCATAATGCGTAGCTGACCGGAATCCGCACGCGCGAGCAGCAACAATTTTGCCACGATGGATTTTAGCCGAAGCACTTCCTCTAGCAATTCTGAGTAGACTTGTTGAGGCTCTGAACCGTCATCGGCATCCTGAATGGCTTGATCGAGTTGGCCTTGCAGAATGGTCAAGGGCGTCTTGAGTTCATGAGCCGCGTCAGCACTAAATCGAGCGGCTTGATGAAAGCTTCTTTCGAGCCGCGCGAGCATGCCGTTGATGGTCTCAATGAGCATGGTAAACTCCCGATCGGAACGGACCGTAGGAATGCGTCGCGAGAGATCAACTGCGCTGATTGCATCCGCGGTCTTTGCAATCAGATTAACCGGCTTTAAGGCTCGGCATGCGAGCAACCAACCTGCGACGCCGAGCATCATTAAGGCCAGAGGCGTGGCGACGAAAAAGACGAGCAAGAAGTGATGCTTTTCCGCAAACACTTCTTTTAGATTAATGCCGATAGCAAGAACGGTGCGTTCCGTATCGAAGATGCCGACACGCCAATGTGCGTCAGCGGATTCAATCGTTTTAAATGTCGGTTGTGCGAGTGGGCTGGGAGGTTGGCGCGGATGACCTTTGGGGCCTGCCTGCCTGCGATCATGCGGTCTCCCTGGCCGGCGCGGACCACTGAACGGTCTTTCTTGCGGACGGCGGCCATGTAAGCGCTCAAAATCGTCAAATTCGACATCATTGTTTTGACTCTCGGATACGCCTGTCTGTATTGGCATGGCGAGTTGATCATCGAATACGTCGCTATCCCAGTTTTCCGACTGGTGATGGACCATGCCTTCCTGGGTCATGACTTTAAAGACGATTTGCGTTTCGTAATCGTCGCCATAGATGTAACGCAAACTGGTGCTGAGTTTTCGCCAGTGCTCGGGAGGTGGCTGTCCGCGTAGTTGGCTTTCCCCTAAGGCTGTGATTTCCTGATCGACGCGGCTCAGGCCGATGCGATTGAGAACAGAAAGAAAAGTGAAGGCAAGCGCGACCACAACACAGCCAGAAAGGATCACCGACATGAGGGTGATCTTTAACTTAAAAGAATTCGATGCAATGGCCATAGGTGTTTCGCGCAATTCATATTGCCGGAGGTTTAATCGATAGCCTGTTGCGCTATTCTTGTTTCGTCATTCGATAGCCCACGCCGCGAACGGTTTCGATCAGGTGGACATCCGTTTCGGCGTCAACTTTCTTGCGTAAGCGCTGAATATTAACATCAACGAGGTTGGTTTGAGGGTCGAAATCATAGCCCCAAACACGTTCCAAGAGTTGCGTGCGCGTAAAAACACGTCCAGGTGCACGCATCATGACTTCGAGCAGGTTGAATTCACGGGCCGTGAGTTCGATTGCGGTTTCGCCACGATGAACGTCGCGCGTCAGCAAATTGACAACAAGATCGGAGCAGCTCAATAAACTGAGTTGGTCGTCCGAGTTGCGCCGTGATAAGGCATGAATTCGCGCGATTAATTCTTCAACAAAAAATGGCTTTGCTAAATAGTCGTCAGCACCGGCGTTCAAACCTTCGATGCGTTCGTTCAATTCGCCACGTGCTGTTAAAAGAATAACGGGAACGGCGTTCTTCTTTTCGCGTAGGTTTTTGAGAATACTCAGCCCATCGCGTCCAGGCAGCATAATGTCCAGAACCAGAACATCATAGGGTTGTGTTGTGGCAAGCAGATACCCGTCATCCCCGTTATGGGATACGTCGACGACAAAGCCTTGTTCCTGTAGGGCCTTCTTGACGAAGCGCGAGGTCTTCTTCTCATCTTCGACTAGTAAAATCTTCATGCGTACAGAATAAGGGTGCGGCCCGAAGAGTCCAAGATGATTTGCATGACAGTTTTGTCATTTGGCTGTGAGGTTTCGGGGCGAGCTTGGCGTACGAGCGGGTCGCTATACTCAGGGAATCGTTGTGATTCGGTAGACGCGCGCTGCATCAAGCGCTGCACCAAGGAAGGCAACCTCGATCGTAAGGGTGGCGCCCGTTCCGTTAATGGGGCTTGAGGAGAGGCTGCCGCCCGGTGTGGTCGATGCCGGTTCCGGCGTCCAGGTTGGGTTTATCAAGCTTGGGCTCGATTCAACGCGATAACGAATCGCGATGACAGAAGGAAAGTGAAACGATAGGCGGTCTATAACGGGCATGGCCATATCGTCTACCTGCAAAACACTCAGTGTGTTTGTAGGAATGGTGCCCGTGTAGAATTCCTGCCAGTTTAAATGTCCGTCGAAGTCGGTGTCAGTGTCGGCGCTTTCTTGAGAGGGCGTCAAGCCGTGTTCAATAAACCAGCTATCCGGTACGCCATTTGTGTTGGAGAACAGAATCAGATAAACCGCTTGGGCAATGATGTCGTTGGTCATCATGAGTTGCAGTGTTTGGTTGGTGTTGCCATTCAGGTCGGCAGACCAACGGTCCCAGCGGTAGCTGGCATTGGTCAGTGTCGTCGACAACGTGATCACCACGTTCGTTGGGTAGACCGGACTCGGGGGGGAAGCGTTGTATGTTCCCGCGTCAGTTGGGCTGACCGAGCCGGCGAGCGCGAATAAGGGCCCATCATAGTCGGTGCGTGACGATTGTGGCGTATTTCCGTAGGCGCCGATGTTCACACGCAGACCATGATAGGTACTTTCATCAACGAATTCGGCATCGGGGTGGCCTGCGTCGATACAGGGGGAGGTCAGCAAGTCTTCCTGCCACAAGCCGCTATGCCACGAGCTCTTTTTTGACTGCAGGTGAAAATCATAGGGCGCGGTCGTGGAAACGTAATGTGGGTTGAGTCCCAAGCTGTTGTCGTCTTTAAGGGTGGCGACCTGCCAGGCGGCCATATCACTACATGGTTGCGCCTCCCATTTGCCCGCCTGAGCGGAGGCTGTGGCGTAGAGGTTGTTGTAGTCGCTAACCATGTCTTCGCCTCCACCAAAATTGGGTAGGGACGCGACCTCTATTCCGTAGTTGCCGCTTCCCGTTGCCCAAATCGTGTTGTGTTGATTCGTAACGTAGGCAGGGTGGGCGATGTAAAAGCCTTTGCCGCCATAGAGTGTGTTGAATTCGAGATGTGCTTTGACGGAGGAGGACGTCAGTCTCAGGTTATAACCACCGTTGTTGTAGAAAATATTGTGTGTTGCCCTTAGGCCATTGTTGGCGAGCGTGGTAAGGCCATGGCCAGCATTGTTGTGAATGGTATTTCCAGTAAAGGTGATTCCGCCGCCTGTCAACTTAACACCATCGCTACCGTTGCCGTGAATCGTGTTATTCAGGAGCGTCGAGGACTCTCCGTCAATGGTGATACCGCTGGTTGTGTTGTCGTAGCATTCGTTTTCCTCAAGAATTTCGTTGCTGCCGAAGGCGAGCCAGATACCGTGGCCGTCTACGGATGGGAGCTGATCAAAACATTGGTTACCGATCAATGTAGGTCTGGTGCAGTACTGGCCGAATATTCCGTAGGAGAAATTTCCTGAACATGAGTTGTTTTCGAGCGTGATGTCCGTGCAATAGAGCAGGTAGATGCCAGCCAGACCATTGTTGTTGACGCTGCAGTTCTTGATGGTGATATCACGACAGCGCTCGATGTGGATACCGCCTTGATAAAAGGGAAGATTGTCAGAGCTCGTGCAATTAATAATTTCGACCGAACGACAATCCGTTGAGGCCGTGCCGTGAACATAAATTCCACGTGCTGCGTTGTTAAGGTAAAGTCCCTCAAGGCGCAAGTAGGCATCGCCAGCGACGTTGACTTCTATGGCATCTGAAAAAGCCGACGCAGGAACAAGGTGGGCGCCAGCGGGGTGGGGCGAGCCGCGAACGAGTATGGTTGCCCCTTGGGCGCCGAGATCGGCCGATGTAAAGGTAACCGTGGCCGCCAGCGTGTAGTTGCCTGTGTCGACCCAGATGGTGTCGCCGGGTCCGAGGTTATAGGTGTCGATGATTGACTTCAGGTTGGCCTTTGGGTTGGCGGGATCTTTTCCGCTGTTGCCATCGTTGCCAATCGCATCACAAAACTGGTCGTTGCTTAGGGAGCCGTCGTTGACGAAATAGTCCTGGGCGGCGGTCGTCGTAAAGTTCGTTGTGCTGGGTGCCCAACTTTCCCCCGAAGCATTACTGACGAATGCGCGGTAGAAATAGACCGTGTTTGAGGCGAGGCCGGTCACTTCGCCGGATGCGTCATCAGATTGGATTCCGAGTGGCAACGTATTCTGCCACGTGCCTGGGGTTGTTCCACCGTCCGTGGTGCCCCAGTAGATCGTGACCGTTGGGGCGGGTACGCCTGAAAGCACACGCGCGTTGAGTTTCGCAAGCCGCGACCGAATGTCGGTGGCACCTTCTGCATTGGAAACCAGAGGAACCGCAATGTCATCTTCTTCGATGGTCACGTCAACCGTGGTGCCTCCAACGGTGGTCGCGTTGGATACAGCCGAAAGCGAGACCTGAAAAAAGCGGTCTCCTTCACTCAGCGTATTATCAACAATCGGGACGGTGATGGTTTTTGAATCGAAGGTGCCAGCTGGCCAGAAGAGTGTTCCAGAGCGGGTCAAGTAATCCACATCCTTTTTA
>JBLHHU010000039.1:0-18876 GCA_047615735.1 Kiritimatiellia bacterium | reverse complement strand
AGCGGGCCGACGGCCGACCAGGCTGCGGCGTCGTACACGCTTTGGTCGAGCGCTTCACCGTTGCGCAGGCAATAGATCATACGCCACAGCATCAGCCAGTCCATCCCGCCGTGCCCGCCGTTCTTTTTGGCTTCCTTGCCCATGCGTGTATAGAGGGGGTGCTCGTATTTGGTCATGATCTCATCGAGTTCTGCGTCCTGGGTCCACCCGTGGGTCTCGGGCGTCACGCCCTCCAGCGCCAGACGGTTGGGGAAGCCGGCGAAGGTGCCGCGCGTGCCTTGGATCAGATTATGTCGCGAGTAGGGGCGTGGCGACGTTTCGTCCCATTGCAGCATGATGGTCCGACCGAGCGCGGTCTTAATGATGGACGTGTTCATGTCCCCGCACTTCCAGTTCTTGATTTTGTTCCATTGGTGATCTGCCGGAAAGTTGTCTTGCGCGAACAACTTTCGCCCGAGGGCGGGCGAGGACATGGAGGTCATATAATCGAATCGATCACCTCGATTGATGTTCATGTATTGCGCAACGGGGCCCAGGCCATGAGTCGGATATAGATTACCGTTGCGCTTCGCGTATTCAAACGTACGCCAGGATCCAGTGCCGTGCGCGACGCTATTCATCTGGCCGCGCAATTCGTGGATGTACGCCGCTTCGGCGTGTAACAGGTCGCCCAACAATCCTAATCGACAGATGTTCAGGCAGAACAGTTCCTCGCGCCCATAATTGACGTTCTCCAACATCATGCAAAGCTTGCCGGTTTTTTCCGAGGTGTCGACCAGTTGCCAGCACTCTTCGACCGTGACGGCGGCGGGTACTTCCGTGAAGGCATGCTTTCCCGCATTCATGGCATCGACGCACATGACGGTGTGCAGGGCCCACGGGGTGGCGATGATGACGATGTCCACGTCCTCGCGCTCCAGCAGGCGTTTGTAATCCTGATCGCCTTTGCCGAAGGCGGCAGGGGCGGGACGCTCGGCCTTTTTGACTCTGGCCAGAGCCTTGGCAAGAGATGGCGCGTGGTTGTCTGCGATGGCGGTGACCTGAACGCCGTCCAGCGTAAGCAGCGTTCCAAGATGGCTGCCTCCTCGGGCGCCCACGCCGATTAGGCCGACGCGAACCGTCTCCATTTTGGGGGCCGTGGCGAGGGTCATGCCCTTGTTTTTCGGTGCGGCAGCTTGCGCGCTGCTGGCCGAGGTGTTGGCCAAGACGATGCCGGCGCCAGCAGCCGTCTTGAGGAAGTCACGGCGGGATGAAGACGTTGTCGGGTTCATGATAAATACTCCTGTTTGGCCCGTAGTCTTGGGCACTGTGCCGCGGACCGTCAAGCCGCAATCTCTAAAGAGACGTACACGGTCGACGAGCCGTGCCTGGTAAGCCGCGTGGGCAGCAGTGTCTTGCTGTGCGCCATCGGCGTAGTAGATGAAGCCCAGCGCCTTGCGGGTGCGCGTGATGCTGCTGTTGCCGCTGCCCCAGTGTACAGTTTATGCGTGGTGGACTAAAAGGTCGCCGGCTTTGGCGCGAAGATTTCCATTTCAAAGGCCTCTGCGTAGTCCTTTGGCAAATTGAGATCACTGGCGATGTCGCGATTGACTTGCAGCACGCGGTCATCAAAGCCGTGTTGGCGTAGGGTTTGGTTCCGGTGTTGCTGCGAGTGATGATGGTGCAGCAGTTCGCGCTTCCACAATGCTTCGCTTTCGTCGAAGGGTTGGTAGACATCGGTGCGCAGTTCGAGAGTCTTGGGGTCGCGGATGAAGAGCGCGGTCAGTGGGGTGTCGAAGGTGGAGGCGATTCGTCGGAACATGGCGTACACGCGCTGGTGTCCGGCGTTGGTGTCGTTGCCGTGTGGGAGAAATACCGCGTCTGGGCGGATCGATTCCAAATGCGCGCGGATGGCCTGCTCGCTCTGGGGGTCTTCGATGGGGTCGCCGCCGTCATCTTCGGCAAGGCGTAGGAAGGTCAGATTTTCATCAGGAAGTCCAAAGAAGCGAACGCTGTCGCGCTGCTCGGTTTCGCGTGCGGCGGCCTTTGCCTCGAGTGAGGGGCCCACATAATCATCCAATACGCCGCTGGCGCTTCCGCTGATGACGGCCACGAAGAGCTTGTGCCCTTGATCGTGTAAGGCGCGCATACTGACGCCAATGGCATCAAAATCGTCAGGGTGGGGGCCTAAGAGCAGGATGCGGGCATTGGGTGGCAGCGGTAGAGAGCGTAAAGGGATCATGATGTCTGCGCAGAATGCCTATTTTTTGATCCAATCAAAGAAGCCGATCTCAGTCATCTGTTTTTTGAGCTCGATCAGTTGGTCGGGCGAGGCGTTTTCGATCGGTAGGCGATGTGGGCCGCAGTCGATATCGAGTAAGGTCATCATGCCCTTCAAGCCCGCGCGGCCACAGGTGTCCAAGATGCGGTAGATCATTTCCAGCGCACGGTCCTGCCATAGGCGTGCCTCCTCGAGGTCGGCGCGTTCCACCGCCGCGATCATCTTGAGGTAAATCGGCGCTGCAAAGTTGTAGGTGCTGCCGACGGCGCCTTTGGCGCCGTTGACCAGACCCGAGAGCAACATTTCGTCCCATGCGCTGAGCATTTCGTAGCGTCCACCTTCAAACGTGATGCAGCGCCGCATTTCATGCATGACCGCGCTGCAGAACTTGATCCCGGCGAGGGTGGGGACGCGATCACCGGCCGCGGCCAGGAATTGCTCCATGTCGATCTCAACGCCCGTCACGGTGGGGATGTGATAATAATAGTAGGGAAGCTCGGGAGCCCCTCCTGCGATGGTTGCGATGCAATCCGCCAGGTTTTCCGGGCTGGAAGGCTTGAAATAATTGGGTGGCGTGGAGGATATGGCATTCGCGCCAATCGCCTGGGCGTGTTCGGCGAGCTGCCGAGCTTCATTCAGGCTGTTGGATCCGACTTGAACGATCGATGTGATGCCCGCATCGGCGGCGGCGGTCACGTAGGCTTCTGCCAATTCGTGGCGTTCTTTGGTCGTCAGGGAAGGGCCTTCGCCGGTGCTGCCGTTGATATATATCCCAGTGAGTCCACTCTCGGCGAGATGACGTGTGATGGCGGGGATGGGCTCAACGTTAATGTCCCCGTTGGCGTGCAGCGGCGTGAACGTAGCAGCGATGAGTCCGGTGAGTTCGTTTTTCATATCGTCCTTTAAAAAGTCTTGTGGTGTGTAGGAAATAGGGTATCTGGGCGTCTGAAATTCGTCAAGGCTGAATTCGTCAAAAAAAGATTGAAATAATAATTTTATATACGTAATCTGCATTCAGTCGATTTTGAATCCACGATAAGGACGCTATACATGCCGCGGACAAAGATACCCAAAGTGATGCAATTGGCCGAGCTACTGGAGAACGATATCCAGACCCGCAAGCTAAAGGCGGGGGACGCTTATATGAATGCCGCGAGTGTGGCCAAGAAGCTGCGCGTGAGTGCGTCGACGGCCAACCGGGTGCTGCAGATTCTGGATGAACGTGGGGTGGTTGAGCGGGCGCAAAAACGCGGTACCGTCATCAGTAACCCGCGTCCTGAGCGGCCGATGCATATGATCGAGCGTGTTCACATGATAACGTTTCAAGAAACGGTGAAGCAGACTGGCTTGATGACGGATCCCGTCATCGTGGGTATTCAGCGCAAGCTGCCCGGGTGCATGATTCAATTTAACTTTTTGCCACCCATGGGCGCGCTCGATCACCTTGAGCGTCTGTTGGACGAGGCGCGGCGTTCTCCGGATCCGGTGGGCATTGTGCTGACAAAAGCGCCGTTCTACGCGCAGAAAATGGTTGAAAAGAGTGGCGTGCCCACGGTGGTGCACGGCTACCCGCAACCGTCCGTGACGCGATTGGCCTGGATCACGGTGGACTACGACGAAATCGGACGCCTGGTGGGACGGTACTGCATTGAGAAGAAAGGCTGCCGGCTCATTTTAATGGTGCCGGAACGCCCCTTGTTGCCGGGCGACTACCGTATGATTGATGCGGCGAAGGCGGAGCTCAGTGCCGCGGGCATGGCCACGGACGCTTTCGCGGTCTGTTGTTTGCCACCCGATGATGAAGCCGTATTGGGATGGTTGCGCGAGCACGTTGGATCGGTTAAAGGCAAGCTCGTTGTCGCGTGTCATCCTGAGTTTCTTGTCGAACACCCGCTCGCGGCCATCGCCAAAATGGGCCCGGCCCGCACGCGACACGAGATTATCGCCATCGATGAACATGGCAAGGCGCGCGCGTCCAAAGACGGCGTCCTGCCTCGTGTTCATTCGACCGTGTCAGAGATGGACGTGGGGGAAAGGATTGCAGAGCTGTTAACGGCGCAGGTGGAGTCCGCCGGGCAAGACCCTCGTTTCGAAATTCTGCCCGCAACATTGGTCAAAGCGAGTGCGCGTTGATGCGTGATCTTTTTTTAATTCGAATTCGATACACTAGCATCCCATAGGCCAAAGGTAAGATTAACCACAGAGTTCTCAGAGGACGCAGAGGAGAGAAGAAATGGGTATCGGTCAGGAGAAACAGTCGGCGAGGGAGCCCCCGCCGACTGTTTCTCCTGACCGAACCTCTGCGTCCTCCGCGAACTCCGCGGTTAGTCTTCTTTCGCAGGGTTGGAGCTTCTGCAATGCAGCTTGAGCAATTCGTGTCAGAAACGTTAGGGAATTTGGTCTTTTCATGTCCAGTATTCCGCCCTTTGGGATGCTAGTGGATTCGATAATGAATAACAGAGGAAGGTCTAGAATGAAAAACTGGTTGATCGCTTGTCTGAGTCTGATTCTAAGCACATCCGCATTTGCAGAAGATGCCCATAATGTCCTTAATTGGGAGGAGATGCCGGCGCTGCCAGATGCGCTCGGTGTTGCCGGACCTTTTGCTGGTGAGAGCGGCGGTGCGTTGATCGTGGCGGGGGGCGCAAATTTCCCGACGCCAGTGTGGGACACCAGTAAAGTCTGGCACGATGCCATCTATGTGATGCAGGACGCGGCTGAGGGTGAGGGGTACACTTGGATCCGCGCGGGCTCGCTGCCACGGCCGGTAGCCTACGGCATGTCGGTCAGTCACAAGGGGCGCATCATCTGCATGGGCGGCAACGATGTTGACCGTACATTCGCCACGGTCTTCGCTATGACATGGGACCCGGCTACAAAATCCGTCAACATTTCGTCGTTGCCCGACCTGCCATCGTCGTGTGCCTTCGGGCAGGCCACCTTGATCGGCGATACGGTATACGTTGCAGGCGGGCAGAGCGGTAGTGGCATTGACACCGCGATGAAAAATTTCTGGTCGTTGGATTTGTCACGCGAAGGTCTGGACGACTTCGCTTGGCAGCCGTTGATGCCATGGCCCGGCCCTGAGCGCGTTCTGGCGATTGTAGCCGCACAGAACAATGGACGGGACAAGTCTGTTTATGTCATCAGCGGTCGGCGTCAGGTTGATGGGGAATGGGACTTTCTCAAAGACACCTACGAGTTCACTCCGCGCAAGTATGATGGCGCTCGCTATGATGCAAACAGCGGCACCTACGAGGTCGACAAACGCGTCGGGCATCCCTGGAAACAATTGGCCGACGTACCGAGCTGTGTGATGGCGGGCACCGGCGCGGCGGTGGGGCAGGCTCATGTCATCGTTTTCGGTGGTGCGGACGGATCGCTTGTGTCACGTGCGGCGGAACTCAAAGACGACCATCCCGGTTTCCCCAAGCGTTCGCTGGCGTTTCACACGATCACCGATACGTGGGTTGATATCGGCGAAACGCCGTTGAATCAGGTGACGACGGTGGCTGTTCCCTGGAAGGGCGGGGTGCTTATTCCGTCGGGCGAAATCCGACCTCGCGTTCGCACGGCAAGAACCTTTGCGGTTTCATTGACACCCAAAAAGGCCAATTTCGGCACGCTGAACTACATAACGGTTGTGGTGTATCTGCTCGGCATGGTCAGCATAGGCGTGTATTTCGCGAAGAAGAACAAGAGTACGGAAGACTATTTTAGAGGGGGGCAGAACATTCCCTGGTGGGCGGCTGGCTGCAGCATCTTCGCCACGATGTTGTCTTCGATCACGTTCGTCGCGCTACCGGCCGTGGCGTTCAAGACCGACTGGACCGTCTGGATCATGCAGTGGACCATTCCGATCATGACGATTTTCGTGATCTGGAAAATTCTGCCCTTTTTCCGACAGATCGATGCCACCAGCGCCTACGAATATCTGGAGCGACGCTTTGGCTATTCGTCGCGTGTGCTCGGTAGTCTGCTGTTCACGCTGTTCCAGATCGGGCGCATGGCGGTGGTGATGTATCTGCCCGCATTGGCCCTGCAGGCCGTCACAGGTTTGGACCCTATCCCTTGTATTATGATCATGGGGCTCCTGAGCATTGTTTATTGTACGATGGGTGGCATTGAAGCCGTGATCTGGACGGACACGATTCAGACCTTCGTCTTGCTGGGCGGCGCACTGCTGAGTGTGATCATTATCATCATGGGCATTGATGGTGGCTTCGGAGAATTCTTCTCGACGGCGATGGCGCATCAGAAGTTCCATATGATCGACTGGGATTTTAGTTCGACCAGCTATATGACTACCGCAATATGGGTCATTGTTTTCGGCGCGCTCTTTCAAAACCTTGCCAGCTACAGTTCGGACCAGGCTGTCATTCAGCGCTACATGACGACAGATACGCAGAAGAACGCCGCCAACGCGATTCTGACCAACGGCATACTGGCGGTGCCCGCCAGTATGTTGTTCTTTGGCGTGGGCACAGCGCTTTTTGTGTTCTATAAGCACAACCCCGCAGCGCTAGACCCGAGTTTCAAGGCGGACGCGATCTTCCCGCTCTTTATTGCAACGAGCATGCCACCGGTGATTGCAGGATTGGTGGTGGCGGGCGTGTTTGCTGCGGCACAGTCGACGCTCTCGACCAGCATGAACTCGCTGTCCACTACCATTGTGACGGACTTTGCCCGACCCATGAACGCGTGCAAGTCGGAGAAAAGCTATCTGACCTTGGCGCGCTGGTTGACGGCGCTACTCGGCATCCTGGGCACCGGTATGGCAATCCTGTTTGTCGTGGCCGACGTGTTCGACATCTTCAGTACCTATGTCTCTATTCTCGGGATGTTCATGGGCGTGCTGTGTGGCATGTTCATGTTGGGCATGTTTACGCGTCGCGCCAACCTTGCTGGTTGTATCGGTGGCACCGTACTGACCTCCGTCTTCATGCTGTGGCTGAAGTTCCATTCCGGATGGGGGGTACATGGGTACATCTATCCGGCCATCAGCGTGACCCTATGTGTCGGCTTGGGGTACCTGATCAGTCTCGTGCTGCCCGGGCGGCAGAAGGACCAGGCCGGTCTCACGGTTTACACGATGGGCACGTAGTGGGGTGTGCCATGGATAACAAACGCATTGATGAGTTGATTTCTGTCTACCGGGATGGATTGCTCGCGGACACCATTCCGTTCTGGCTCAAGCATGGGCTGGACCATGAACACGGCGGCATCATGGCGGCGCTGGACCGTGATGGCAGTATCCTCGATACCGATAAGGGCATGTGGCAACAGGGCCGTTTCGCATGGACCATGGCCAACCTCTATAACACGGTTGAGCAACGGCCGGAATGGCTGGAGGCCTCTGCGTCGACGATCGACTTTATTCTGAAACACGGTTACGACCACGATGGTCGCATGTACTTCCATGTGACGCGCGAAGGGCGGCCCATTCGCAAGCGGCGGCAGGCCTTTTCGGATTCGTTTGCCGCGATCGCGCTGGGTGCGCATGCCCGGGCCACCGGGGATAGCCGGTTTGCCGAACGTGCCGTGCAATCCTTTGACATGTTTGTCGGGCACATGACAACGCCCGGCGCTGTGCCACCAAAATTCACAGATGAACGCCCCATGAAGAGTCTTGGCGTGCCGATGATCACGCTCGTGACGGCGCAATGCCTGCGCGACAGCATTGATATGGATGGCGCGTCGGATTGGATCGATCGTTGCATCGACGAAATCCGAACGGACTTCATGAAACATGACGAGCAAGCCGTGTTGGAGAGCGTGGGGCCCAACGGCGAGATCTACGACCATTTTGATGGGCGCATCATGACGCCGGGGCACGCGATCGAAGCAGCATGGTTCATCCTGCATGAGGCCAAACAGCGTGGCAATGATCCCGTGTTGATCAAAACGGGCACGACCATCCTCGACTGGATGTGGGCGCGCGGTTGGGACACCGAATACGGCGGCATGTTGTACTTCACGGATCTACATAACAAACCGGTGCAGGAGTACTGGCATGATATGAAGTTCTGGTGGCCACAGAACGAAACCATCATTGCGACCTTGTTGGCCTATCAGCTTACTGGTGATGAGAAGTATGCCGAGTGGCACCGTATGCTGCACGACTGGACGTATAGCCACTTCCCCGACCCCGAGTTTGGCGAGTGGTACGGCTATCTGCATCGTGATGGACGGGTTTCGGTGCCGCTCAAAGGTAATCTCTGGAAGGGTCCCTTTCACATGCCGCGCATGCAGCTTGTGTGCTGGAAGATATTGGAAGAAATGAAGGAGGACTCGTGAAGAAAAGAGCTCGACGGAGTCTCGGACTCCATTTTTTAGAATCACTGGAGCGCGAGACTCCGTCGAGCTTTCCGCCGCGATTGAAAGGTGTTGCCTCATGATGCGTTTCGACTGTCGATTTGCAACTGTGCTTTTTGTGCTGCTTGCTTTGGGGGCTGGTGCACGTGCTGATCAGCACGTCGCGTTGAGCCAGTTGGACGTTTCGCACGCGATCACGGGCTGGAGCGAGGTTGGCATTGATAAATCCGTGTCCGGGCAAGCCCTGCGAATTGGGGGTCGCACGTTCATGCACGGATTGGGTGTACACGCGGTCAGTACAATTCATTTGGATCTAAAGGGTACGGCAAGCCGCTTTTCGGCCATGGTTGGGGTGGATGATGTGATGCGCGGCAAGGGTCGCGTGGAATTCGTCGTGCGTGGCGATGGTCGTGTGCTGTGGCGTAGTGGCGCCATGCGAGGGGGGCAAGTCGCAAAAAAGGTCGACGTCGCACTGAAAGGGGTTCAGTCGCTGGCGTTGGACGTCTCTGATGGCGGAGACGGAATCGGCCAGGACCACGCCAATTGGGCCGATGCCAGTATCGTCTTTGCAGGGGAACGTCCCCGCATCGTTCCGATCGAGCGGCACTTCTCGCCCACGAATCGCGACGAGGCACAGGCCGCGCTCATTCCCTATCCCCGCCAGGCGGTCTGGCATGAAGGCCGTCTCGACATGTCTCGCTTCCGTGTCAAGACGCCGAAGGATGATGCGCCGGAATTTGATTCTGTTGTGCGCACATTGTTTCAGGTGCTTGAGGACGCTGGTTGCGTGCTTAGCGCTGACGATGGGGTGATGGTTGAACTGTCGCTGGACGACGGTGTTGAAGGCGACGAATCCTATGTTCTGCATGTTGGGGGAGAAGGCATCGCGATTCGGGCGTCATCGTTTGCAGGACTCTATTATGGTGTGCAAACGCTACGTCAACTTCTGGCGTCCGGAACATCAGCGCCCATGTGTGAGATCCAGGACCGCCCGGCATTCGCGTGGCGCGGGTTTATGCACGACCTCGGGCGTAATCCGCAGGATGTGGACCTGCTCAAGCGCTTTATCGATACCATGGCGCAGTACAAGTTGAACGTCTTTCATATGCATCTGACCGACTACCCCGGTTATCGCATCGAGTGCAAGAAGTACCCGGAGCTCAATAAGGCGGAAAATCAGCGTCAGACGCGGCGCCCCGGATTCTTCTACACCTACAAGCAACTCAACGACCTCATCGCCTACTGTGCGGAGCGTCACATCATGGTGGTGCCCGAGATCGACATGCCGGGGCACAGTGCGTATTTCAAGACGGCCTTCGGTGTGGACATGCAGGACCCCAAGGGCATGGCCATTCTCTCGGACGTGGTTAACGAGTTTCTTGATCACGTCGATCTGCCGTACTTTCACATGGGCTCGGATGAGGTTCATGTTCGCAACAAAGCCTTCATGCCGCACATGGAGAAGCTGATTCGTGATCGCGGCAAAGACATCCTCGTCTGGCGCCCCGGTTTTCTGCCGAATCATAAGGCGATTACACAAATCTGGAGCGGGAAACCTCGTCCGGTGAAAGGCGTGCGCTATATAGACTCACAGGCCAATTATGTGAATCACATGGATCCTTTTACGGGGCCGATTCGTGCCTTTATGCAACAGCCCTGTCGCGTGCAGGAGGGCTCGGGCCTTGCTCTGGGTGGCATTCTTTGTCATTGGCCCGACAACAATGTTGGTGATCAGATGAACGTCTACAGGCAAAGCCCCGTCATGCCTGCCCTTGTTGCGTATGCCGAGCGAATTTGGCGTGGTGCGCGGAACAATCGCGACGACGCGTGGGCCAAACTACCACCGGCTGGCGATTCGGCGTTCAAAGACTTTCAGGCTTTCGAAGCAGATCTGTTGCAGCACCGTGATCGCTATTTCACGGAGTGGCCTTTCCCTTATGTTAAACAGACGGAGATGACTTGGCAGTTGATCGGACCTTTTGATCACAAGGGTGACACGGCCGCATCGTTCCCTGTCGAACTGGCGATTAAGCCGTCTTATGACGTGGACGGGAAAACGCTGACTTGGCGTCCTGCAGAGGTCCGTGGCGGAACGATTCATGTGAATCATTTCTTTGGTTTTCCCGGGCATCTGCCCAAGAGCAACCCGGGCACGGTCTATGCCTTGGCGACGATTGAATCGCCCAAGGATCAGGACGTCGATTTCTGGATCGGTTTCAATGAGCATTCTCGCTCCGGGGGACGTCGTGCTGGGCCTAACCCCGACCAGGGCCAATGGAGCGTGGTGCATTCCAAAGTGTGGATCAACGATGAGGCAGTCGTGCCGCCAAAATGGCAGCAACCGGGCCTGACTGAAAAGACTGCTGAAATCCCATTCATTGATGAGCTCTATATGAGTCGCAAACCAGTCAAGGTGCACCTGCGTAAGGGTGCCAACAAGGTGCTGGTGAAAGTGCCACATGGCAAGCCCGCCTGGAAGTGGAGTTTTACCTGTGTGCCGGTGGCATGGGATGGCGAACGCGTGCGCGAGGTGGAAGGGCTTCGTTACTCTGTTGAAAACGAACGATCCAGAACGCGTGAAGCCGCTAAGAAGGTCACGAACGTGAGCCGAGGATTCAGCGTGCCGCAAAAAGATATCAACGACAGGAAAGACCTGCAGGTCGTTATCACCAAAGAAGGTGGCGAGTACTGGGGGCATCCGACCAGCGTGTTGCTCGAGGACGGTAAGACGATGATTATGATGTATCTCAATGGGCATGCCCGCGCGCGGTTTCACTGGAAGAAAAGCTTTGATGCCGGCTTGACGTGGACCGAGCACTTGCCGGTGCCGGAGGGCTGGAACGACATTCCCAAGGGACAGAAGACGCCGTTTCGGGAGATTCCCATACTGTATCGTCTACAGGATCCGAAAGGTAAAGAACGGCTCTTCATGACGACCGGTGTGCCGACGATTCGCCGGGCGTTGTCCGAGGATGGTGGCGAAACCTGGACCCCGCTGGAGACGCTCAAGGATAAGGATCTGGGCGGCATCGTGGTGTTTGCTGATATGTTGCGATTAAAGGATGGTAGCTATATGGCCACCATGCACGACGACGGCCGTTTCATGCGTGGAAAATATGCGCATAAAGGCTTTGCGGTATACAAGATGATCACGCGTGATGGTGGGTTGAGTTGGGACGACCCTGTCGAGATTGCGTCGCACCCGGTGGGGCATCTGTGCGAAGCCGGACTTGTGCGATCGCCTGACGGAAAGCGGATTGCGATGCTGATGCGTGAGAACGCGCGCAAGCTGAATTCCTTTATCTGTTTCTCGGACGACGAAGGTGAAACATGGAGTGCGCCGCGCGAAATGCCGGGCGCGCTCACGGGCGACCGCCA
This sequence comes from Kiritimatiellia bacterium, assembly GCA_047615735.1. Taxonomy (GTDB): domain Bacteria; phylum Verrucomicrobiota; class Kiritimatiellia; order UBA8416; family JAIOPI01; genus JAPKCZ01. The sequence continues at coordinate 6,923 of JBLHHU010000039.1, read as the reverse complement.
TCAATGCACTTACACGCCCGACGGACGTCTGTTTATCTCGTTTCGCGACATGGGTCACGAAAGTCCGACCAAAGGTGATTGGGTCGCGTGGGTCGGCACCTTTGCGGATCTCGAGACAGGATCTGAAGGGCAGTACAGGGTGCGTTTGAAAGACAATTTCAAAGGCGGAGATTGTGCCTATCCGACCCAGCATCTCTTGCCCGACGGCACTATTTTCGCGGCAACCTATGGCCACTGGGACAAGGGCCAACCTGCCTACGTCATCAGTATCCGTTTCAAGATCGAAGCGTTGGATAAACTAGCGTCAGCCCCCTGACGAACTACCAGAAGCGGAGTAATGATGATGAAGCGATGGTTGATGTTTAGTTGGATTACGGGATGTTTTTGCGCTGCAGCAACGGCCGCGGTGACGGATTTCGAGAATGCCTCCGTCGGGCCGTTTACAGAACTCACGTCGCCAGCAGGAAAATGGTTGGCGGAAGATGGGCATGTGCAGATTGATAGTGCTCACGCCGACCTGGGTAAGCGCTGTTTGCACCTTGTTGGTGGCCAAAACCATGCTGTTGAGCTGCAGTTGGCGTCGGTTGTGGACGCTGAGAGTGCGTTGTCCTTTCGTACGGAACGCTGGACGTCGCGCAGTCCGTTCGTTTTTCGCGTGGAGGCTCGCGCTGAGCGCCGTTGGCAGGAGGTGTATCATGGTGACGCGAAAGTAAAATTGGGAGGCTTTCATACGACGGTGCATGTGAGACTTCCGGCCGGAACGGAACAACTGCGTTTTTCGTGTACGGCACCAAAAGGAGCCGGTGTGCTAATCGATGATGTGCAACTGTTGGAGCCGAAACCAATGAAAATTGTCAGTGTGACGACCGTGCAAGATGTCACGCCCATGCTCGTGCGCAATGAATCGGATCCATTAATCCAGCTCAAAATCGTGACGGAGGGGGGCTTGGAGCCACTGAATGTGTCGGCTCTGACGATCGGTCTGGACGGAACGACTGCACTCGCGGATGTGTCCGCAGTTCGAGTGCAGGCACAGAGCGCAGACCATGCTTTCGCCGCTGCTCAGTCGCCTGCGCCGACAATGGTCTTTCGCGGCAGTCAGCCGCTTCAGGAAGGTGAGAATACGTTTGTTGTGAGCGCGCAAGTTGCGACGTCGGCGAATGCGGATCATCGTATTGATGCATCCTGCCTTGAGGTCGAGCTGTCCGATGGACAGAAACTGAAACCTGACGTGACTGCGCCGGCAGGCTCCAAACGCATTGGCGCCGCACTGCGCAAGGCCGGCGATGATGGCAGTGTGCGTTATCGTATCCCGGGCCTGGCGGTGACACCGAAGGGAACGTTGATTAGCGTTTATGATATTCGCTGGATAAAGGGAGGGGACCTGCCCGGGCATATTGATGTTGGCATGAGTCGCAGCACAGATGGTGGGCGCACCTGGGAGCCTATGACGGTCATCATGGACATGGGCAAAGATCCTAAGTGGAGCCACGATGGGATCGGCGATCCCTGTATTCTTGTTGACGACAATACCGGCACGATTTGGGTGGCAGCGACGTGGAGTCATGGTAATCGTTCGTGGCGCGGGTCTGGCCCGGGCATGACGCCTGAGGAAACCGGGCAGTATATGTTGGTGAAGAGCGAGGATGATGGGTTGACGTGGTCCGCGCCCATCAATATTACCGAACAGATCAAGCGTCCCGATTGGTGCTTCGTGCTGCCGAGCCCGGGGCAGGGCATCACCATGCGTGATGGTACGCTGGTCTTTCCGTCGCAGTTTCAGGACACGCTCGCGAACAAGCGCGTGCCTTACGCCACCATTATTTACAGCCGCGACCAAGGCAAGACGTGGACCATTGGCGAAGGCGCGCGTTCGAATACGACCGAATGTCGTGTTGTTGAATTGGGGAGCGGCTCGCTGATGCTCAACATGCGTGACAATCGCGGCGGATCGCGTGCGGTGTGTACGACCAAGGATATGGGAAAGACTTGGGCCGAGCATGCGACCTCGCGTAAAGCCCTGCCCGAGCCGGTCTGCAATGCCGGGCTGGTTCGGTTGACGGCCGCTGAAAATGTGACTGATATGGACTTGCTAGTGTTCTGCAATCCGAACTCCACGCGTGGGCGCCACCACATGAGTCTCAAGGCTAGTTTCGATGACGGAGAGACGTGGCCGGAGCGCTACCACCTGCTGTTGGATGCCGGAACTGGTGCCGGATATTCAGCGGTCGTCCCGATCGATAAAGAAACACTTGGCGTGTTATATGAAGGCAGCCGCGCAAACCTCGTTTTTCAGCGCATCAAAATATCTGATCTGCTTGGGACATCTTCTGCGTCCGCCAAGTGATGCCATGTAGCGATGAACGTGATCCACTAGGAAACACCAATCGAAGCGTTAGGTTTTCGGACAATCTCCGCTCGTACCTCGCTTCGATTGAACGATAAAGGACTGTTGCATTCCCCCTTTGTCGTTCAATCGGAGTGAGTCTGCGAACGGAAATTGTCTTGTAGGGTCAGTACGTCGCTGCACCAATCGCCTGGCGGGATGCGGCTTAGAGGTGACAACTCCAAATCAGGACGGGTCCGTCTCCAGCGCAGCGCATACGCGTCAACCTAAGGCCATCGAGCCGCCCATGGCGCTGAAAGTACGCTATATGTAATGGGGAACTTGGAGTGCGGTGGCAGAGGGTGAGCTTGCCCTGCACCGTGCCGAGGAACGAGGCTCTAGTGCAGGGCAAGTTCACCCGGCGCCACCGCCTTTCTTCAGGGGCTGTGGTGAACGAATACGTACTTCCACAACGCGAAACTTGGACGAAGATGCGGTCGTGACTCTCGGGCTCTGCAAAAGCGGCGTCGCCTGGCTTGTTATCCTCGCCCTCTGCCGCCGCACTCCAAATTAAGAGCGCGAAAGATGTGAGCTTAAACAAGGGCGTTGCCCTGGGCTAGTATATGTAGGCCTTTCAGGCCATAGGCGCATGCCGCAATTCCTTAAGTTGACGCGAATGAGCGTAGCGGGTGGTAAAATTTTTCTTAGGCCTATGGAGTGCAAGTAATTCGACGCCTGAATGACGTAATCTTACAGGAGATTGGAGAAGTTGCCATGTCACCGGATCTGAAGGAATGTGAAGCTCAGGCGCTCAAGCTCAAACCGGAGGAGCGGGCCGCTTTGGCAGAGCATCTTATCGCGAGCCTTGATGCACTCGACGATTCTGAGAGCGAGCGTCTCTGGATCGCAGAAGCGGATCGGCGTTACCAAGAATTCAAGCAGGGCAACGTCTCGGCCCGTCCGGCGGAAGATGTTCTTCGAGACGCTCGTTCTGTAATCAAATGAAACCGGTTCGATTCCTTCGCCCTGCCGAACTTGAGATGCTCGAGGCGGCCTAATTCTACAAACTCCAAGCGCCGGGCTTGGGCGTTGACTTTCTGGACAAGATAGATGCCGCCGTACAAGACATCAGCATGAATCCTGAACGATGGCCGATTATCCAATTCAACATACGTCGCCGCATTGTCCGCCGCTTTGCTGTATCGCATCGATCCTGAAGAAGTGATCGTACAGGCAACGATGCATCTGCATCGACACCCCGATTATTGGCTCCACCGATAGCCCTTTCTCAGGAAGCCGTGCGAAGCCCGTGAACGGGAAACCCACCTCCTGACGCCCTGCACCAGAGCCTTGTTCCTCGGCACGATGCGGGGCAAGTCGGTGGCTGCCGGTGAGGGATGGGTTGGAACTCACTAAGCTCCTGTTTGCCATTCGGTCGGACGTGACGATGACTAACAGGGCGTACAGAAGTGATTTGGTGAAGTTAAGTGACAACGAGATCGGGTGCTTCTACGAAGCAGACGGGTACAAACGCATTGCTCTGACACGGGTCTCTCTAGAGCGACTTTCGGCCCAGTAATCTGGCGACTGTCGGATGCGAAACACGACAACATCCACCCGCCCAGCGGGGCGCGCGACAAGCGGGCGCGGGCAACTGCAGGCAGCTCTGAATCCGTCGATTATATCGCCTTTTGGAAATCTCAGCGATGTTGGTTTGATTGCATTTGATGTATTAAGAGTTTTTTGTTGCCAAAAACATCAAGCAAAGTCTATAATGGCTGGAAATAAGAAGCGGAAACCGTCCGGATTCCGCAGAAATCAAGGGGAAGATGATAGATACAGCATCAGAAAGCGGATTTCAGGACGTGGTTCACGACGCTGCTCGTAAGCTGACGGATGATTTGCAATGGCGTGGTCTCGTGCCTGGCGAACGCTATATTTCAGCAGAAGAAGCGGGGAAATTTCTGGGCGTCAGCATGGCGACCGCCGACCGCGCCATGCGACTACTGACGGAGCAGAAAGTGCTCGTGCGTCAGCGCGGGCGGGGAACTTTTGTGGGGCAGGGCATCATTCAGGAGACCACAGATGTTCGTTCTATCCAGATCATGATGCCGCGTCTGAAGCAAAGCCTAGGGCTCAGCATCGAAGACATGATTCGCGGCATTCACAATGTTTTCCCTGATGTGCCCGTCGCCATCAATGTTTTCCCTGTCGACGATCCGATGCCCGTTTTTCGACGCGTGTTGGATGAAGGCAAAGCCAGCGGTAGGCTGATGGGCATGGGTATGATTCTTGTGCCACGCATTATTCAGGAAATGGTGGCGGCTCAAGGTGTACCCGCCGTCCTTCTTGGAACCCCCTATGCAGGCATCGAAGGCCTCGTTTCGATTGATATCGATTATCGCCAGCTGGGAAATCTGACGGCGCAATATCTGCTCGACCGCGATCACCGTCAATTCGCGCTTCTCTTGCGTGAGCGCGTTGCGGCCGGTGACACGACGCTGTTGCAAGGATTTTCCGAGACACTGGGTGCTGCTGGTATCTCGTGCGATGCGCTGAATGTGCGCCATTGCGTGGTTGAGGAAAAAGCGCTCAGCGGCACCGTGAAATCGCTACTCACACAGGATCCGCGGCCCACCGCGCTCTTCGGCTACCCGTATCCTGCCGTCGCGGATTGGATTCAAACGGTCGGATCGGAGCTGGGCCTTGAGGAAGGCGTTGATTTCGAATTTGTATGTGAACTGGGCGCGGCGAATCCGAGCCCCGCACGCTGCCCCGTACGCTGCTGTGTGTCACCTGATAAAGTCGGCGAGCGGTTCGGGCGCTTACTGGCGCGTGTCGCTCGTGGTGAAGAGGTGGCGTCCGCACATACGCTGTTGCCCGTGGAACTAAAAGGATGATGCGAATGCGAACGGCCTTGAGAGTGTTTGTGAAATCGGCTGCGGGGCTTGTTTTGATATGTGGCGCTTCGTTAAGCGGCCAGGCTGAACCCGCGCCGCGTCTCTATACTTGGAGCGGCCTCGATTGGACTGGGATGGATGCCAATGGTGCGCTGATCTGGGGCATGGACCGCAACCCAATCAATAACTTGGCGCAAGTGGATGCTGACGAGAATGGGACGAAGGATTTTCACGAAACGGCGACGACCAATGTAGATCCGTCCGATGGCTTGGCGTCCAACACTGACGGTCTGTTGTTTCGCTGGGACTATATCGGTAGTCCAGCGCGCGCAGCAGGCCTTGATGCGGGAAACAAGAGTTATACCTTGGAGTTGGATCTCGATGTCAAAGCGACTGGTGCCGAAGGCGGGAATGGCGTGTTTGGGGTGCTTCTGGGCTTCACTGATAGTGATGATCGGGGGCGTCTGGCACTTAGTATCCATCGAACCGGCCTCTCGTTCGTAGGCGGCATCGTGGCTAGCAACGTGTTATCTACCGCTGCCTTGGCGCAGAGCAACATTGGCAAGCACACCTGGCGCATTGCGTATGAGGCGTCAGAAACCAATTTCTGGTTCTATCGTGACGGTGTTCTGCTTAACAAGGGCGGAACGGGCGTCTCGGGAACCAACAATCTTGGGCCCGCTGCGGTTACTGCCTTTATAGGTGACTATAGTGCTAGTATCGGCGGCGACTGGGAACTGGATTACATGGTGCTCGACCCGACGGGCGCGTTCTCGTTGCCGGGCTTACAGGTGAGCAACCTGGACGGAGCCGCTAACGTGACCACAAACGCGGCTACATTGCAGGGCCTGCTGGATTGGACCAATGCCGCACCGACGACGGTCAGCGTCCTCTGGGGTACAAGTGACGGAGGCACGACGCTGTCGGCGTGGGATAACACCAACGCGTTTGGAGGCGTTGAGGTCGGCGTGCCGCTCAGTACCAACGTGATGCTCATGGCTGAGAGCTTGTACTACTACCGGTTCTACGCGTCAAATGCGTTGAGCGAGGCCTGGGCCGCCAACACGCCATCCTTTACCACGGCAGAGATTCAGATTGAGGCTACGGATCCATTGGCATCTGAAGTGGGTCCCGATACGGGTGAATTCACGGTGTCGCGCGGCGTGGCGACCAACGGCGAAGTCATCGTAAATGTGGTGCTCAGCTCTGCCTCGACAGCCACAGAGGGAGTCGACTTCGATACGTTGCCCACCACCATCACCATTCCCGACGGTGCCAGCAACGCGACCTTCATCGTCACGCCCATCGCGGACAGCTTTATTCTAGAGGACACCGATACGGTTGTCGTTGCCGTGTCGCCGGGGGATTACGTGATCGGAACTGCGTCCAATGCGACCGTTGCGATTGCGCCTGCCCCGGAAGACATTGCCTGGCCATTCGACTTAACGCTGGTTGAAGGCCTTGCCCTCTGGTTGGACGCAACCGACATCGACGGTAACGGTGCGCCCGACAGTCTGCTGGAAGGGGCACCGGTTTCGACCTGGGTCGACAAATCAGGTCTAGGCAATCATGCAACGCAGGCGACCACCGACTTGCAGCCCGCCTTCACAAGCAGTGCGCTGCTCGGCACGCCAGTCATTCGTTTCGATGGCGTCAACGACCGTCTCTCTGCCGGCACGACCAGTAGCTTCAAGAGC
>JBLHHU010000038.1:0-18987 GCA_047615735.1 Kiritimatiellia bacterium | reverse complement strand
CACCCAGCACCCAGCACCCAGCACCCAGCACCCAGCACCCAGCACCCAGCACCCAGCACCCAGCACCCAGCACCCAGCACCCAGCACCCAGCACCCAGCACCCAGCACGTATCTGTATTTACCTTTTTGCGAGCAGCAGCCACGCCGCCGTCATGACGGCAAGCGGACCCCACTCTGCCGTTTCGGCAAGGGCGATTTGTAGGCCCTTTAGGATGGGGTCCTCGGTGCTTCCGCTGACAGCCTGTTGGTAGGCCATTCGTACCGCTTCAAGATCGCGCTGCTGGATGTGTGCCTCCAGGGTGGCGTGATCACGGTGCCACGCTGGCGACTTGTACGTGAGGTGTTCGGACAGGGCCTCACGGGGCGAGGTGCTGCTGTACGCTTTGAGTACCCATTCATTGGTGATTTCCAAATAGTGGCAGAGCACGTCCATTAGCTCGTAACGGTCCTCACGCGTTGAAAGGGCATTCAGCATACGGAAGATCTGTGGCATGTGGTCGGTGTTGCCCAAGCGCAACAGCGCGCGGCAGGCGGACGATACGAGATGGTGGCTCGTCTGTAGGCTCGCGTCCGTGATGAGGTCGGCCAGAGCGAGGGCTACGGATGCGTCGCCCAGTTTTCCCAGTGCGCGTGCTGCCATCGCGCGCACGCGGACCGCGCTGTCGGGGGAAAGCTGCTTGACGAGTTCGTCGCGGGCCGGGGCATAGGCCAACTCGCCCAGCGCCCAGGCGATGTGGTCTGCGACAGAGCGATGGTTCTCGTCCTGCAGCATGCCGAGCAGCTTGTCGCCGGCGAGTGCCGACTTCGTTTGCGCCAACCCTCGAATGGCCGCAACCCGCACGTCATAGGACGGGTCCCCTAGCAGCTCGACAAGCGCGTCGAGTACCATGGGGCTGGCTTGCTGCCCCAGCCAGTTAGCCGTGTGCATTCGCTTTGATTCGTCTTCGTGGTAGACGTTGCGGTGCGCGTAGGTGACACGCAAGGGGCTGGTCGAGAGTGCCATAAAGAAGTCGGTCACATCGAAGTAGGGGCGCGTGTTGGGAATCCTGCGCAGCTGGAGTAGGATCGCGGCCGTTCCCAGTACGCCGGCGACCATGAGGTAGGCCTTGATAATGTCGATTGTGAACCATCCTCCCAGCCCCTCCGCCATGCCCATGGGAATGGCAACATCTTGAAGCAGCACGCCAGCAGCCAGCGTAAACAGCGACCCCAATCCTAAGGTTACCGCCTGAAACAGGTTCATCGCTTCGATGGCGTCCCGTCGACGGACCATGGCGTGCTCGATTGAGGTCATAGCAATGCCGATTCCGGCCCCCAGCGCGCCCCCGACCAGGGCATGCGTGAGAAGCACGGCAAGCGTTACCGCTTCCTGTGACGTGAATGCGGCATGGGCGTCAAAGGGGCTGAGCAGCACATGAAACGGAAGCAGCAGTATAGACAGGGAAAGCAAGCCCTTCAGCATGGGTTTGAAACCAATTTGATCGGCAATATGCCCCCAGAGTAAAAATGAAAGGGCGCCGCCGAGTGTCGCCGCGAATAACATCCAGCTGATTACATTGCTAGGGACGTTGAGCATCAGCTTCAGGTAGAGCGGATAGATCGGGAGTCCCATGATAACGAACATGCACGATATTACGAGTGGTGACCGTAGCAGGCGTGAACTCTTCATCACGGCCAGCAGCCGCTTCTCTCTAATGCCACCGAGCGGCTTTTCGTCACGTTTCCTGATTTCCGGAATACGACGGATCCAGAACAGATGGTTGATCTGGCCGGCCGTTGCAAGGATGAGCAGGGCTTTGAATTGCCACTCGGTGATGTGAGCCCCCACGAAAAACGGGATCACGCCACTGATCAGTGCTGAGACACTCGTGAACGAGAAGCGCATACGTGCGAAGAAGCGCCCGCGATCATCTTCGGTGGTGATATCCCTGAGGAGGGGTTGCCACACTGCCCCCGCGCCGAGGTGTTGTGTGGCTGCGTAGCTGACCAGGATTGCAAGGAACAGCGGAAAGCTTAGGGTTGAAGCGGGAATAACAATCAAGAGCGCGACGCACACCAGCCGAGCGGTCGAGGTGGCTGTCAATAGTCGGACCATGCCGATGCGTCGGATCTGTTCAAGAAACGCGAGGCGTATTAGGCCGACGAGCGGTAGCGTTGCAAGGACGTAGGCGATACGCTTAGGGGTGAAGCCAAGCACATCGTTGGCGTAAAGCATCATCATCACGCCCTGCACAATAAAGTGGGTGCCGCCCGTGAAGAGGTTTGCCAGCAATGCACTACGCTGACCGAGTTTGCGCTGCGCCGCCGTCAGTCTGCTGTTTTTTGACGCGATTGACATTTGGTAGTGTTTCGCAGGGGGGCAGGGGAGTAAAGCCGAAATGGATGAAGCGGTGCGAGGTTCTATGTTCTTCGTTCGAAAGGCGTCGGGGTAACGTCTCACGTGGTTATTGAAAAACATGTCATCTGTCGGTTTGTGACGCCGCGTGGCAAGCTCCGTCGAGCCGCGTTCTCAACAGCCACACGAGAGATCTGTCCAGAATGGCACTAAGTTAAGCTCTTCCATCGTCAAAATCTAAAACCAATTACAGAAGGTCGCGAAGGACGCATCCTCCTACGCGCTTCGCTGACTACGGCGGACAAGAGGGCTCAACCACTGCTGCCGGCGGGGCCCACCGGACTCCAGTCGGAATAGCAGGGACAGGGTTAAGCGCTCCAACTTTGGAGCTCGGCGGGCTCCGCCGGAATTTTCCTTCGTGTCCTTTGCGACCTTCTGTGAAATTCTTAACAGTGCCGTAGTAACCATGCACGGATGGCTTAACTTAGTGCCATTCAGATCTGTCCCCCTGATGAACTTTGTTTTTCCATCTGGTAGATCGCTTTTTTCGTGCGGATCGAGTATGATATATGTTTAACACGACGCATTGGGCTCGCAACCTGCTTAGGAGTTTTTGCACCACTATGAAACGCATAATTGCCATCCTCGCTCTCGTGTTTGCCTGTATTATGAGCGCGACGGCGGATCCGGAGATAGACTCCTGGTACACTCAAAGATCCGGTGCTTATGCGCGCATCTTTCAATCGGATGCCGATGTGCCCAACGGGTCTGTCACGTCTTGGACGCATCCCGGCGGTGGTACCAGTCAAACGACGCCCACCTATGCCGGGATCCATGAACTATCCAGTACGCCTGACTGGGTCTACATTCGGACGTCGGGCCTCGGCGGATACCGGATGGGCCCCTGGTATGTCAACGCCACCCGCACCACGCTCTTTCCCGGATTTCCGAATAATCAAGCAATCCAGTACCGCTTCCCGCGTAGCCCGGTTGATCCGCTAGCCGTAATGCCGAAAACCATCACCGGCGGTGGCGCAATAGGTTATTTTGTAAACGGGGTCGCCATGTTCGATTCCCGAGATGCGTTCTCTTTTAGTAATGATGCGGGCAACGACACACCCAATGGAGGTGGACGCTGGAATCGCGATGCCTACGTTAATGAGTCACTCACCTTTGATGCCAGTTATGCGCATCAGGCCAATGGCAACTACCATTATCACGCCAGTCCACCAGCCCTTCGGCACCAACTCGGCGACAGCGTCGACTACACCGCCTCCAGTAATACCTATACTGAGAATTTCAATGGCAACCATTCCCCGATCCTGGGGTGGAACAGAGATGGCTTTCCGCTCTATGGCCCCTATGGGTTCTCCGATCCGCTGGATTCGACCAGCGGTGTTCGTCGCATAATTTCCGGATTCCAAATTCGGGCTGGGCTAACGACGCGGGGCGTCTGGCCCGCTTGGGCAACGCGTGTCTATGCTGGCGCCGTCTTGAGTTTCCAGGTTGGTCCAGATGTCAGCCCCACCTTTCCCCTCGGCCGCTATATGGAAGATAACGAGTACAAGGGTGACTTGGGCATGACCCTTGGCGTCGATTTTGATCTCAACGAGTACAACGCCCGATTCTGCGCAACGCCCGAATTCCCAGCAGGTACGTGGGCCTATTTTGTATGCGTCGATCCCAACGGCATTCCTGTTTATCCCTATAATATCAATCGCACCTATTTGGGGGACCCTGTTGGCGGCGTTCCTAACGCCATACCGGATAGCGATGAAGGGGGAGCGGTACTCACGACGCATTTTGAAGGAGGTCCAGAAAAGGAGGACACGATTGAATCTCTGCTGGTTAATGACCCACTCTCTGATGACATCACCATTGTCTATAGCGGCGTTGAAGGTGCAACCTACGAGATTCAAAATGTCACGAATTTGGAGACGACAACATGGACCCCTGTCGCCCCCGCCGCCGTGGCAGACTCGGATACGTCCACGGCGGAGGATACCGGTGCATTCGCAGGTACGGACCCATCCTACTACCGCTCCACACGAACAGGCCTTGCGCCATTTGACGACACCGGTTTTGAGTACACGCCTGCCACGGCTGGCCATGAAAGCACTATCACCGTCACCCTCGCTGGTGATGGCGGCCAAGGCGCTCCCCCCGTCCTTACTGCGCTGCCTGTATCGTTAACCTATAACGGCGTCAACATCGACCTCGGCTCCGTCTCGCGACCTAGCCAACAGGAAATCACGTTCAATGTGAATCTGATCGGGCTCGCCCCTGGGAATTATCAAGTTGTTGCCGTTTTCCAGGGTCCCGCGGGAACCCATATCGGCACCTATACCATCGCAGTGCCTTCACAGAATAACATCCTGCTACTCATCGTCGATGATTGGGGTATTGATTCGAGCCCGATCGACAATAACGCCACGCTAAATCCCGGTACAACCTATCCAACCACCGCGAACATCGAGACGCTGGCGTCCCAGGGCATTCGATTTATGAATGGCTATTCCCAGCCCGTCTGCTCGCCCATGCGGGCCGCCATGTTGACCGGGCGACAAGCCTGGCGTACAGGCGTTGGCGCACCCGGTGATGTTCTGCTGGAATCGGAAACAACATTACCAGACGCCTTTCTCGCAGCCAGTTCACCCTATGCCCTCGCGTCATTCGGGAAATGGCATCTAGGGGGAGGGGATACAGGCTACAACGATCTCGGGGGCTGGCCGCATTTCGTGGGGTTGACTGGGGGCGGAGCGCAGGATTATTTCAGCTGGCCCAAGAATACCAACGGTTCAGTCTTAAACAATACAACGAACTACACGACAACAGACCAGGTCAACGAAGCAAAAACCTTTATCGACGCTCAAGAACTTACCGACACGCCCTGGTTTGTTTGGATGGGCTTCAATGCACCGCACACGCCATTCCACGAGCCCCCCGCCGGATTGCTTCAGGGCGGAACCGGAACCACGGACCGGGCGCTTTATGAAAAAGCCATCGAAGCGCTAGATACTGAAATCGGTCGACTCTTACTGTCTGTCGACACCAATACAACCACGATCATTCTCGTCGGCGACAACGGAACCCCTGGCCAAGTCGTCCAGGCGCCCTTCGGACCCACCGGTGCCAACGGGCATTCAAAGGGCGATCTTTATGAAGGTGGCATTCACGTCCCCTTTGTTGTCGCAGGTCCAGATGTCACTCTTCCTGCAGGAAGTACAAGCGACCGCTTTGTTCATGTCGTGGATCTGTACTCAACCATTCTTGAAATTGCAGGGGTGCCCGTACCCGCCTCCGCTGCGGATGCCACTAGTATCCTCCCAATCTTACAAGGAATCGACACGGCAAACCGATGTGTCGTGACCGAGACCTTTAACGATGCAGCGCTGCTCCCCGGGCGTTCGATCAGAATGGAAGTTGATCCGGCCTTTCCCGGTTCCGACCCGGATTACAAGCTGATCATTTTTGCTGATCCGAATGACGATACGGATACGCCCACTTTTGAGTTCTATAATATTGACCTGGACCAAAATGAAGCGTCGCCTCTCAACCTCGGCGCCCTGACAGTTACCGAGCAAGCGGCATTCGATGCCCTCGTTGCCAAGGATGCCATTTTGGGTGGTGGTTACAGTGATTTTCCAGCGGTTGCCGGCGATGTTGTGTACCTTGAATTACCCAATCCCGGCGTCCCTCCCATTCCGGGTAATATAAATGTCGTGCCGGATGTGATTACAATTAATGGCGCCACCAATAACATCGCTTTCGTCTCGCGCTCCAGCTACGGAGCCGATCTCAGCAACGAAGCAGACGACACCCTCGACACCTACTGGATTAAGTGCACCGTCAGCCCGACGAATTCACCATATACAACTGCAGAAGTGGATTTCCCCGATAGCATGAATGGGAATCCACGAATCTATACTGTCACCAATGTTTTCGAAAAACCCTGATGAACCCGTTCTATCTCAAGATGATGGGCCTCCTTGGCGTATCCATCCTGGTTCTGGCTCCCCTTGCGACTGCGGGACCTGCGACCATTACCCTTGAAGTTCGACATCTTTGGAAGGGGGAGCCGATCGCGTTTCCAAGTGATGACCTGGTGTTGGGTGATGATGAAACCCTGCAACTCACCCGGCTGTCCTATCTGCTTTCATATCCGCGCTTCAAGCGTGCGCAAAGTACGACGAACGAAAGTCCTTGGCTGGAACAGCGCGATTGGTTTGGTTTTGTGGATGCTGAATCCAACCTTACGCGTCTCTCATTATCCGGCCTCCCGCGTGAGACGTTCAACGCGCTGCAATTCAACATCGGTCTCAATAAGGAGGCTGATGAGAGTGACCCCAACCAGTACCCCGCCAGCCACCCCTTGAACCCTGTATACAATCGTCTGCACTGGAGCTGGCAAGGCAGTTACATTTTTCTAGCACTGGAAGGCCGCCTGATCCATGACGAAGCCGATCTCGGATTCTCGTATCACCTCGGCAATCAGGCCAGCTTGATGAATGTGATGATACCGCTTGATTTTACCTTGGATAAAGATGCTTTGATTATCCTTGATTTTCACTTGGACCGGGTTTTTTCTAAAATGAATGCGGCGCACATTGCCGATCAGACCTCAACGCATGGTCGAGCGGGCGACGCGCTTGCGGTCCAACTGAGAAAGCGGATTGAGCACGCTTTCACATTGCATGACATCCGCCGTGTAGAGGCCACGGAAAAGAGCGCACCTGTAAAAACGCTCGACGTTCCTGGCTTCGTCGGAACCCCTTATCGCTTTCGCATGCCTCGCGGATTTCCAATCCCGGCGCTACCTATCGATTACCCTTTGACCGAAGAACGTGTTGCCCTCGGAGAAAAGCTGTTCCATGATCCGCTACTCTCGGCTGCAGGCACCATTTCCTGTGCATCGTGTCACCAGCATGACGCAGGATTTTCTGACTCACGCCGCTTCAGCCCGGGCGATGAAGGGCAATTGGGCAGCAGGCAGTCCATGCCCATATTTAACCTGGCATGGAAATCCTCATTTTTCTGGGATGGGCGTGCGCCTAGTCTTCGGGAGCAGGCTTTGGTCCCGATTGAAGATCCCGTCGAGATGCATGAGTCTCTGGAGCACGTCATCGGGAAACTCGCCAAACATGCAGAGTATCCAGCACGCTTTGAAGCCGCGTTCGGTGACAAGACAATTACCGAAAAAAAGCTAGGCGTTGCCGTGGAGCAGTTTGTGTTGACCCTGACGTCGTTCGATTCGAAATTCGACCAAGCATACAAGGGAAAGGCTCAGTTAACAGAACTGGAATCGCGGGGATTCGAACTCTTTTTTACCGAACATGATCCCAGACGCAGAACGTTCGGAGCGGACTGCTTTCATTGCCACGGCGGCGCGTTTTTTACGGACCATAGTTTTCACAACAACGGACTTTCCCCCGCGCTGGATTTTGGTCGGGAAAAACACACGGGGTTGCAAAGTGATCGAAACAAATTTTCAACGCCAAGCCTTCGCAATGTCGCTTTGACGCCTCCCTACATGCATGACGGGCGATTTGCGACCCTGGAAGATGTCCTTAAGCACTACGCTGGCGAAATGGAGATCAGCCCTACGCTCGATCCCAATTTGGCAAAACACGGAAAAACAGGCATGCAAATGTCGGCCGCAGACCAAGCTGCGATCATTGCGTTTCTTCGCAGCCTGAGTGATCCCCAATTCTCTGATCGAAACACGCCATGAACGCATTGTCATCACTCCGGCTGTCGGGCCGTGGAATTCTTGAAAACGCGTGGAACCATGCTGCAGCCTCTTGGATGAGCGGCATTCTGATCTATCCGTGCACGCTCCTACTTGGCCGGTGACGTCCCTATTCCCATTCGACGTTCAAGGGCTTCGAGACGGTTGTCGCGAGCCTCATCGGCGCGGTCTGCTGTGGGTAAGGGCGTCAGAAGCTCATCGCCTATCAGCGTTCTGGGCGGATCAATGCGTGGATCGTAGGGTCGAACAAATCCTGCGCATCCGGAACTGGCGACCCAAACGGAAACCAATGCCGTCATCATAAGAAGTTCTCCACATCGACTCATTTCGTGCTCCTTTGTGTTCTTGTTCAGCATGACTTATAGCATTTCCCTAGGCCCATGTCAGGTAGCCGTTCGCTGGAATGCGCCGCAGCGTTCCTAATCTCGTCTTCAGTGGCTGCTAGAGACCTCAGGTTGTCCGGTTCTGCTGGCGTGTCGGCCGGGAGTGACCCCTGTTTTTTTTGCTATTTTTCGATCAATTCGGCCATCGCTTGCCCCATGGCCAGACCCACATCCATGTAGGTCTGTGCGTTGCCGTCGTAGTGGCTGTTGGAGGCGCCGCCCTGACAGAGTGGATGGGTGTAGACGGTGGTGACGTTCCTTTCGAACTCCGGATACTTGCCCGCCCGTCCATCCACCGCAAGTTGGGCGTCGAGGATCAGTTTCTCATTGGCCTCAGCGCTGTCCTTCGCGGTCTGGCCCAGAGTGGCGACGACGAACTTGGCGTCTGGGGCCTTGAACGCTTTGCGCAGGGTCTTGATCAGGTGGACGAGATTTTCTTCGTAATGGATGGCATGCGCGTCATTGTAGCGGTCCTTGTCGCCCTGCCACCAGGCAAAGCCCACGATCTCATAGCCACGCCCTTTCCAGTGGGGGAACTGCGTATCAAAGTTGTCCAGTACGTCGTGCGCGGCGCTAAAGCAGTCGTCGTACTGCTTGCCAGCATACCAAGCGATGGGCTTCGGTTCTGTTCCTATGGCCCATGCGTCTGGTGATTCCTTATAGCCGGCGTACATCTTTCCTTCATACGCGTACTGCTGACTTCCCGGCGGCAGAAAATCCCAGCCCAACGATCGGTTCCCTTGCGAGGTCTTCAGGACCAGGACGGGTTCGTCAAGCGCGTTGCCGACCACATGCCCGAAGCCCAGCTCCGGTCCAATACTTCCGGAAGCGACACCCAGCCATCGACTCCCCGTTGCCGTCACCACGCCCTTGTACCAAACATCATCACGCGACACCCACTGTCCTTTGTCATTCATCAGGTACGGATACAAGCCCTGGTGTTTGACCAGCGTCGACAGGCATCCAGGGACATCCATGCGGTTGATCCAGCCCAGCCCGTCGGCATCATTGGTGAGATAGGTGATCTTGAACGGGAGCTTCTTTCCTGCGGTCAGCTTGACCTCGGTCCGCACCGGCTCCTGCCCGACATCCTTGCGGTGGACTTGCTTGCCGTCCACCGTCATGATGCTGTGCATCGATCCGCCGTAGCCGGGCCGAAATTGATAGATCCCGTTCTCCTTGACCTGGATGAAGCCCCGCGTCACGCGCGTGCCACCATCCGGGTAAGGCGTCGGTCCGACGCCGCCGAATTGCTCCAGCGTCTGCGTCTTGAGCGGCGTCATCTTGTCATAGTCAGCCTTGGGGTCGTAGGCGTCCTCGTAAACCGACACCACCGGGTCGATAAATTGGGTTCCCCATCGACCCCCTCCGCCGGTCACTTTTCCAGCGCCCACCATGTTGGATTGGCCGGAAAGAATGAAGACTTTGACGGGCTTGCCTCCCAAGCCGGACGGTGCGTTCTCGGCATGCGAGATACCGGTAATCGTCAAGCACGTTGCGGCCAACAGGTAGATTGTCTGGGTGGGTATCGTGTTCTTCATCGTTTACCTCAATCTATTGATTTATCGCTGAGCAGCATGTGCAAGACCGAGTGGATAGGGTCGGCCGCCAGAATATAGCCCGAATCGGTCAGACGCACAACATCCTCGGAGATGTTCATATTTGTCAAGTCGGAGTCTTGCTGTCCTTTATCCTGCTCTTCAAGACGGGGACAAAGGGCCAAAACCCGTACGGTCCGGACCCGCTGGCGAAGTAGCCGAACAACGCTTACGTTTCACTGATGGCCTGTCCCGAATGCCACTATTTTAAGGGGTTCCAGCATCAAATTCTAAAACCAATTACAGAAGGTCGCGAAGAACGCAAAGGCTCAATCACTGCTGCCGGCGGGGCCCACCGGGCTCCAAGCGGAATAGCAGCGACAGGGTTGAGCGCTCCAACTTTGGAGCCCGGCGGGCTCCGCCGTATTTTTCCTTCGTGTCTTTTGCGACCTTCTGTGAAATTCTTAAGAGTGCCGTAGTAACCATGCACGGATGGCTTAACTTAGTGCCATTCTGGACGGTCGCATGGTTTCCGAAAATTGAGGCGATATGCATGAGTGATAGTGGTGATTTGGTGTGGACGTCTGACAAGGGCTATGTGCGCAAGCCTGGTGTCGGCAAGACGACAACGTCTTCAAAGCGGAAAGGCAAGTCATTGCCGGACGCGGGGTTTCCCAATGATGGCGTGACGCGCGTACGCCGTGAAACGGGCGGGCGCGGCGGCAAGACGGTCACGGTGCTCTACGGCGTGCCGGGGTCCGACGACGAACGCACGCGCTTGTTTAAAGAACTTAAGAAACAATGCGGATGTGGGGGTACCTTCAAAGAGGGCCGTATCGAAATCCAAGGTGACCAACGCGATAAGATTTTGGCGATGCTCGCGCAGAAGAACATTCAGGCCAAAGCGGCCGGCGGCTAAACAGGGCGAAGGTGCAGGTTTTCGCGGAGGCTCTAGGGCAACCTTGGGTCCGTCCCGAATGAGGTCGCGTCCTGCTTCGCAAAGTCCACGGCGGGACATGTATAACGTAAAGACTCAACCCCTGCTGCCGGTGGAGCCCACCGGACTCCAAGGGGAATGGTGGCGGCTGGGTTAGGCACTCCAACTTTGGAGCCCGGTGGCTTTGCCCGCCGTAGCGCGGAGCGCGAAGGAGGGTTCTTTCCTTTGTGTCCTTTGCGATCTTCTGTGAAATTCTTAACTGTGCCGTAGAAACCATGTGCGGATGGCATAACGTAGCGCCATTCTAGTCAGCCTGAATAGGAAACGCTTTGGCGCAAATGGGAGGGTTCTTTGTCGCGATCATGAGTGTTCGTCTTTCATCACACGCACTAAGCTCTATCAATGAACCAATTTAGATTACTGCAGACTGTGAGCATAGTGCTTCTCGTGCTCGGCGTTTGCAGTTCCGCTCTTCTTGCTGCCGATATCGGAACGGGTATGAGCGGATTCACGTCTCGCGTACGCCCTTTTTTCGAGGATCATTGCATCCAATGTCACGGACCGAAGAAGAGCAAGGGCAAAATCACGCTGCACGCACTGGATGGTGATTTATCCGCCGGGCATGAACTGGAACGCTGGGAGTTGATCCTTGAAATGCTCGATAGCGGCGAAATGCCGCCTGAGGAGGAGCAACAGCCCGATGAAGGCGAGCGCTCGGATATCGTCACGTGGATCGATGCCGGTCTGCGCGACTATGTGGCCAAAGCAGAACAGGTTGACGCAGCGCCGACCGCACGGCGACTAACGAATGTCGAATACCAGAACACGATGCGTGACCTGCTTGGCTTTGAATTGAACCTGATCGACACCTTACCCAAAGACCCGACCAAACCGTATGCGTTCAATAATACTGCAGAGTTGATGCGCATGGGGCCCGAACAGGTCGACCGCTATCTTGAATGTGCCCGACGTGCGATGGCCAGCGCGATCGTGGACCCGATCAAACCAAAGGTGCACAAGGCGAGAAAGGAATGGTCTCCCCATAGTGTTGATCAGGGGCTCGGGCTTGACGAAATAGCGCTGTGGAGTAATGGGCGCGGCTCCCCTGACAAAGGAATGCCGATCACAATTTTTCCGCAAACAGGGGAGTTTCGCATCCGTATACAATGCTCCGCCGTGTTGCCATCGGGTATCAAGGAAGTGCCGTTGCGTCTTCTTCTGGGATACGACTTGAATGTAAACAGTTCGACGCAACTTGTCGAACCGGTGGGGACTGTGCGACTGCGCAACACGCCGGACAACCCGAAGGTTTACGAGTTTCGTGGCCGCATTGAAAATCATCCCGTCAAACCGGGTCGCATGTGGAGGGGGCGATGGCAACCCGATGCGCTGACCATCACGCCACAGAATCTCTACGACGACGGCACCCTGAATGACCAGAACACATTTCTGAAATGGCCCAGGCGTTTGGATATGCCTCGCGTTGTGGTGAATTGGATTGAATTTGAAGCGCCGGTTGTCGACGTATGGCCGCCGCCACATCACACGCAGATTCTTTTCGCATCGCCCCTACGTGAGCAAGCGCCAGCGGCGTACGTTAAAGACGTCATCGCCCGCTTTATGTCGCGTGCCTACCGCCGCCCGGCAACCGACGAGGAGGTCGCACGCTTTACCCGTATCTATGATCTCGTGCTGCCGGACCTGGGCACGCTGGAAGCGGCAATGCGCGAAACCCTTGCGATGGTTTTAATTTCACCTCAGTTCATGTATCACACGGTTGCTCAGGAGAGCGGGGACTTACGGTCGTACGCGCTGGCATCCAGGTTGTCGTACTTCCTGTGGGGCAGCATGCCGGACGAAACATTGATACAACTGGCAGAAGACGATTCACTCAATGAGCCGGCGACACTCACGGCGCAGGTGCACCGCCTGCTGGCCGATCCGCGCTCGGGGGATTTTGTTGAGAACTTCACGATCCAGTGGTTGAGCCTCACCAAGATGAAGACCGTGCCTATCAATCGCGATCTCTTTCCTCGATTCCTGTATTACGTATCCGCAGGAGAACGATCCGGGACCGAGGTGCCTTATCGTCCCACGGTTAGGGATTATATGTTGCAGGAAACGGCAGGCTTTGTTGCAGAGTTGATTCGTCGCAACGCGAGTGTTGTGAGCATTATTGACTCAGATTTTGCGTTTTTGAATCAACGGCTTGCGGCGCACTACGGGGTGGAAGGGGTGCAAGGGGACGCCCTGCGCCCTGTGCCATTGACAGCGGAGCACCGGATCGGCGGATTGTTGACGCACGGTTCCGTGTTGATTGGAAATGGAACGGGGTCGGCACCGCATCCCATCTATCGGGCCGTCTGGCTGCGTGAGGCCATTCTCGGGGATGAGGTCAAACCGCCACCGGCCGACGTGCCCGCGCTTTCTGATTCTGCGGGGGAGTCGGCGGAGGCGGCACTAACGATTAAAGATCTGCTGGCCGTGCATCGCAAGAAGGAGAGCTGCATGGAATGTCATGTGCGTCTTGATCCCTGGGGGATCCCGTTCGAGCACTATAACGCCGTGGGGCAGTATCAGTCTATGGTCCCCAAAGAGGGCACACGTGTGAGAGGGTACAACAAAGCGCTGGACAAGGATCTGAGCGGTTACACGAACTATCTGGCATCGATAAATACGGAAATCATTGAAGCCGATGCACGTGTGCCGCATGGACGCCATGTGAACGGTTTGGATGAATTGAAAGCGCATCTGCTCAAAGACCGCAAAGACGATGTCGCTCGGAACGTCGTTCGTCGTCTGCTCACTTACGGTATGGGGCGCGCGTTAACCTATCGTGATCGCTTCGCCGTAGAAGAACTCATCGCGCAATCGCGGGACAACGAGTACCGTCTTCAGGACATGATTGTGGCAATTTGCAATAGCGATCTGTTCCGCGGCACCATCAAGGAAAAGAAATCAGTATTATGAAACAGAAATCATGGCACCTCAATCGGCGTGCGTTTCTCAAGGGGGGCGGCGCGGCGCTCACGCTGCCGTTTCTCAACGGAATGTCCTGGGGCGCAACGGCTCGGTCGGAGCTGCCTAAGCGCATGCTCGTCAGCTACTTTGCTTACGGTGCGTACATGCCCAACGGAACGAGTGGCCTACCGAGCAAGAAGGTGCCGCATCACGATTGGAGTTGGTGGCCATGCAATGAGCCCGGTCCGCTCACGTTTAATAAATCGTCGGCCCCATTTGCACCACTGAAGGAGCATCTGAGTTACTTGCGAGGCCTCGATCACGCTGGCGGATGGGCCCTCGGCGGGCATAGTAGCGGTGACGTGTTCGCTACGGGTGCCGATATGGTTGGCACTGAAAAGACTAATGGCATCTCGATAGATCAGTTGGCTGCAGGCATTCACGGACACAAGACGCGCTATCCGTCTCTGGTGCTTGGCACTGAAGGGGGCACCGGCTCCTACGGATCTTGCAAAACGCTTTCCCACCGTGGTCCCGGCCGCCCCATACCATCGATGCACCGACCTCAGGAAATCTTCAACAGACTGTTCGATCCCTATGGGGGCAAGGGCATTGGGCAAGTGCGCGCCGGGCTCAAACGCGAAGCCAGCATTCTCGATCTGATGCTGGATCACAGTCGCAGCTTCAAGAACCGCATGGGACACGAGGATCAAGGCAAAGTGGAGGAGTATCTGGACTCTGTACGTGCGCTTGAGCAGCGCGTGGAACGGACCAGTCAGTGGACGCACGAGCCGTTGCCGAAGGTGGATACCAAGGGCCTGAATCTTGAGGTCTCGCACAAGGACCCACAGGAGTACATTCGTTGCATGTATGACTTGATCTACCTTGCGTTTCAAACTGATTCGACGCGCTTCGCGACATTGATGCTGGAAAGCGAAAGTTCGTCGAGCAGCGAGATGTGGAATTACGCGACCTATGCATTGGGCTATAAGGGGGCCACGCATGACATCGCACATAAGCGGCCCGCAGACTATTCCGGACAATGGGACCGATGGCGGGCGGAGCAGCACGCCTATTTCTTGCAGCGCCTGCGTGATACACCAGAAGGTGATGGGAATATGCTGGATCGCACAGCCGTCCTATGGGGATCGGCGCATCCGCATGCCTCGCACAGCACCAAGAACTATCCTATCCAACTCGCAGGCGGCAATGCGCTGGGGTTCAAGCACGGTCACCTGCATGCGTTCGAGGGCGATAAGAAGGTGCCCTTGGCCAATCTCTTCGTGTCGATGCTCGACGCCGTCGATGTTCCCGTAGGCGCGTTCGCCGACAGTACCGGCGCAATGACTGAATTATACAGTTAGTGTTAATCACGATTGGATATGCATTGAGAAGAATCGCTCTACGTCTATGTGCCGGGCTGTTGTTGAGTGTTTGCGCTGCGCTTGGAGGCGAGGCGTTGCCGCGTGTTCTTATTGTCGGAGACAGTGTCTACAATGCCCCTGTTCAACAAGTCGCCAAGTTTCTACAGGGCCGGGTAGAGGTTGTTTTCCCGGAGATACAGACCGGCGAGGTGCGCAGCAGCGCGGCCGTGCTGAAACACTTGGACCAGTGGCTCGGTGATGGCAAATGGGATTTGATCTACTTCAATGCCGGGTTGGCGGACCTTGTGCACCGCGCCCCCGGCATGAAATCGTTTCGTGTTATGCCGATAGATTCTGGTGGTATTCTCACGACCTCGCCGGAGCACTATGAACAGAACCTTCGCGGGTGCCTTGAGCGACTAAAGGCCACTGGCGCGACACTGGTCTGGAGCAATACGACACCGGTCCGGAATACGGCCAACGGCATTTTTGAGCGTGGCGCCGAAGTCAAATACAACGCCATCGCCGCGGCGCTCATGGTCGAGCACAATGTGACGGTCAATGACATGCACGCATATGTGACTGCCCATGGGGACGAGCCTGGAGCCGGAGAACCGTTCGCATTTCAGGTTCCGCTGTACGTTCCGATGGCGCGCAGCATGCTTAAAGGATTGAAGCTGACGAACGCGACGAAAGGACCGGTGAAAGTGTTCATTATGGTCGGTGGCGGTACACACACCGGCGGGGGCATCGTTTCCGATGCCTTGCGCCCAAAAGTCGCGGCCCCTCTGGGAACACTGGACGCACTCGTGTTGAATCCTGAAACGGCTGCGCGCTACCAACAGCTTCTCGATGAAAAGGGCCATTGGGCGACGCGACCGGATGTCTGGGTGCGCTCTGATCGGCGTGGTCCCAAGTCGGGCCTTCTGGGTATTGGTTTCGGTGGGGACCGGAATCGTGGTATTGGCCCCGAGTTGACTTTGGGTCACGTTCTTGGAGATCACTTTGAGGAACAAGTGTATATCCTTAAATCAACGATGGGTGCGCCATCTCTCGCCAGAGAACTTCGACCACCGGGTACCGGGGTGACAGGCGCTGGCTATAGCAGGCTTCTTGAGCAGGTAAACGACTTCCTTGCCGCGGCGCACAACGCGTTTCCCGATTATCCCGTCGAATCCGGCTATGAGATTTCCGGATTGATTTTGAGTCTGGGCGAGCAGGACATAGATGCGGTCAAGTACGCCGAATATCTTCCGATACTTATCAATGATTTGCGCAAAGATCTAAAGACGGCGGACCTGCCGGTGGTCATCGTGGGGACGGGCATTGGCGGTCGCAAAGAGCCCGCCTTTCCTGAAATCATTGCAGCGCAGCAAGGCGTTGCCGCCCTAGCACAATTCGGGGGGCGTGTCCGCTATGTTGAAACACGTGATTTCTGGCCAAGCGAGGACGTCCAGGCTGCCGCTGGGCAGTCGCCTTACGAACGTTGGTTTTTCAATGCGGAGAGTTTCTGTCAGATAGGCAAGGTCAGTGGCGAGGCCATGTTGCGATTAGTGAAGTAGGAATGGTGCTTTTGTGTTGTAGAAGGCCTCGATGTAGGCAAGGGTTCGAATCGGATTTGCTAAGGAAACGGAATGCGAAATACGAGGCACGTGGCGCGTAAGGATGACCAGACGGTGGCACGCCAATTGAAGCGTCACGCAAAGTCCGCTGTCTTGGTCGTTATCTTGGGGGTGTTTGCCTATATGCTTGTTCCGCCGGACGATGAATCTCCCGAAGGCGGCACTGATAAAGACACCGGCCTGGATTCGGATCGGAAGGCGGCATATACCATCAAGTTCTCGGCGGGGGGGCGCTACCAACCGGGCGCCCGACCGCACGGCATTGGCGAACCCTTGCAGGGGCTTCGTCATGTGATAGCGTCCTTTGAGGAACGCTTCCCAGACACCCGTATTGAGGTGGTGCGCACACCACGAGTACGCGAGTACCTTGTGACGCAGCTCAGCAGCGGTTCGGCACCCGATATTCTCAACGTCGCCGTCGAGGATGTATGGGTCGATACCCAAAAGGATTGGTACGTCCCGCTGGATTCCTTCTTGGAAGCACCCAATCCATTTGTTGAGGAAAAGGGCGACCCTGAGTTGCCGGGTGCCAAGCAGTGGTGGGATATGTTTCGCTACCAGGCGATCAGCCGCGGCAAGGCGGCACCGGACGGCAAGAATTACTGCCTGACACTCGACATGGTCGAGACGGGAGTCTATTACAACAAAACAATCTTCAACGAGCTAGGTCTCACGCCGCCAGAGGACTGGGATGCATTCATGCGTCTCTGCGAGACGATCAGAACGCATGACGGTTTCGACCATCCCACCACGCCGGTCCTGATGGATCTGGGGGCTTTCCTCGATTGGGGGCACGATCTCATCTTTGATCAGCTCTATTATGGCATCTTGCCCGGTATCGATCTCGAGAAGGATCCCACGCGCGAGGCATATCTGAAGGGCTACTTGGATCCCGAAGAACTGGCTTACCTTAATACGAAGGGATTCTTCACGGAAAGAGATCCGCGCTATCGCGAAATCTGGCGACTCATGAAAGAGCTGAAGCAGTACACGAATCGTGACCTGAGCGGTGTTGATTTCGTGCGTGAATTTGTGAACCAACGCGGCGTGATGATGTGGTCCGTATCACCCTTGGTCTATCGCTTTAACATGGACAAAAATCTCGCCTTCGATTGGGGCGTCTTTTACCTGCCTAAATTTACACGAAAAACGAGCAAGTATGCCTCAGGGGTGGACATGTGTGTGATTGGCGGTTCGGCTAGTCAATTCGAGGTGACGAACTCGGCCGTCAAGGACACCCCGATGGCGTGGCCCATGGAGAAGCGAATGCAGGAGTCAGAGCGTCTCAAACGGGTCATGGCCTTTTTGCAATTTCTCTGCCTGCCCGAGCAGGCGGAAAAGGTGATTAATGAGTATCCTTGCCTGATCCCCAATATCGTTGGTGTTGCGCCGCGGCCCGAACTCGACGATTTCGTACAGATCCTCGAGAGACGTTACACGACCACCAAGTGGATCTTCTCTTTCGACCTTCGCTTTAGCGACATTCTAGAGCGGATGCTCAGCCTGTACCTTGCTGACGGGGGCATCGACTTGGATGAATTTATGACATGGCAGATCAAGAATGTTGAAGCAGGATGCGTGAAGGCTGTCGCGCGCAAAGATGTTGATCTGTCCATTTTTGATCAGCGATGGCAGGAATTGGCACCCATCAGAGCCACGTACACGGATCTTCCGAGCGAGACGCCATGAAGCGGTTCAGCTATCAGTTCAAGTCAACGGCAACCTGCTATGGCATCATTTTGCCAGCCGTGGTGCTGCTGCTTGTCTTTGTGTACCTACCGGTGGTCTGGGCCATTGCCAGTTCCTTTTTACAGTTTGAGATAGGCGGCGATCAGAAGTTTGTCGGGTTTGCCAACTATATAGAATACCTGACCATCGACCCGACCTGCTGGCCCTCCATGGGGATCATGCTGCTTCTGACGCTGTTTGCGGTCATGATTCGGTTGTCGATGCCGTTGATTGTCGCCAAGCTGATCTATTCGCTGCCGCGGGAACGCGGGCGCTATATTTACCGCATCGTCTTTCTTGTACCGATCGTGGTGCCCGGTGTTGCGGTTCAGTTGATCTGGGGGCAGATGATCTACGCCGAGCACGGCTT
>JBLHHU010000037.1:0-19327 GCA_047615735.1 Kiritimatiellia bacterium | reverse complement strand
CCCTAGGTCCTCAACGGTGTGGTGATAATCGACAGCCAAATCACCGCTCGCTTTAATTGTCATGTCGATGAGGGAATGCCGGGACAGGATTTCGAGCATGTGGTCCAGAAAGGCAATGCCGGTCGAGATGGACGACTTTCCGGTTCCATCCAAATTCACTTTCACACTGATATCCGTTTCGCGCGTCGTGCGCTTGACGTTTGCCGTTCTTGGCTTCATGCGGTTTTCTCCAGAGCGAGGTTAACTCGATTGTAAATCCTTAAGCGCACGCAACAGTGCGTCAATTTCGTGATCTGTTCCAACGGTAATCCGCAAATAGTCGCAGACCCGCTCATCGGTAAAGTGGCGAACCAATATATTCCGTTCACGTAGCGCCGCGAATAGTGCGTCCGCACGTCCGTGTGTCGGGCGTACAAACAGAAAATTGGTCTGCGATGGCATCACATCAAATTCCATCGCTCGCAATGCCTCCTGCAAGCGCGCGCGCGTGGCTTTCACGCGCGAGACGGTCTCGACGAGGTAATCCTGATCCGCCAGTGCCGCCGAGGCCATTGCCTGTGTCAACGCGTTCACATTGTAGGAGTCCTTGATTTTCATCAGCGCTGAAATCAGGGCAGGATGGCCAAGGGCGTAGCCCAAACGAATTCCGGCGAGCGCGTACGACTTGGACAAGGTACGCACGACCAATACATTCGGCAACTCTAAAGCCAGTGCCAGACAGTGATCATCGGCAAACTCGGCATAGGCCTCATCGACAATGACCACGCCCTCAAATGCCTCGCAAAATGCGCGTATACGGGCGGATTCAACGCCTAAGCCGGAGGGCGCATTGGGATTCGCCAGCATGAAGAGCCCACAGCCATCCGCAACAGGCTCGCGCCATTCGAAGGCATCGCCAAGCGGCGTCGCCAGAATGGGTACATCACGAATTTCGCTAAGGATGGGATACAATGAATAGGACGGATCAAAGAATCCGATTTTTTGATCATCCTCGACGAACGCACGTGTGCAAAGCGCCAGAATTTCATCAGATCCGTTGCCGACAATCACGTTCTCGGCGTGACAATCATAGAGATCGGCAAGTTGATCGCAGAGCGTCGCGCTGACCGGGTCGGGATATTTACGCAAGGCATCGAGGTCAAAGTCGCGACAGACCTCCGCAACGCCCGGCGCGGGCGGATACGGATTCTCGTTCGTGTTCAGCTTGATGATGCCGGCTGAGGTGGGCTGCTCGCCCGGCACATAACCGGACATGCGTTGCACCGATGCTTTGATACGTCGTTCGGGAGGCCTGCTCACGTGCTCATGCGTCCTTATCAAATCGAATGGCAGCCGAGCGCCCATGGGCGTGTAGCCCTTCCATGGCGGCGAAGGCTTCAATGGTGGGCAACTGCAGGGCAAGATCCTTGCGCGTCATGTCGATCACCGAGCTACGGCGTCGAAAGTCGTCGACCGAAAGCCCCGAGAATCGTGCCGCCGCACCGCCGGTTGGCAACACATGGCTGGGGCCCGCCGCGTAATCGCCGGCGGGTTCCGGTGACCACGGCCCGAGGAAGATGGCACCCGCAGCGCGAACCTTCGGAAGCCAGCGCCTCGGTGACGCCACCATGATCTCGAAATGCTCAGGTGCAAAGCGGTTGCACAATTCCATACCGTCGTCGAGATTTGGGACCACAGCAATCATGGCGCCCGTGTCCAGGACACGCCGAATGGCATCACGACGGGGCAGAACGTCTGTCTGCGCCTTAATCGCGGCTTCGACCTTGCGTGCCAGAACGCGACTTGTTGTGACGAGTAGAATTTTTTCGTGTCCGGTGCCGTGCTCCGCTTGTGAAATCAGATCAGCGGCCACGTAAGCTGGCTTTGCAGAGGAATCGGCAAGCACGGCAATTTCGCTGGGACCGGCAACTTGGTCCAGCGACACCGCGCCATAGACGAGCTTCTTGGCCGCGGTCACGTACGGCCCTCCCGGACCGACAATCTTCTGAACGCGCGCAATGCTGGCCGTACCATAGGCCATCGCGGCCACGGACTGGATGCCACCGACGCGATACACTTCAGTTGCGCCGCAATGACGCGCCGCGTGTAGAATCATAGGATCAACATTGCCTTTGGCATCCGCAGGCGTACACACAACGATTTCTTTCACGCCAGCAACCTTGGCCAACGTCACGGTCATGACCACCGTCGATGATAAGGGCGCTTCGCCTCCGGGGACGTAGACGCCGATACGGTCGAACGGAGTAAAACGTTCTCCGAGGCGCCCCCCACCGGCTGTACGCATGTCCCAGTTTCGACGCAGACCAGCCTTGGCAAAGGCCTTCACGTTGCGGTGTGCGTCGCGAATGGCGCGGCGATGCATCGGCTTCAGGGCCTTGCCTGCCGCATCAATGGTGGCCGCATCGACACGAAAATCGCGTGGCTTTAGAACGGCCCCATCGAATCGCTTTACGTAGGCACTTACAGCAGCGTCGCCGCGCTTGCGAATATCGGCAATCACGCGCGCTGCCGCAGCCTCCGCGGCCGGATCAAACGCGGGTCGCGAGAGAAAGGCGTCGACACGTTTACTTTTTGATTTTCGCGACCATGTCACCACTTTCACGAGACAAATTCCTTTTCGAAACTATTCCATTGTATGGGCAATATTCACCTTACCACGCCAAGACGGCAACCCCGCCGTCGCACGCAGGCCTTGCACTTGGCGGACAAGCCATAGATCCAACTCCGTATCGCCGCTGCTTTCAACAACAAATGCATCTTCAACGGAGATTCCGTCACGACTGCTGATTTCGATCACGGCCTGCCATGGGGAATCCGAAAAGCGGTTCTGCGTATCGGGCTCGATATCGAGTGACAGACCGACCGCGCGCAGGCGTGCCGAGAGCGTGACAGCAATCCCTGCGGCCGGCGCCCGCGCCCCAGCAAAGGCGGACTTGGCATCCCAACGGGGGCGATACGATCCTTGCAAATCATGGCTGCGCGCCTGCAGAACGCGATTAAGGTCAAACATCGATGATGGCCCGTGCGCCGAGGGCAGGTCTACCGCACGCCCTGGTCGAGACGCAGCGAATGCGTCATATTCCTCCGACACATCGTCATCCAGAATAGGGTCATCCGCATGTGCGAAGCGTAGAAAGAGAAGTGGTTCACGTATCATCGTCAAGCTATCCTGCGCAACGTCTGCGTACGTCGTCATGCCTTGGTTCGGCGTCCGAACATGCGCCTCAGCGTCGACGCGTGGCCAGCACAGCCAGATACCAACCCACATCAGCACAACAGATATTGTCGCAAAATCAAAACGCAGACGCGTCAGGCCCGTTGTGGGGTGTTTCGTGAATCCTACCACCCTGCCCCTCCTTGCTCCGGGCTCCGCGTGGCCACATTGACACGAGAGATGCCTCGTTCACGGGCAATGTCACAGAGACGAGAGATCGTACCGTGCGAAATACGTTCGTCGGCGAAAAGCAGAAGCGAAGCGTCCTCTGTGGTTTTCCCATGACGCGCCAACAACGATGTCAGGCGCTTCATGTCATCTTCCGCGCTCACATGAAACGGTTCATCATCCATAAAGACGACTTCTTCACGATCACCGGCCTTTGCGCTTTCTACCGACAACACGACGATCGAGATTCCATTGTGTAGCCCGCCGCTAACGGGGGCCTCGGGAAGACTGACCACGAGGCCGGGCGTGAGCACATACTTGCCCTCAACCAGAACAAACAAGAGCAGCAACAGGACGACATCCAGCCACGGCGACAGACTGATCAACCCTTGTCCGACGCGACTTTTGGGTGCGAAGCGGGTTCGCAATCCACTGACTTTTCCAGACGCTTCAGGCATTTACATTGTCCTTAGACGCATCCGCAGCTGCGTTTTGCGTAATAAAGGAGAGCACTTCCGTTGTTGCTCGCTCCATATCCAGAACAATCCGATCAACGCGAACGACGAGATGATTGAACGCAGCGTAGCAGGGAATGGCCACCATCAGACCGGCCGCCGTCGTCGTGAGCGCGCCCTTCAACCCGACAAGGAGATCGGCTGATTGCAAGAGCGGAGCCTGCACCTGTAACACCATCACAGAATCTAACATGCCCAGAATGGTGCCCAACAGCCCCAATAGTGGTGCGATCTGCGCGACGGTCGCCACCACGACCAAACGCCGCTCCATTCGTGACACTTCACCCGCGCTGGCTTCATCCAAAGCCGCGCGCAATACATCGAATTGGTCACGACGGCGTTTGATGGCGGTCTTAAAAATAAACGGAACAGGTCCAGGCGTTTCATCACAGATTGCCAACGCCTCTTCGACGTTACCACGCGACAAAATGTTAATGATTCCGTTAACAAAATCTTCGGATCGGATGCGAGCACGATGCAGGTGCAACGACCGCTCGATAAAAACAATTAGCGCAATGACACCACTCGCGACGATGATCCACATCACCGGATCGATGCTTCGTAAAGCCGAAAAATCCATACCTCATTCTCCTCAGTTGACGTAATCGCACTTCAAACCTGTGCACGTCGACACAACACATCATCACATTTCATCGCATCGGAACTTAGTAAAATTCCCACCAATGTTTCGTCTTAATTTCTTTGATTCGTTTAAGGACGACAGCTTCAGCCGACACCCCCACACCGACAACACGTTCCAGAACACTGACGGCCTTGCGCCACTCACCGCGATCCTCGAAAACCGCGGCGGCCTCTCGGGCAGAACGCCAGAACCATACGCGCGCATCCTCACTGATCGCCTCATCCTTTGCTAGCGTGTCAAGAAACGGGATCATCACTTCGCGATAGTAATGTTCGACAGCAACGAGCACTTCGCCCTGTTTTTCCAAACAACGCCCGATTTTATAGCGTGCGTGCAGGGATGTTTCGATCTGCGAAGACGCGGACTGCGCACAATTACGAAAGGCTTGTATCGCCTGGTCGTATCGTTCCGGATCTTCAGGCCCGAGCATGAACTGACAATCCCCGAGGCGCAACCATGTCTCTGCGATCAGGTCCGTATCCGGGTGCTTATTGATAATTTCCTGAAACAACAAAATGGCTTCTGAAAATTTCGCCAATTCGCATAATGCGTTGCCCTGCTCAAAGCGTGCCTCCGGCAAGCGCTGCCCCTCCGGAAAGGCTTTTACCACGTCCCCTAAGCGCTCCACCGCACGAATGTATTCCTTCTGCCGTACAGCCGCACGACCGGCCCAAAAGAGTGCATCCTCAGCTTTAGCGGAGGCGGGGTAGGATGCATAATAATTTACGAAATGGGATTCTGCGTCGGCAAAGTTCCCTTGATTGAATGCGTACTTGGCCAGCCAGTACTGCGCCTTTGGCGTATAGGGTGAGTTGGTATACGTGGTTACGAACAGTTGCTCCGTCTGAACAGCCAGCGCTTCATTTCCGAGTCCGTATTGACAAAGACCACTCAAGTACAATGCTTGTTCAGAATCGGCATGTTCTCCAGCTACGCGCCGTACCTTTTCAAAATCCGTTAGTGCTGCTTTGAACTTTCCCGATTGGTACCGAACCAACCCGCGCCCCATTTGCGCACGCCGCTTTGTTGGACTGTTTGTGTAAACCTCGATGAATGACGTGAATGCGTCCATTGATTCGGGCAACAGCCCTGCTGACCACTTCATCTCGGCCACTTGAAGCAGTGCTTCCGGTGCAAGTTCGTGCGACGGGAAATTTCGCGTGATGGCGCGAAACGTTTTCTCAGCGTCCTCTAACTCGTCAGCCAGCATATAGCTGCGCGCCAGATCAAACATGGCGTTCGGAATCACGGGCGTATCGGGATGGTCGCGGCGTAGCGCCAGAAACGCATCTTGCGCCCGATGAAACTGGCCATCGTTTAAATAGGCCTGCCCCACCAAAAATTGCGCGCTCACTTTATCTTCATCAACGGTCAATACATCGTACGCCTTTTCATAGGAAGCCGCCGCCTCCACGTGGCGCTTAAGCAGCGTGAGTGCGTTGCCCTTCCCCAACAGCGCATCGGCCCGCTCCTGTGCTTTTGGAAACGATTCAAGATAGTGCTGAAACTCATCCAGCGCCTTCCTGTAGTCGCCCTGAGACGACAACGCCTGTGAAATCAACAACTGGATGCGACTCGCATCTTCGTCGTCCGGCTTTTCCTGCACAACTTCACGCAGAATACGAATGCCTTCGTCGAAATTCTTTTCCTGCACGTGCACCGTACCAAGAAGACGTTTTCCCCGTCGTGTTAGGGCCGCATCGCGCGATCGCTCAATACCCTTTCTGAAACTTTCCACAGCGTTGTCCGGCAGGCGTAACCCAAGCTGGGACCCACCCAACGCGTACCAACACTCCGTCGCGAGGTTGCCATGAAGGATCTCATCTTGCGTCACAAACGTGAGAACATTGGTCGCGTTACGGAGCTGCCCTTGGGCGGCATACGATCGCCCCAGCCAGTAGCGTGCTTCGTTGAGAAGATCGGCATCCCGCTGTGTCTTCACCAGACGCGAAAGCACATCCGTCGCCAGTGCGACATTGCCCTCGGAAATAAGCAGACGCGCAAGGTCCAGCAGATTTTCGCCACCTTCCGCGCTGTCCCCATATTGAGCGTCAAACGCCGAAAAGAGACGTCCCGCCTCCTGCGTGTTGCCGAGCGCAAGCATGCAGGTCGCCAGTAAGCGTAACGCACGTGGCCGAAGCACGGTGGACATCGAGCGTTCATCGAAGCCCTGTAACAGCGTAGCAGCCTCCTCGTTCTTACCCGTACGATGCAGGGCGAAGGCGCGCCAGAAGCGGTGCAGTCCCCGCGGGTTGTCCGCCAGCCACGCGGGCTGCTCATCGAGCAACAGCAGCAGTTCATTAAATTTCGTCTCGCCACTCAAGGCGCGCAGATACAATTGCGCCGCTTCAGCCCGTTCCGCGGCGGGACGTTCTGTGCCCTCGGTCAGAAAAGCCTTCAGGGCGGTTCGCGCCGTCTCGAAAAAGCCATCTTCCACAGCCGCCCGGCCGGTCAGCAGTTGCTGGCGCAATTGATCGGTCTTGTCTTGCGCGGTTGCGATCCCGCAGGCGCTGACTGAAAGGGCTATGATCACAAGCCGTGTTTTTAAATTCATGATGCCCATAACTGTCTCAAGTACTGCCCTGTATACGACGCCTCTACCGTGGCAATTTCCTCGGGGGGCCCCTGTGCCACGATGGTGCCGCCCCCATCGCCGCCTTCCGGACCAAGATCGATAATGTAGTCTGATGCTTGGATAACGTCCATGTTATGCTCAATCAGAACGATGGAATTTCCTGCGTCCCGCAAACGTGCCAAAACGGCCAATAGACGCTCAATATCCGCAAAGTGCAGGCCCGTGGTGGGTTCATCGAGCAGATACAGGGTTTCACCTTTGGCCACTTTACTCAATTCGGCCGATAGTTTAATGCGCTGCGCTTCGCCACCCGACAAGGTTGTTGCCGACTGCCCAAGCTGTAAATACCCCAATCCCACCTCGGAAAGCGTATGCAGCCGACGTGCAATTGTGGGTACATTTTTAAAGAATTCGAGCGCATCTTCCACGGTCAGATCCAAAACATCCGCGATGGATTTCCCGTTGTAGAGCACCGTGAGGGTTTCACTGTTGTAGCGACGTCCTCGGCAACGCTCACAGGGCACGTAGACATCGGGCAGGAAATGCATCTCCAGTTTCAACAGCCCGTCCCCCTTGCAGGTTTCGCAACGGCCGCCTTTCACGTTAAAACTGTAGCGTCCAATACCGAATCCGCGCACTTTAGACGCGGGTAACTCTGCAAACAGTTTTCGGATCGCAGAAAACGCACCTGTATACGTCGCAGGGTTACTGCGCGGCGTTCGGCCGATAGGCGACTGATCAATCACGATGGCACTGCGCAAGTGCTGCATGCCGGTGATACGCGTGTGTGAGCCAGGGCGCGTTTTCGATGAATGAAACCTCTTAAATAGGGCTCGACGCAAAATATCGTCCACCAAAGTACTTTTTCCACTGCCGGACACACCCGTCACACAAACAAGCATGCCCAGTGGTATCGTCACATCGATGTTCTTCAGATTGTTAGCCTTCGCACCGACGATGCACAGCTGGTCCCCGTTACCGTCGTGACGCTCGTCCGCGCTGCGCGCGGCGTGTGACGTGGAGAGATAGCGACCCGTTACAGAACGCGGGTTGGCAATGATCGCATCGACATCGCCTTCGGCCAGCACTTCGCCGCCATGAGTCCCCGCGCCCGGCCCCAAATCAATAATGTGATCGGCATGACGAATCATATCTTCATCGTGCTCAACAACGACAACCGTGTTACCAAGATCGCGCAGTGCGAGCAACATTTTGATCAGGCGATCGTTGTCGCGCACATGCAGTCCAATGGTCGGTTCATCCAGGACATAGAGGACGCCGACCAAACCCGCTCCGATTTGCGTCGCCAATCGGATTCGCTGCGACTCACCACCGGAAAGCGATCCGGTCTGCCGATCGAGCGATAAATAGTCGAGTCCGACATCCCGTAAGAACGACAGGCGCTTGCGCACTTCATTGACCAACTCGCCAGCGATCTTAGTCTCCAGCGGCGTCAGCTTTAGGCCGTCAAAGAAAGCATAGGCATCGCGAACGGACATTCCAGAGACCTCGGCAATCGACTGATCGCGCACGGTGCATGCCAGAACGTCAGCCCGTAAGCGCGCGCCGTTGCAGCCCTCACAGTGTTGACGGGTCATATAGCCTTCGAGGCGCTTGCGCACCAATTCGCTGTCCGTCGTTTCATAGCGGCGCTGCAAATTGGGCAGGATGCCTTCGAAGGGCTTATCCGTCTTGCGGGCTTTGCCACCACGATGCGATTTAAACGTAATATCCTCGTCACCTGATCCATTGAGGAGAATGTCCTGTATCGCGGCAGGCAGGTCAGAAAACGGCGTTGCCAAATCAAAGCCATAGTGTGCGGCGAGCGTCTTCAAGACGCGGTTGTAGTAGATGATGAGCTGGCGCCCGCCCTTCTTCCATGCCTGAATCGCCCCCTTCTCTAGGGCGACATCAGGGTCCGGAATAATCAAATCCGTATCCAGAATCAACTCCGTGCCCAGCCCATGACACCGACTGCAGGCACCGTGATGGCTATTGAATGAAAAATGGCGTGCCGCGAGAACGTCAAAATGAAGATCGCACTTAAGGCAGGCATTGCGTTCGGAATAGGGAATGGACTCCCATGCATCACCCGCTGTTTCACGTAACACGAGTAAACGTCCTTCGCCCTGCCGCAAGGCAAGCTCAACAGAGTCGGTCAGGCGACTACCCATATCCGGCACAACCACCACGCGATCAACGACAACGTCAATACTGTGCTTTTTCCGCGCAGACAGCTGCGCCAGACCGTCCAACTCGACGATCTCCCCATTGATGCGAACACGCACAAACCC
The DNA here is from genome assembly GCA_047615735.1 of Kiritimatiellia bacterium. Taxonomy (GTDB): domain Bacteria; phylum Verrucomicrobiota; class Kiritimatiellia; order UBA8416; family JAIOPI01; genus JAPKCZ01. The sequence continues at coordinate 9,918 of JBLHHU010000037.1, read as the reverse complement.
TTGTTTGCGTACATGCGCGATCAAAGCCTCGTGCGTCCCACGTTCATCCCGCACCAAGGGCGCAAGGATCATCAAACGTGTCTTTTCCTTAAACGATTGAATTTCTTCGACAATATCCTGTGCCGATTGGCGCTGCACCGGCCCGGCACAGATCGGACAATGCTGCACACCGACATTGGCGAAGAGCACGCGCAAGTAATCGTGAATCTCGGTGGAGGTCGACACGGTCGAACGTGGATTGCTCGATACACCACGCTGTTCGATCGCGATTGCAGGGGAAAGCCCGCTGATGTGATCAACGTCTGGCTTCTGCAGTTGATTTAGAAACTGACGTGCATAGGCGGAAAGGCTTTCGACGTAGCGTCGCTGCCCTTCGGCGTAAAGTGTATCAAATGCCAAAGAGGATTTACCGGAGCCGCTGAGACCGGTCACAACCGTCAGACGTTCACGCGGAATAGCAACCGTGATGTTCTTGAGATTGTGCTCGCGCGCGCCCTCAACAATGATTGATTCTTCGCTCATAGCGAGACCTCTGATAAACGTCGATTGCGTCTCAGCTTATCCGTACAAGGCGATAATTTCGCTTGCCGGATTTAAGGACGAGCAGACAACCGTCAATGATATCGCTATCTGAAACAGACTGTTCAACACCGCTCACACGATCATTATTCAGATACAGTCCGCCGTTTTGAATCAAGCGACGTGCGTCACCCTTGCTCTTGCAGAGGCCGCTACGCAACGCCACATCGAGAATATTCTGTCCGCTCACGTCATCGCGTGCCAGCTCGCACGATGGTACGTCTGCAAAAATGCCGAGCAGCTGCTCCGCTTTGAGGCCTTGCATGCTTTCGCCAAACAAGACCCCTGTCGCAGCCTGTGCCATCGAAAGCCCTGCTTCGCCGTGGACCGCACGTGTCATTTCTTCAGCCAAACGTTTGTGTGCAACACGGCGCTCAGGATGCGACCCGTGCTCCTCAGCCAGCGCGTCAATGTCGCCCAGCGGCACCTCCGTAAACACCTTTAGAAAACGAATCACATCGGCATCTTCGCTACGCAAAAAGAACTGGTAAAAATCATATTGCGAGGTCTTGCTCGCATCGAGGAACATCGCATTGCCTTCGGACTTACCAAATTTCTGCCCCTGATTGTCACAGATCAACGGGACGGTGAGGCCGTAAGCCGCCTTTCCGTTTAATCGCCGAATCAACTCGATGCCGGCCGTGATATTACCCCACTGATCGGAGCCACCGACTTGAATGGTGCATTCCTCACGATTGCGCAATTCAAGAAAATCGTAGGCCTGCAGCATCTGATAGCTGAATTCCGTGTAACTCATGCCACTGTCGCCAGCAAGACGGCGCTGCACGCTTTCGCGGCCCAGCATGGCACCCATACGGAAATGTTTACCCACATCGCGCAAAAACGGAATAAAGCCGTACTCGCCCAGCCAGTCCATGTTATTGACGAGCTTGGCCGGAGCGGTGGGGTGATCAAAATCCAGAAAACGCGACAGGTTTTCTCGGATGCCCTCCGTATTACGAATGACCGTCTCCTCATCCAGCAAATCGCGCTCGGCGTCCTTGCCCGATGGATCGCCGATCATGCCGGTCGCGCCACCCACAAGGGCAATGACCTTGTGTCCGCAACGCTGAAAATGACGCAGCACCATGATCGTGACATAGTTGCCAGCCTGCAGACTATCGCTCGACGGGTCGAAGCCAGCGTAAACCGTGCACGGCGATTCGAGAACATTGGGCAGATCCGGACTGGTCATGTCTTCGAAAAGACCACGATCCTTTAATAACGTAACGACGTTCATTTTCATTCCCTGTGGTAGATAGAAAAGAGGCGCACTGAATTCAGTGCGCCCTTTTCATCAATCCATAGCGCGTTGGCGCATGGCTTACTCTTTTTCTTCGGCCTTTTCTTCGGCCTTTTCTTCGGCCTTTTCTACAGAGCTTTCGCCCGGACGCCATTCTTCGGAGGTAAGCCCACCCAGTGCTTCGTCAAATGCACCGGCGAGGTCAACCATGTCATCTCCTGGACGCAGTCCTTCGAGAAGCTCTTCCTTCTGTGCATCAAACTCGTCATCCGGAATGGATGCCGCCTTGATGCTCAGGCCGATACGACGCTCAGAGCGATCGATGCGCAAAATACGCGCTTCGATGTCATCGCCGACGTTGATGACGTCCTTGACCTTCTCAACATGCTCGTCGCTGAGCTGCGAAATGTGTACGAGACCATCAACACCCTCTTCAACTTCAACGAAGGCACCAAAGGAGGCGACCTTGGTCACGCTGCCCTTGACGATCTGTCCCACTTCGTAGCGTGACATGATGCTGCTCCACGGATCGTCCTGAGCCTGCTTCAGTCCAAGACCGATGCGGTTGTTAGAAGGATCGACTTCGAGAACAACCGCTTCGACTTCCTGGCTCTTTTCGAGCAATTCGGAAGGATGGTTGATCTTGCGTGTCCAGGACATGTCCGAAATGTGGATCATGCCATCGATACCGTCTTCGAGTTCGACGAAGGCACCGTAGGAGGTGAAGTTCTGAACGTTGCCCTTGACGCGTGAGCCAACAGGGTAGCGTTCCTGAACCGTGTCCCAAGGGTTGTCTTCCGTCTGACGGATACCCAGAGCAATCTTCTGGCTTTCTGAATTGATATTCAGAACAACCACATCGACTTCCTGGCCGAGCTCAAGAATGTCGGACGCACGTGCAATACGCTTGGTCCAAGACAGTTCCGAAACGTGAACCAGTCCTTCGACGCCACGTTCGAGTTCGACGAAAGCACCGTAAGGCACGAGGTTGACAACTTTGCCACGCAGACGGCTTCCCGGCGGGTAGCGGCCTTCGATGTTGTCCCATGGATTCGGCGTCGCTTGCTTCAAGCCAAGCGACACGCGCTCACGGTCATGATCGATGTCCAGAATGACCACTTCGAGATCCTGTCCAACGGTCACCATTTCAGAAGGATGCTTGATGCGACCCCATGACATGTCGGTGATGTGCAGCAGGCCGTCCAAACCGACCAAGTCAACAAACACACCGAAATCGGTGATGTTCTTAACTTTGCCTGCGCGGCGCTGGCCGACTTCAATCGTCGCCATCAGTTCACGCTTCTTGGAAGCGAGCTGTTCTTCAAGAAGCTCACGACGGGAAAGAATGATGTTCTTCCGCTCGGAGCTCATTTTGATCACTTTGAAATCGTAGGTCTGACCCAGGTAGCTGTCAGGATTACGGACCGGCGTCACATCAATCTGCGAACCAGGCAGGAATGCTTCCACGCCATCAACGTCAACAATCAATCCACCACGCACACGGCTCTTAACGGTGCCCTTGGTGACGCTGCCCTGTTCGTATTTCTCAACAACGGCATTCCAGCGGATAAGCTCGTCGGCTTTTTCCTTGCTGAGAACGACCATGCCGCTTTCATCCTCGATCTCATCGAGAAGGACGGAGAGTTCGTCGCCAATTTTAACGCTCGACAGGTCATCGAATTCGTGCCCGGAGATGATTCCTTCGGATTTGTATCCGATATCTACCAGAACTTCATTGCCGCGTATTTCGAGAACGCTACCGGCAACGATGGAGCCCTCAGAAAAGTCCTTGAGGGTGTCAGCATACATCTGAGCCATTTCGGCTTCTTGGTCTCCGCTAAACTGCGTGAGATCAAATTCGATGTGTTTCTTTTTAGGTGTTTGTGTTGTCATGATTTCTTAGGTTTATATGTCTCAGCCCTATATGAGGACTGCGCATTACACGCCGCATGTAACGCTAAGTGAGAATAGGCAAACGACGAAGGTACCTGAACTCGCCCCCCGAAATCAAGCAGTAATATAGGTGTTTTTAGGTATTCGTTCGCGATTTAGGCGCTTAGGCCGTCTTTCGAAGACAGGCGTATCCACCCTCAACGGAAACCCAAACAGGCAGAATTTCAACGCGACATCGACCCTACACCTGTCCAGCAAGGCCCCAAAAAGCTGCAAACCACTACACCCCATTAGCTTACAAATCTGCCAGGTACAACAGAAATGTAACGAGATCGTTGATATGTCCCTTAGGGAGACGGCAGCACTTGGATCGAAATGTTTCGAAACGCCACCTGCGCTTTGCAATGTCCGTGGATCTGCAAGGCGATCTGGCCGCTGTTGGAAATGCCTGCATCCGTCTCGATCCAATGCGAGCTTTGGCGGCCATTAATGGAAAGCGTCACCTCTGGACCAACGGCCACGACATCATAGCGATTCCATTCCCCCGACTTAAAAACCGCCTTAACGGCCGCAGCGTCCGCCTGCGCCAGGACGCGGTTGCGACGCGACTCATCATACAAGCAGCCCGTGTATTTCTGCCCAATATCGGCCTGATAGCCTGACATCTCATTGGGTGGTTTCGAAATGCGCTTGCTACGAAACTGAACACCGCTATTGGCACAGCCCAAATCACCTATAAGCTTGAACTCAAACTGCAGATGGAAATTCGTGAATGTCGCGCGCGTGGCCAGAAATTCATTCTGCGGGTTGCCTTCCAGTGATCCACCCACAATGACCCCGTCCTGAACACGCCACACCGTGTTCGTCTCCCCTTCCCACCCCGCCAAGCTCCTGCCGTCGAAAAGCGCAACAGGCCGATCGCACCCCGTCGTCCCAACGAGAACACAGCATAAGACGCCGCTAGAGAGACTCGCCGCCATCGCGTTGAACGAAAAAATTTTCATGCCGGTCCCATTTCGTAAAAGGTGCGCCATACAGACTTGCTAATGCGTGAACAGGGATTATCCTCTCGAAACCGGATTGACGAATCAATGCCAAAGCGCGGAATCCACAATGCATCACGAGACTTCAGTACTTTTATTGGTGAACGAGCGCGGTCCATATCGCCGCGCCGTGCTCTTTTGCACGCTGCTCACACTACTGCTGCCCACACGTGGACCAGCCGCCGACGTCAACATCGGAAACCACACCTTCACACTGCCCGACGGCCTGACCGTTGAATGCGTCGCCGCACCACCCCTCGTCAATCGCCCCATTACAATGGCCATCGGCGACGACGGCGCCTTATACGTGGCCGACAGTTCGGGCTCGAACGATCCCGTCGAAAAGCAGCTCAAGGACAAACCCCATCGCATCCTGCGTTTGATTGACACGGACGGCGACGGCATTTACGACGAACGCACCATCTACGCCGACCGCATGATGTTTCCTTCGGGCACGATGTGGCTGGATGGATCGATCTATGTCGCCGCCCCGCCGCAGATCTGGAAACTGACAGATACCACCGGCGATGGTGTTGCTGATCAACGAGAGATCTGGTTCGACGGCAAAACCCTGACATATTGCGCCAACGACCTGCATGGCCCCTACGCCGGCCCGGATGGCTTCATCTACTGGTGCAAAGGCGCCAAGGCGGAACAGCGTCACACGCTCGGCAATGGACGCACCTTTGTCAGCCAGGCATCGCACCTCTTTCGCATGCGCCCTGACGGCACCGACTTCGAGCCCGTCATCACTGCGGGCATGGACAACCCCGTCGATGTTGTCTTTGCGCCCAACGGGGAACGCTTTTTGGGCGGCACCTTCCTGTACCGTCCCGCCAACGGAAAACGCGACGGCATTTTCCACGCCGTTTATGGTGGCGTCTGGGGCAAGGATTTCTATGTCCTCAAAGGGCATCCCCGTACCGGCGCACTCATGCCCGTCATGACCGAACTGGGCCCAGCCGCAGCCAGCGGTCTGGAATTATCGCGTTTGCGCGCATGGGGCCCCGAATGGTCCGACAACCTCTTCGCCTGCAACTTTAACCTGCGCAACGTATCGCGCCACATCCTGCGCCCCGAAGGCGCTTCCTTCCGAACCACCGATAGCGTCCTGCTCGTCAGTGATCAGACCGATTTTCATCCGACGGATGTCATTGAAGACGAACGCGACGGCGGATCCCTGCTGATCGCCGACACCGGCGGCTGGTACAAGATCTGTTGCCCAACCTCACGCCTGATGAAACCCGAGGTGCTCGGCGGCATCTATCGCGTGCGCAAAGCGGGCGCTCGCAAAGCCGCCGCACCCATCATCGCATCGCCCGCCAGGCGTAACCCTGCACATCTTATTTCGCTGCTCGACGCCGATACGCGTGCCGTGCGCGATCGCACCGCGCGACGCCTTATCGGCATGCCCGATGATGCCGTACCGGCCATGACGCAAGCCATGGCCGACACCGAGCGTCCACTCGGTCAACGCCTCGCGTGCATTTGGACGCTCACGCGCATGTCGGGCGACGCCGCCCGCGCCGCCGTTCGACAGGGACTTGCACAAAAGCATGTCGACCTACGCATCGCCGCCGCACTCAGCGCCGCGTTACATCGCGACACCGCTGCCACGGAAAGCCTCATTCCTTTACTGAACGACGCGAACCCCGCGATGCGTCGCGCCGCCGCCGAAGCGCTGGGCCGTATTGGCGACCGACGCGCCATCGCCCCCTTGTTGGCCACGGTGCATACCGACGGCGGACGTTTTCTGGAACACACCCTTGCCTATGCACTATACGAAATTGGCGACCGCGCTAGCCTCGCCGATGCGACCAACGGCACTGGCCGCATTGCGCACGGCATGCTCACAGCGCAGCAGGACGCCGCCCCGCTCACTCCGGCTAAACCAATCCCGACCGAAGCGGCCATGCCCGGCCCCGACGCGGACCAGGTTGCCAAACAACGTCAACGCCTCGAGACACTGCTCACCTTCACGGACAAAGGCGACGCTGCGCGCGGCAAACAGCTTTTCAACGACCCGCGTGCGGCCTGCATCACCTGTCACGCCCAAAACGGCAAAGGCGCAATCTTCGGCCCCGACCTGACACGTATCGGCGCCATCCGCACACCCAGCGACCTCATGGAAGCCATCGTCTACCCCAGCGCCAGTTTCGTGCGCAGCTACGAACCCATGCTCGTGAAAACCGCAAACAACAGCGCCCTCGGCATTATCCGCAAAGACGCCGCCGACGAGATCACCCTCAGCCTTGGCCCCTCGGCCGAGATCACCTTTGCGCGCGCAGATGTGAGCGCCTTCCAGCCCGCCGCGACGTCCCTCATGCCCGCAGGCTACGACGGCATCCTCACCCCACGACAACTCGCCGACCTCGTCGCCTACCTCCACGCCTCGAAATAGCCTTTCGCTGTTGCGTCTAGGCGTTGCACTGTATTTATGGCGTTTTCTTTTGGACAGCGGAGGCTGAAGCGCCATACTTGAGTATTATGAACGAATCCTACACACCTGATCGGCGCCCGCTCGGCGCACGCGACTGGAACTTGTCAAACGTCGCGTCGGCGTGGCTCGTGAAAATCGGTGCCTCGCCAAATGTCATATCCGTCGCGGGACTGTTCGCAAGCATCGGCGTCTGTGCCGCGTTCGTGGCCAGCAGTCATTGTGAAAATCCGGCGCTGTATCTTGTCGCGGGTTGCCTTCTGATTCTCGTGCGCGGCATGTGCAACATGCTCGACGGCATGGTCGCTGTTTCCCAAGGTGTCGCCTCGGCTGGCGGCGAGCTGTTTAACGAAGTCCCTGACCGCCTTTCGGACACGCTCACGCTCGTCGGCGCGGGCTATGCCATTGGCGGCACGCCGGAGCTCGGCTACATCGCTGCGATTGCGGCCGTCTTCACAGCCTATGTCCGCGTTCAGGGCTGCTCACTTGGAACCACGGCAGACTTCTGTGGTCCCATGGCGAAAGTTCAGCGCATGTTTGTCATCATCGCAGCGGCGCTATACACAGCCTTCGCCCCAGCCGCGTGGCAACCCGTCTGCCCCGATTGCCCTTCGTCTGGCGCGCTGACCATCGCGCTGGCCATTGTGATCGTTGGTTGCGTCATCACATCAATCCGTCGTCTCCGACATACGTTCACATTCCTTCAGGCAAAGAAGTCCTAGCGTTCCGCCATGCAAGAACACGAAATATTTGATTACAGCAAGGCCTATAGCGAAAAGTCCTTGTGGGAGAAAATTGGCTCGTTCGCGCGTGCAGCGGGCAGAGGCACCATCGAGAAAGTATTGATCCTGTACTACTGCCTTCAAGACCACGACACACCCGCCTGGGCCAAGGCCACCATCATCGGCGCGCTGGGCTACTTCATTCTTCCGCTCGACGCGATCCCCGACTTCATCCCCACGGTTGGATACGCCGATGACCTCGCCGGCCTTGCCGCAGCGACGGGTGCCGTTTTGATGCACATCAAAATCGCACATAAAACGCTCGCCAAAGCCAAACTGTCGCAGTGGTTCGGCAACGGGGCCTGATCAGCGCCGGAATACGCACCACCATTCACCGTGGCGGGTTTTGCAACAATTCTTTGTTTGTTTCGCCAAAACAGACTATCATTAAACAATGATTGCTAGAGATTTTTCGGAAACACTCACGATAATAGCCAAAACGCGATTCTACCTATGGCTACTATTGGCAGTGTTTGTACTGCAGGGTTCCGCTCATGCGCAAACAGGGACCTGGACGCGAACAGATTCAGGGAATTGGAGCGACACGAATAGCTGGCTCGGCGGCATCGTCGCCGATGGCGCAGACAGCGCCGCCAATTTGGACAGCATCGACCTCACGGAAAACATCACCACGCACCTCGACGCCGCTCGGACCATTGGCCGGCTCAGCTTTGGCGACACCGACACCAACTCCCCTGCCCGCTGGACCCTTGATGGCGACCTCACGAACAAACTCACCTTTTTCGCCACCAGCATGACCACCGGAATTACGGCCTCCAACAACGTCACCATTTCTGCGCCGCTCAATTTCCAGGGAACGCTATACGACATCCATGTATCGCCCGGTGCAAAGGTCACCTTGGAGGGCGACGTGGATACCTCCGGTGTGAGAATGGAAAAACACGACGGCGGCGTTCTAAAGATCACAGGGCGCTACGGAACGTCGGGACTCCGACCCGTGTCGCGCTTCTACGCCGGCACAGTCCTTTTCAGCAGCAACACTGTTTTTGCGAACGGCATCAGCACGGATTTTGGGAATGTCAACATCGTGGCCAATAATGCCACGATCGAAGGCGGAGGGTCGGTCGAACTAGGTACCGTCAATACGACCACTGGCGTATTCGATATGGACGGCGCATCGCTCCTCGTCAGTCAGATCGGCATGGCCCGCGGGAATTACGGCGGCAATCAATCTATCGTAACCATACGGGGCGGCGCGTCCGTCAGCGCGAGCAGTGGCATCCGGATGGGCGACAATCAATCTCAAGGGGGTGGCGCGACATGCTTTGTCCTGAAAAGCGGGACAGTGAATCTTGGCGACAACACAATGGTTATCGGCATTCATAGTGGCGAAAACGTGTTTCACCATCTCGCAGGAACCGTCATCGCCCCGCGCAATACCGGGACGCCGTTTAATGGCGCGGCGGGTGCACTGACACTTCAATACCGCATGAACGTGTCGCAGAACTATGCCTGTCTGTACAACCTCAACGGGGGCACGCTGACGGCAGGAAGCATCGTGAGCGGGGATGGCACGCCAAATCGGGACGTCAGCAACGCCTACTTCAATTTTCATGGCGGCACACTCAAACCGGTCGGCAGTGAAACAAATTTCTTTAGAACCACGATCACCGGCGCGAAAGCGCCCATTTCTGTTCCACAGATCGTGGTGTGGTCCGAAGGCGCCATCATCGACACCGATGGATTCAACATGGGCATCCATCTACCCCTCGCCGCGCCTTCAGGAATGGGACTCTACGGGGATACGAACCGAAGCCTTACCGTAATCCTTACCGAAGGCAACGGCGGCTCCGGCTACAAGGCAACGCCGCTGATCCGCATTGGCAGCCTCATTTCAGGAAACACGGCCACGGCCGTGGCCAACATGGCCGACGACGGGACCAACAACGACACCTTAAAAATTGAATCCTTCACGATCTC
>JBLHHU010000036.1:0-19555 GCA_047615735.1 Kiritimatiellia bacterium | reverse complement strand
TGGGGTGAGCCCATGGCCTGCGAGGATATTCGCAATGCCCTCGCCACATGTACGCCTAAGCTTGTGGCGGTTGTGCATGCCGAAACATCGACAGGGGTTTTGCAACCGCTCGAGGAGATCGGTCAAATCGCCCGCGACGCCAACGCTCTTTTCGTGGTGGACGCGGTGACGTCATTTTGTGGCTGTGATCTTCGTGTTGACGCGTGGGGCATCGATGCGCTGTACTCGGGAACGCAGAAGTGCTTGAGTGCACCGCCGGGTATTTCACCGGTCACGTTTAGTGATCGTGCCGTGGACGTGCTGGCCTCGCGTAAAACCAAAGTACAGAGCTGGTTTTTGGATCTGTCGCTGGTGCGCAACTATTGGGAAGGCACCAAGCGTACGTATCATCATACGGCTCCGGTGAGTAATGTGTTCGCCCTTCACGCAGCCTTGCGTCTGGTGCTCGAAGAAGGCTTGGAGAAACGGTTTGCGCGACATCAGGAAAACTATGAGCTTTTGCGCGATGGTTTGGAGGATCTTGGTTTTACCTATCTCGTGGCGCCGGAATTCCGGCTACCGATGCTCAATGCCGTAAAACTGCCCGAAGGGTTGGACGATGCAAGCGTACGCATGCGGCTGCTTAATGAATATAATATAGAGGTTGGTGCAGGCCTGGGGCCGTTTGCTGGAAAAATCTGGCGGATTGGGCTCATGGGCGAAAGTAGTTGTGCCAATCACGTGAATAAACTGCTCGGTGCATTAAAAGCAATCTGCTGACATTGCGTGAGGCAGCAAGCCTGATACGCCCACGAGGTTAAGATGATCGCCGAATCCACATTGCCTGACACGCTGCGCCAAAGACTCGAGCACGATATCAAAGGTGATGTATCCTTTGATCCGCACGTGTTGGCGTTGTATTCAACGGACGCCAGTCATTATCAGATACAGCCCCTGGGGCTGGTCTTGCCACGCGACGCAGACGACGTGTTGTGCGCCGTTCGTGCGGCCGCGGAACACGGTGTTTCGCTTTTGCCACGCGGGGGCGGCACCAGCCTGGCCGGCCAAGCGATAGGCAAATCGCTGGTCATCGATTTTTCCAAGTACATGGATACTCTCATTGAGGTCAATGCGGAGGCGCAGTGGGCGCGTGTTCAGCCTGGCATTATTCGCGATGAACTGAACGCTGCCCTTCGTCCACATGGCTTGCTTTTTGCGCCTGATCCGGCCACGTCGAGCCGCGCCAATGTCGGCGGGATGATTGCGAACAACTCGTCCGGTACGAAGAGTATTCTGTACGGAAAAACGATCGATCATATCGTTGCCCTGGATGTGATTCTGGCCGATGGGACACGCATGACGCTCGATGCGGCTTCACCTGAGGCTTATGCCGCGCGCTGCGAAGGCGAAACGCGCGAAGCGGAGATCTACCGTTCGTTCAAAACGATTATCGACACGCACGCGTCTGAGATTCGTGATGGCTACCCCAAGGTGATGCGCCGTGTGGGTGGCTATCCGCTGGATGCGTTCGTCGACGTCGATGCATGGAACCTCGCCAAGCTCTTTTCGGGTAGCGAAGGAACCCTGGGGTTTGTCGTCGAAGCCAAAATTAACTTGGTCCCGGTGCCCGCGGCCACCAGTATTTGCGTCGTGCATTATGCCGACTTACTCGAAGCCATTCGATCGGTAGAGACCATTCTCACGTACGGGCCCTCAGCGGTGGAGATACTTGATCGTACCGTGCTTCAAATGTCGCGCGAGAATCTGAGTACGTCCCGCCTGACGCGTTTTATTGAAGGCGACCCCGCCGCCGTCCTAATCGTTGAATTTTATGGTGATCATGATGCCGATGTGGCTGCGCGTGCCCACGCATTGGGCGAGGGGCTGCGTCAGAAGGGCATGGGCTATGCATACCCCTGCATGTTGGACGCCAAGTCGCAAGCTGACGTCTGGACGGTGCGTAAAAATGGTCTTGGGTTGATGTTGAGTGTGAAAGGCGAGTTCAAGCCCGCCGCGTTCATTGAAGATGCTGCCATTCCCATCAAAGCACTACCCGAATACATCGACCGCGTTCTGAAATACGTTCGAGAACAGGGCCGCGATGTCTCAATGTATGCACATGCCAGCGTCGGCGTGATCCATGTTCGCCCCATGTTGAACCTTAAGCAGGATGAAGATGTCGAAATCATGAAACGCGTCGCGCGGTTCACATTCGACCTCGTGCGCGAATACGGAGGCTCGTGGAGTGGCGAGCATGGCGACGGGCTCGTGCGCAGCGCATTCAATCGCGAATTTTTCGGCGATACGTTGTACGGCGCCTTCGTGGACGTTAAAAGGTTGTTCGATCCCCAGTGGGTGATGAATCCAGGCAAGGTGATCGAAGCGCCAGCGATCGACAAGGACATGCGCTACGGCGATGCCTATCAACTCCAGCCGTTCGCGTCGCATTTTAAATATCGTGGCGATGGCAGTTTCGCGGCATCCGTTGAGATGTGCACAGGCGTGGGGGCGTGCCGAAAGCTGTCGGGCGGTTCGATGTGTCCAAGCTATCGCGCGACGCGTGATGAAGAGCATTCCACGCGTGGGCGAGCCAACGCTTTGCGCCTGGCAATGACGGGGCAACTTGGCCCAAAAGGAATGACCAGCAAGCGTCTGCATGAAACGTTGGCACTATGCCTGTCCTGTAAGGCGTGCAAGTCGGAATGTCCCAGCAATGTCGACATGGCGAAGCTAAAGAGTGAATTTCTCCAACAGTATAACGACGCGAACGGTATCACCATGCGTGATCGATTGATCGCAGGGTCAGCCGATATGGCGCGACAAATTTGCGGACCGATGGCGCCATGGGTCAATCGACTGCAGCGGACTGGATTTGTGCGCCGTGTGCTTGATGCTACCGTTGGGTTGAGTCGTTTCCGCGTGGCACCCGCCTTCGCGCGGCGATCCTTCGCGAGCACCTTTCAAAGTCAAGTGGACCCCGCGGAGGCGCGCCCGCAAGTCGCCCTCTTTTTTGATACCTACCTGAATTATCATGAACCGCACGTCGGAAAAGCCGCAGTAGCGTTACTCGAATCATGTGGATTCGAGGTGATTCCTGCAAACGTCGGCTGCTGCCAGCGTCCGCGAATTTCTCATGGCTTTCTACGCGATGCGAAGGTACACGGATTGAAAACGCTTCAGGCGCTCGATGCGATCATTAGTCGGGGCATGAAGGTTGTTGTTTGTGAACCCAGTTGTGCGTCAGCCTTGATTGATGATTTGCCGGATCTTATCGATGACGACGCGTTGGCGAAGCGCATTTCCAGCAATGTAATGATGATTGATACGTTCCTGCAGGCGGAAATGGATGCGGGTCGTGTTGATGTCGCGTTTCGTTCGGGTGCACAGCGAATTCTTATTCATGGGCACTGCCACCAAAAGGCATTATATGGAACCGGAGCAATGAAAGCTGTGCTGGATCAAATTGACGGACTTGAGGTGGCAGAGATTCCGTCTGGTTGCTGCGGCATGGCCGGCTCATTCGGATATGAAAAAGAGCACTACGAGGTGTCCTGCAAAGTCGGAGAAGAAACCCTGCTGCCTGCGGTGCGCTCAGCGGGTGCGGACACTGAAATCATTGCTTGTGGCTTCAGTTGCCGACATCAGATCAAAGACTTGGCGGGCCGTGAGGCAAAGCATTGGGTGGAATGCGTCCGAGGGACGTCTAGGGCGGTCTGATGCCTCGCGTCGTGAAAGCAGTAGGGGATTACTCGCTGGCGGCCGCGACGTTTGGCTTCGCCGGGCCGCGTTTGCCGATCATACGGCGAAATGACTTCTTTTCAAACTCCCAGAAAAAGCGTGCTTGGCCAAAGATGGCACCCCAAAAAAGAAGCATGATTTGGTAGAGGGGGATGCACAAAACAATTTTTAGCCATCGCGGGGATGTCTCTGTAATACCCAGAATGTCATAAACGGGTTGGCGGACATAGAGTAGCGTGGAGCCGGTGACGGAGAAGACGATAAGAACAATGACCACTTGAAAGGCATTCTGCAACCCCCAGCGTTTTTTAAACCATTCGAGCATTTTTCAGTTTCCTATTGGGTGCCAAGTGGTCTTGATTTCCTGAGTATCAAGAATCATGTAGGGGCTTTGTGCGTCCGCATGGTTCCATTTCGTCGTGCGGCGAATCAGGGCTCGTTTGACATTGTCTGCCGATGCAAGCTGCGCGGCCTTAATCTCTTTTACATCATTACCGCAATAGACCAGCGCATTGACGTCCATGTGTGAAGCGAAATGAATCAGAAGGTCGCTACGGTGGCCGGTGAGAATGTTGACGACGCCGGCCGGCACATCGGAGCTGTTCAAAACTTCTGCAAAGGTGATCGACGTGAGTGGGAACTGCGATGAGGCGAGGACGACACAGCTGTTGCCCGCCACAATGGCTGGTGCAATGTTTGAAACAAGTCCGAGTAGACCGCTTTCTTCTGGCGCGATGATGGCGACGACGCCTGTTGCTTCACACATCGAAAAATTGAAATGTGCAGAACTGACAGGATTCACAGCGCTAAAGATCTGCTGCATCTTGTCGGACCAACCGGCGTAGTACACCAAGCGGTCGATAGCTGCAGTGACTTCGGAAGCAGCCACGGCGCGTTTTGCGCCTTGCTGTACAAGTTCTGCTTCAAACTGGTCGCGGCGTCCTTCTAGGATTTCAGCGATCCGGTAAAGAATTTGTCCGCGCAAGTAGCTGGATGCTTTGCTCCATGGGGCGGCGGCGTCCCGCGCGGCACATACGGCATCGCGAAAATCCTTTTTGGAACCGCGGCAAATGTTTGCGACCGGTGTGTCGTTGGCGGATGTGAATACGTCAAAGCGACCGGATTCCGTCCGCGGAAACTTGCCTTTGATATAAAGCTTGTAGGTTTTCATGACACGTAATCGCGACGCCGCCGATGCCTGTGAGGCTGTCGCGCGTTTTTGAGGGGATCGCTTCGATTGTTTTGCTTTAGTGGCCATCGTGATCTTCCTTCGTCTAGAGGTTTACGTAGGGGCGCAGTCCGTGCAGGCCACCCTCGCGTCCCACGCCGCTTTCTTTGTAGCCGCCGAAGGGGGAGGTGGGGTCGAATTTGTTGAAGGTGTTCGCCCAAACCACGCCGGCGCGTAGGTGGGTCGTCATTTTGAAAATTTTAGCGCCCTTGTCGGTCCAGACGCCGCCGGACAAACCGTAGGGCGTGTTGTTGGCTTTCTCTAGGACTTCTTCGATCGTACGAAACGTTTGAATCGCAAGAACGGGGCCGAAAATTTCTTCCTGAACAATGCGGTGCGATTGCGATGTGTTTGTGAAAATTGTGGGCGCGCACCAGTAGCCTTTGCGGGGGAGCGCACAGCTCGATTGATAACATTCAGCGCCTTCACGTTTACCAATTGCAATATACTTTTTAACGCGCTGCAGTTGTTCTTTGGAGTTGATGGCGCCAACATCCGTATTCTTGTCCAGCGGGTCACCAACAATCAGTGTTTGCATGCGCTCTCGCAATTTTTCGGTAACTTCTTTGGCAATAGACTCCTGAACAAAGAGACGTGAGCCGGCGCAGCAGACATGCCCTTGATTAAAGAAAATGGCATTCACGATGCCTTCAACGGCCTGATCGATGGCGGCATCTTCGAAAATGATGTTTGCGGCTTTCCCGCCAAGCTCCAGCGTGTAGGACGTGTCGGTACCCGCCAACGAACGTTGAATGATTTTGCCAACATCGGTGGAGCCGGTAAAGGCAACCTTGTTGAGGTCAGGATGGTTGGCCAATGCCGCACCGGTTGCGCCGGCGCCAGTGATGATATTGACGACGCCTGGGGGTAAGCCCGCGTCGCGAATGACTTCGGCAAGCTTTAGGGCCGTCAATGGCGTGGTTTCGGCGGGTTTCAAAACAACCGTGTTGCCCGTTGCAAGTGCAGGTGCAATTTTCCACGCCGCCATTAACAGCGGGAAGTTCCATGGAATGATTTGCCCGGCGACACCCAATGGGCGAGGGGTGCGGCCAGGGAAGGCGTATTCAAGCTTGTCGGCCCATCCGGCGTAGTAGAAGAAGTGGGCCGCGGCCAATGGGACGTCGACATCGCGGGATTCGCGAATGGGTTTGCCGCCATCCATGGATTCGATAATGGCGAATTCGCGCGCGCGTTCCTGCAGAATGCGGGCGATGCGGTAAATGTATTTCGCGCGTTCGGCCGGTTTGAGTTTCGACCACGTGGTGTCGTAGGCGCGGCGCGCAGCGCGAACAGCGCGGTCAACGTCCGTCTTGGAGCTGTCCGCAACCTCGGCCAGTACGGCTTCCGTGGATGGGTTAGTGGTTTTGAAATAGCGGCCGCTGGACGGTTTGACAAATTCGCCGTCGATGAAGTTGTTATAGCGTTTTTCCAGTCGAATGTGCGCGTTGCTTTCGGGCGCTGGCGCATAGGTCCAGTCTGTATCAAAGCGCAATGGCGCTGGTTCGCGTTTGCGGCGTGCTGTCCTTGTTGGTTTGGCTGTCATGGCTTTCGCTTTCGCTGAGATCAATCGTTCGAAAAGCAGTCCACGGATTGGTATCGACCCGTGTCCATCTTGACGAGTTGCATGAGGACATCGTTGGCAAGGCGACTGGCACCGAAGCGGAACATGTCTGGTGTCATCCAGTCCTGGCCGAGTGTTTCGCGCAGCATGACGAGGTAATGCCAGGCAAGCTTTGCTTTGGATATGCCGCCGGCTGGTTTCATTCCGATACGTCGTCCGGTTTCAAAATAGAAGTCACGAATCGCCTGCAGCATGACGAGTGTTACCGGTATGGTGGCTGCCGAGGGGACTTTGCCGGTGGATGTCTTGATGAAATCTGCGCCAGCATACATGGCCAGCACACTTGCTTTGCGCACGTTGTCGAAGGTGCTCAGTTCGCCCGTTTCTAGAATAACTTTCAGGCGGGCTTCGCCGCACGCTTCTTTGATAGCTGCAATCTCGTCAAAGACGAATGCATATTCGCCTTCATGAAATTTCCCGCGCGAAATAACCATGTCGATTTCGTCCGCGCCTTCGGCGACCGCGAATTTGGTGTCGGCAATTTTGACACGGGATGAGGCCTGCCCGCTGGGAAAAGCGGTGGCAACGGCGGCGACATTGATATCAGAGCCTTCAAGTGCTTTGCGAGCGGTGGCAACCAGCGTTGGGTAGACGCAGACCGCCGCGACGTGGGGGATACCCTCGAGGCTGTCGTGAGGGTGCATCGCCTTGTAGCAGAGCTGCCGTACCTTGCCAGGTGTGTCCATGCCCTCAAGTGTCGTCAGGTCAATCATGCTGAGCGTGAGATTGAGCGCTTTTCGCTTGGCTTCATTCTTTATGCTGCGCGATTGGAAGCGCGCGGCGCGTTCGTTGACGCCAACCGTATCGACCGCTGGCACGCGCGATAGATCTGGCATTGTTCCGATGGATGTTGTGTTTCGATTCGTTTTTGTCATGTTGCACTCGAATCGTCGGCTTGGGCTGCGGGCTGTTCTTGCAATAGTTCGACGTCGATTTCGGGCATGGACTTGGCTGCAGATGCTGCGACCGGTCCTTTGCTGGTTGCGACGCGATTACGACCAGCTTCTTTGGCTCTGTACAGCGCTGTGTCGGCGGTTTTTATTAACTGTTCGACGGTGTCTCCGTCTTCAGGATAGGTGGCAACGCCAAAACTTGCGGTGATTGGGTGACCATCAATAATGGGTTCGTTGGCAATGGTCTCGCGAAGGCGGTCTGCGCCGAGCACGGCCTCGTCCTTCTGTGTTTCAACCATGATTAGCACAAACTCCTCACCCCCATAGCGTCCCACATAATCAACGGTACGGCAGGCATCCTGAAGCTTTTCTGCAACTTTCACGAGGACCGCATCACCAACGTCGTGGCCGTGCGTATCGTTGACACTTTTGAAATGATCCACATCCAGCATAACAACGGAAAGTCCGTGTTTAAAGCGTTCTGCGCGCAAAAGTTCTTCGCTAAACTTGGATAGGAGATAGCGGCGGATATGGACACCCGTGAGACCGTCGGTTGTTGCCATGTCCCACAGTTGGGCCTTGTTGATTGCGACGGCCGCCTGATCCGAGATGGCTTTGAGCATATCGACGTCGTCTTTTGTGAATTCGGTACCGTCATTTTTGTTGGTCAGGTTGATGACACCGATGGCGTCGCCGTGCACCTTTAAGGGAATGCACATGATGGACTCGACGTAGGAATCGCTGGACTGCACGAAATTCTCATTGTCGGAGGCGCTTCCAATGATGATATGCTCGCCTGTCTCAAAAACACGACCGGCGACACCTTCGCCGGGTTTGAATGTGCGGCATGGCAGGTCGCCATTGTTGATCTGCTCCTGCACTTTTGCATCCGGCAGCCCTTCGATGACGCGAATCTCAAGCAAGTCACGTTCATGGTCGTAAAGCATGATGGAGCCTTTTTGCGCACCGGAGACTTTGGATGCTTGTCCGAGAATGAAGCCGAGCAGTTCCTTGAGGTCAGTGATGAAGGTCATGGCGCGGTTGATGTCGTACAGCATGGACAGGTTTCGCAATGTGCGCCGGAGATTTTCCTGTTCGCGAAGGCGTTCCACAAAAAGATGGCAAGAGTTGATGCTTGCCGCTGCCGTATTGGCGTATTGCTGAAGGAAATCTTGATCGTGCGCGTCGTACTTCTGTCGATCAGCCCGATTGCCGATTGTCAGGAGTCCAATTAGCTTGTCCTTCAGGGACAGGGGAACCCACATGTCAGATTTAAGGCGATCGAGGCGATGCTTTCTGAAAAAGACGTCAAACAGCGATTTTCCAGAAGTAGACATAACGCCGAAAGGTTCAAATTGCAGAATGTTCTGCCAGAGCAGGCCTTCTTCGACAGTGAACACAAAATGGTCGTCTACGAACTCATCGAGGTCACGCGTTTTGACGAGTGTGAAATCCTTGCTTGTCTCGTCATACATGAAAAGCGCCAGCGGTCCGGCGGATAGTTTTTCGGCGACAACAGCGAGCGTCACTTCAAAGAGGTGCGGTGGCTCTAGGATGTTGTGCAGGGCGCGTCCTGCCTTAACGAGGCTCATCAGATCGAAGACCTGGCGTTCCAGGTCTTGAATTCGGACGGACTTCGCATCTGTCGGTTCATCGGCCTGCTGAAAGAAATCGTTATGGGATGTTGGGGGCTCGTTCATAGTGTAACGCGTTTCAATCTCGCGGCTTGTGAAATTTAATGTGCCGCTGTGTGACTTATCATCCAAGCAGCAATGACAGTGCGATGCAAGTGTCGAATCACTAATGAATTCGGCGTTTTGAGTGCCCTCGGACCTTACTTTTGTTGTTCGAGGGCCCTTTTGAAGGTCCTAGGCGCTTCTTAGGCTTCTGAACTTGCGCTACAAGGCGCGCTTTCCTATGCTGCGTGCTTAAATTTTCCAAGATGATCAAGGACTGTTCAGGAGACAAACATGGCTGGCATTTTTAAGGCGTACGATATTCGTGGCATCTACGGTGATGACTTTACCGAGGCCGTGATTCATGACATCGGGCGGGCCTTCGTCACCTTCCTTGGCTGTAAAAAGGTCGTTATTGGGCGCGATATGCGTCCGCATTCGCAACCTTTGTTTGAAGCGTTGGCGGCGGGAATCACGCGCCAAGGGGCGGATGTTGTCGATTTGGGGGTCGTTTCTACTCCCATGGCATATCATGGAACCGCCAAATTGGGTGCGGATGCGGGCATCATGTTGACGGCCTCCCATAACCCCGGCGAGTGGAATGGAACAAAACTGACACGCGAGCAGGCTATTCCTATAAGTGGTGCGACGGGCATCCAAGATATTGAACGCATCGTCAACGAGGGCAGTTTCGCTCCAGAAGCGCAGACACCAGGCAGTGTGTCGACCTATGATGTCATCCCAGAGTATGTCGCTTATGTTCAATCGAAAGCCGAACTTGCGCGACCCATTCATCTCGCGATTGATATGGCCAACGGGATGGGTATTGTCGAAGCGAAAGCGCTCGACGGCACCATCACATTCGACGGACTTTTTGATGAGCTGGATGGATCGTTTCCGAACCATGAAGCGAACCCGCTTAAAGAATCCACGCTCGTTGACATCCAAAAGATGACGCGCGAGGGATCCTATGATTTCGGCGTGGCCTATGACGGTGATGCGGACCGCGCCGGTTTCATCGACGAAAAGGGTCAGATTGTTCCCATGGACATCATTACCGCGCTGATCGCCAAAGACGTCTTACGTCATGATAAGGGCACTTTTCTCTACGATTTGCGTAGCAGTCGCGCGGTCCGCGAAATTATCGAAGAAAACGGCGGGCGCGCCGTCATGTGCCGCGTCGGACATGCGTTCATCAAACAGCAGATGCGCGAAGAAGATGCCGTTTTCGCCGGTGAGCTCTCCGGTCACTACTACTTTCGCGATAACTTTTTCACGGAGAGTTCCAGCAAGGCGATTCTCTGTGTCGCTAACATCGTCAGCCAGTCGGATAAGCCGCTGTCGGAGCTCGTCGCTCCAATCAAGCGCTACTTCGCTAGCGGCGAAATTAATTCTGAAGTGGAAGACACCGCTGTGGTGCTTGAACGTATCCGCCAGAGCTTTCCTGAAGGCCGCCACTTTGCATTGGATGGGGCCAGCGTCGAACTCGATGACTTCTGGTTCAATGTTCGCGGAAGCAATACTGAGCCATTAATTCGTCTGAACCTCGAAGCTGTGTCGCAGGAGCTTATGGAAGCGAAACGCGACGAAGTGCTCGCGCTCATTCGCGGCTAGAATATTGCGACGTGCAGGGGAGGTAATCCAATGAAGTATGACATCGTAAGTTATGGGCACCCATGCCTACGCGAAAAGGCCAGGCCAATCGCGCAGGTCGATGACGCGATACGCCAGTTGGCCGTGGACATGCTCGAAACCATGCGCGCCTACAACGGTATTGGATTGGCCGCCGAACAGATTGCACGCACCGAAGCCATCTGCGTTGTTGATTTGACGCCCGCCGATGAGCGTGATGGTTATGACGCTGCAGATGTCGTCGGCGTGAGGATGCCTCTCATTCTGGTGAACCCTGAGGTTATTGCGGAGTCAGATGATGAGGAAATGGCCCAAGAAGGATGCCTCAGCTTCCCTGAAATGTATGTCGACGTCCGGCGACCCGCATCCGTGACGGTGCGATATCTCAGTCAGGACAACGAAATCACCGAGATTCGCGCAACCGGTCTACTCGCCCGTGCCATGCAACACGAAATCGATCATCTGCATGGCATTCTCATTTCCGACCGAATGCCGACCACGCAAAAGGTGACCCTTGCTGGGAAACTCAAACGGATGGGGCGACTGGGCAAGAAGGGTGGCGTGGTTCCGCGAAAGTAAATTTCGTCGGCACCAGCGTCGTATG
The DNA here is from genome assembly GCA_047615735.1 of Kiritimatiellia bacterium. Taxonomy (GTDB): domain Bacteria; phylum Verrucomicrobiota; class Kiritimatiellia; order UBA8416; family JAIOPI01; genus JAPKCZ01. The sequence goes on along the minus strand of JBLHHU010000036.1, from coordinate 8,184 downwards.
ACACCATGAAGGACTATCTCTACACGGGTCGCCTCGAGAATCCACAAGTTGCATTCAGCTATGGCGTCACCACAGTGCTGGTTGAAGAGGCTGTGTTGCGACACGACTGCGGCCCTGTCTCGGCCCACATACTTGGGCGCGCGTTGACGGCAGGATTGCTGAGTGCCTCAATGCTCGGCACGGATGAACGTATCAATCTGCGTTGGAAGTACGAAGGTCTGCTCAAAACGCTCATTGTCGACGCTGGCCATGAAGGGGACGTGCGTGGGTTTATCTCTCCTAAGGATCTAATCGCCTACGGTGCTGAGACGGATGAGGTCTTCGGCAAGAAGGGTCAAGTCACCGTTATCCGTTCGCGCGACGGTCGCGTGCTGAATGATGGCGTTTCCGAAGCGTGTTTCAACAATGTTGTCGAGGATCTTGCCTTTTTCTACTGCGCCAGCGAACAGGTTGAAACCTGCATTCTCGTCATGATCGGATTGGCGCCCGACGTGACGCATCCCGTGCGCTTGTGTCAGGGACTGCTCATCCAAGCGCTTCCCGATTGTGATCTCGAAGAATTCCAGCGCCTACGTACGAATTTGGAACAGGAATCCGTGCGCCAGCTACTGGCGCACCCGACCGACGCTGATACCCATTTTGAGACGGTCATCAATGCGATTTCGAAAGATGTCACCGATGCGCCGGGCATAACCATTGGCCGTTCCCTGGAACCGCAGTTTCGTTGTACCTGTTCGCATGAAAAAATGAACGCCGTGTTGCGCACGATTCCAGAAGCGGAGCGAGGCGAAATGATTGCAGGTGGTGAGCCTGTGGTTGTACACTGTCAATTTTGTAACGAACGTTTTGCCATGAGCCCTGACGATTGTGCCCGGGCCTGGCAACGCGCTGAATAGAGACGATGAGCGGCGCGATTTTGCGCCCAAACGATCCAATGCGATCAAGGAGTTGTTTACGTGGGATTCGAGAGCGGAAGTATCAGTTTTAGGGCATTTTATCTTGCCAGCCAATTGCCGGAAGACCATTTAGAGCGTTTTTCGCAACACGCAGCACCACCCATGGACAGTGTCGGGCGTGATCCGGCGCAGGGCTGGGTAACAGGGCGGCATCTGCTCGATCGCAACATCGTCGAAGAGACGGCCTATCTGGGTGGGTATCTGCGCCTGAGTCTGATGAAGGCCGAACGTAAAGTGCCCATGCCGTTACTGCGTGCAGAGTGTATGATGGAAGAACTGGCAGCCATTCAGGCCAGCGGGGAAGCTTTTCTGCCTCGGCCAGAACGAACCAAGATTCGTAAAGAAATCACGGAACGCTTACTGCCGCAGATGCCACCACAGCTATCTGGCATTTCGATGGTGTGTGGGAAACAGGATGACTTTCTTTTTGCCACTGCGATCGGCGACAAACAAATCGATGCGCTGACGCTCGCCTTTAATAGTACGGTTGGCATTGAGCTGGTGCCGATCACACCGGAAACCGCCTCGCTGAAGCGCAAGCAGTTCAGCACACGACAACTGTCACCCTGTAGTTTTTCGCCAAACTGCAAAGACGAAGACGCACCGGACCTGGTTGGCTTTGATTTCATGACCTGGCTCTTGTTCTACTGTGAAGAGCGTGGTGGACTGGTTGAAAGCGGTCAGGGCGAATTCTCCGTGATGCTGGAAGGACCTTTACTCTTTTTTATGGAAGGTGCCGGCGCTCACGAAGTGCGAATTAACAAGGGCGCACCACTTCTTAGTGGCGAATCGAACACGGCGCTACGCTCGGGCAAGAAACTGCGACGTGCACGTTTGACCATTGCACGCGGCGAGGAACAGTGGAGCGCGGATATGGATGGTGCCGATTTCGCGATTCGGGGACTGAAGTTGCCCAAAGCGCCCCCCATGGACGCGGCCAGCGCTTATCAGGAACGCATTATCTCGACGCGAACCTTTGTGAGCACATTTCTGGCACTGTATGACATCTTCATTGAAGAGCGCCGCGACACGACGGTCTGGGCCAACGTCAAACGCGATATGCACAAATGGGTATCCACGCGTGAAGGCACGGGGTAGTAGAGGGGCACTTGTTGCAATTCACATTTTTCGGGCTCTTGATTTGGAGTGCGGCGGCAGAGGGCGAGGATAACGAGCTCGGCGACGCCGCTTTTGCAGAGCCCGAGAGGCACGACCTCAACTCTGTCCACGTTTAGCGTTGAGGACGTACATATTCGTTCCACACAGCTCCTGAAGAAAAGCGGTGTCGCCGGGTTCGTTCCTCACCCTCTGCCACCGCACTCCAAATTTTCCTTCAAACATAGCGTGCTTTCCTCCTACGCGCTGCGCGCTACGACGGACAAGTCAGCGCTATGCGCAGCTCGAGGGGGTTAATTTGACGCGAATGTGCGCAACTGCTCCTTCTAGGTGGAGCCGCGCTAGCGCCGTTTCCAAGCCAGTATCTTGTTGAAGATATTGGCCACGGTGGGAGTTAGGCGTGTGCGGTTGTAGGCGTCGCCGACGCGGCGGATGGCCTCGGCCTGAGTTGGGTAGGGGTGAATCGTCGAGGCAATCTTGCCGAGGCCGATACCGTGCGTCATGGCCAGCACTATTTCGCTGATCATATCCCCTGCATTGGTGGCGACAATTGTTGCTCCCAAAATGGTATCACTGCCTTTGGCGCAATTCACTTTCACGATGCCTTCCGTGTCGCCTTCGAGAATGGCGCGGTCCACATCGGCGAATGCCTGTGTGTAGGTGTCGATGGCGATGTTCTGCTTTGCAGCCTCCGCTACTGACAAGCCAACATGGGCTAGCTCCGGGCTGGTGTAGGTGCACCAGGGGATGACGAGTGCGCTGCCCTTCTTTTTGCCGAAGGGGCCAACCGCGAAGAGGGCGTTTTGCAAAACAGCGCGTGCCATGAAATCGGCGGCGTGGGTGAACTGGTACGGCGAACAGATGTCGCCCGCAGCATACACATTTGGATTGGTCGTTTGGTAGTGGTCGTCGACTTTGACGCCGCGCTTGTCGAACGCGACGCCGATTTTTTCAAGGTTGAGTCCTTCGACGTTAGGCGCGCGCCCAACGGCGACAAGCAACTGATCAAAGGTCAAGTCGTAGGCCTCGTCATGGGACGCGAGCGTGACACGAACGCCGCCATCCGCCTTCTGCAGCTTTGTGTCTTTGCCGCAGCACAAAATTGTAACGCCTGAACGCAGCAGCGATGCTTTGACAATGTCGGCGCAATCTTGATCCTCTTTCGTCAGAATGCCGTGCGCGGCTTCGATCAAATGCACTTCCGTACCCAGGTTGGCGAAGGTTTGTGCCATTTCGCAACCGATGGGGCCGGCACCGATGATGCCTAACTTGGCAGGCTGTTCGGTGAGTGAGAATATGGTCTCGTTGTTCAGGTAAGGGACATCGGCCAAGCCGGGAATCGGTGGGGCCGATGCACGTGCGCCGGTTGCGATGACGGCCTTTTTGAAATTGAGCGTCTGTCCTCCCACTTCAATCGTGTTTGAGCTACTAAAGGTGCCTTGTCCCAAGAAAATGTCGACCCCCAGATCGCTGAAACGCTGTGCGGAGTCGTTGGGAGAAATTTCGGCCCGAAGTTCTCGCATACGTTCCATGGCAAACGCAAAATCGTAGGTGACGCCATCGGGAACCTTGACGCCAAAGGCGGCGGCGTCCCGCACGGTGCGCGCAATACGCCCGGATGAAATGATGCCTTTGGATGGGACGCACCCGACATTGAGGCAGTCGCCGCCGAGTAGATTACGTTCAATCAACGCGACCTTGGCGCCTAGTCCCGCGGCACCGGCTGCGGTGACGAGGCCAGCCGTGCCTCCGCCGATGACGACCAGGTTGTACTTCGGTGCAGGCGTTGGATTTTTCCAATCCAGCGGGTGCACGTTGGCGATCAGTTTCTGGTTATGAACGTCATCGGGAAGCATGTGAATGTCTTTGGCGTGGTCCATGTGATGGTCTCCAGTTTGTAGATTGTCGTTGAAAAAAGCGAGTTAGTCCAAAAGAGCAGTTTGGGTCACCACGAAGAGCGCGAAATGCACGAAGGATTGCATGACCTGGATAGTTCTCGGTTTCTTGGCAGAGATCAACTTTGCTAACGGCCACACCCAAAAGGTGTCGACGCAAAATGTATAGTCTGTTTTGTAGGCCATTTTCCTTCAATGAGTTGCTTCCTCCTTCGCGCTGCGAGCTACGGCGGACAAGTCGTGATCTTCGTGTCCTTCGTGGTGTTAATTCTCCTTCTAGGATTAGGCGTCGTCCTCAGGTTTTTCAATGCGGCTATCGAGTGCGCGTCGTGCAATGCGCGTGACATACACGGTCACAACGATCGTGGCGATAAATCCGAGGATACGCATGCCCCATTGCAAGGCGCCGGTTGACTCTGCGCCAGCTGCTGCTTCACCTGCAAGGTAGCCAATGTACACAAACATGACGGTGCCCGGCAGCATACCGATCCATGAGGCCAGCACGAAATGGCCTAGGGGCACTTTCGTCAGTCCGAAGGCGTAATTTAGCAGCACAAATGGAAATACAGGCGAAAGGCGCGTCAGTCCTACGATTTTCCAGCCTTCATCGGCAACGGCATCGTCGATGGCTTTGAATGTTTTGTTGCCGTCGATCTTCTTTGCAACCCAGTTGCGCGCCAAATAGCGGCCAACAAGAAAGGCTGCCGTGGCTCCGAGTGTGGAGCCTATCGAAACGTATACGGTTCCCATCAGGAGGCCGAAAACGCCGCCGGCGCCAACCGTGAACACGGCTCCGGAGATAAAAAGGACACAGGCTAGAATGTAGGTTCCGATAAAGACCAGTGGTCCGATGGCGCCCAGTCCATCAATCCAGTCGAGTGCAAGACGCAGCTTCTCTTGGAAGTGAAAATGTTTTCCAGCCGCGATGCAGACAGCGATGACGGCCGCTGCGATTAGAAGTTTTGCCCAGGGGATGGTTTTGCCCTTCGGTGTGGTGTCCGTATCTGTCATAAGGTGGGGCTTTCAGCTTTTGTATTCGTTAGAGAGGGTAAGGCGACTGCATCGGCGTTTGAATTTTGTGCCGATATCATGCTACTTTACGCTTTTCCGCCCGCACAACAGGAAACGGTATGAAAACTGAAATCCCATTCTGGAAAACAAAGACCCTCACAGAGATGTCGAAGGAGGAATGGGAATCGCTCTGTGATGGCTGTGGGCTCTGTTGTTTGTTGAAGTACAAGGATGACGACATGGACGATGTCATCTACACGAACATCGGATGCCGGCTGCTTGATGACGAGACCTGTCGCTGTTCGCAATACGAGGATCGCCACAAACATGTTCCCGAGTGTGTTCAGATGCGACCAGATACGATTCCTGATTGGATGCCGGACTCCTGCGCCTACAAGCTGCTCGATCAGGGGCGTGACCTTCCTAATTGGCATCCGCTTGTCACGGGCGACCCGAATACGGTGCACGAAGAAGGCATTTCAGTTCAGGGCAAGGTGATCAGTGAGGCGTTCATTTCGGTCGAAGACATTGAGGCGCAAGTGCGCGATTCGCTTGTGGATGGCCTTGCGTCGGGAGAAATGAAGCACCCGAAAGTCGAAAATAAGCCGCCTGAGCAAGACGCCTGAGGCTTACCAGTGATCTTTGCGTCGGCGTAGTTCGGTAAATACCTGCTCGCCGTCCGCGTCGGCTAGGTTGAGAGCCTTGGCGACATCAGCGTTCCCGCTACGTAAAAAGATGTTCGTGCGTATTTCATCATCGAGACGAACAGGGCCGGACGGATCACCTTGAGCCAGACGTGCTTGAACGTTGGCGAGTTGCTGCATGATTGCCGGATCATCTGGGAGAATGCTCAGCGCAAAGCGCAGATTGTCTTCTGTGTATTCATGCCCACAATACACCATCGTGTCGTCGGGTAGGTGCATGAGTCGGTTCAGCGAATGCCAAAGCTGGCTTGGCGTGCCGCCCAAGATTCGGCCACAGGCCCCGGTGAGTAGCGCATCGCCTGTGAATAAAATATCCTCGGTATGGTAGGCGAGGTGATGGGGGCAGTGCCCGGGCGTTGTGATGGCTTGGAACGTGGCCCAGTCGATGACGAATTCAGTGTCATCATGGATGTGGCGCGTCGTGGCCGGATGGTTGAGATCCGGCGGACCCATAATCGGGCAGGGGTGTTGCTCGTGCAGCGCGGCTAGGCCATCGATGTGGTCATAGTGGGTGTGCGTTATCAAAATGGCGTCGAGTGTGAGCTTGTGCTCACGAAGGGCTGCAAGGACTGGGCCGGCTTCGCCAACATCAATGCAAATGGCGTGTTCACCTTCTGTGAGCAGATAGACGAAGTTATCTCGTAGCACCGGAATGGTCATGACAGTTGGCATCGTGTTTGGAGCCTAGTCGTTTGGGTCAGGGAGTGCAAGGTGTCGGTTATGTGAGGTGGCTGTGCTCTGAGTTTTTCCCGTAATCGTAATCTTGCTCGTAATCTTGAGGCTGCCCGGAAAAAGTGGACAGTCCCGACGCTTAGACCGGACTGTCTATTAAAGCAGGCCCGGCCTCAGGTGGGTATTTACATCGATGGGGAGGATGAAGAGGATTAAGAGTATGGAAACAGGGGGCTGCACTCTGAATCCTCCCCATCCTCTTCATCGATGTAAATTCTCTTCGCTTCGTACGAACGTGTCTCGGCGAAACGACAATAGCGCTGGAATTATCGATCTATTAAGAGAAAAGGCAGTCCACCAAAACCGGGCAACCTCATCTTAATCGATTATGATTACGAGCAGGATTACGATTATGATTCATTCAACAATAGGGGGTCGAAATACCTGTGGACATCGTTGCGTCCTATTTCTATGATGCACACATAAGAGTGTACGAAAAAAATGGTTATTCTTAGGGTGAGGGTTTCTATGGCTGAGGAAAAAAATCTGTCGACAACGGTACGCATCGATTTACTGCCCGGCTCTGGAACACCGCCGCCGCGGAAAGGTGCCAAGCCAGCTCCCGCGTCGTCGGTGACACGTATGGACTGGAAAAGCGCTTCGCGCACACCGGAATATGTGTCGCGTTCACGCTATCAGGAGCTGCTACAGTCCCTTTACGACGCGACGCTCGTTACCAAGCTTGATGGTTCCATCGTCGATGCCAACGCGCGCGCCTCTCAGTTCTTACAGCATGAAAAATCGGACCTACTCGCTATGTCCATTGCCAGTATTATTTCTGGCGCTGACGAGGGGCTTGTTCAGCAGGTACGCGAAAATTTGGAGCGTGAGCGATTTACTGTGATTCAGGCCTATTGTGTTCGAAAGTCAGGCGACTTTTTTCCTGCTGAGATCGCGGTGAGCCGCATTCGTTTGGACGAACCCTGCTTGTGTTTCTTTATGCGCGACATCACCATACGTGTCGAGGCTGAGACACGTGTGTTGCTGGAGCAACAGGCGTTGCATCTGTCGAGCAGTGGCACCTTGATCACCGACGTTGATGGCAACATTGTTTATGCCAACCCCACTTTCGAGATGTTGTCCGGCCAAGACGAGGAGGGGGCACTCGTTGGTCGTGACCTTCGTGAGCTCGTCACGCAGCCGGATGCCATGAACGAGCTCATAGCAGCAGCCTTAAAAAGCGAAGGCGCCGTCGAGATGGATCTTTTTCTCGTCAGCGAGGTCGAAAGTCCACAAGCCCGATTCACTGCGGCGACAAAGTGGGCTGTTGATGGCGAAGCCCTGGGACTTTCATTCAACGTCCAAGCACTTTAATCCGTTGGCGTGCGCTGCTTACTCGCTCTGCACGCTCTGACGGGGCGGTAGCTCATCTGGTAGAGCGTCGCGTTCGCAACGCGAAGGTAGGGAGTTCGAGTCTCCTCCGCTCCACCAAGTAGATATAATGACCGAATTTCTTAAGGAATTCGGTCTTTTTGTGTCCACCTCCGAAGGACGGCTCCACCCACCTATACCCTTAGCGCGTTTGGAGGGAACTGAGGTCGGCCGTTTTGGGCTAGATTTCGGGTCGGGTAGGGAAGGGGAATTGCTGCATTGAAGGAGTGTTTTCCGATTTGTGGTAGTGGGGCTCTGGTGAGTAGAAAAGAGCGGACCTGTTGAAGCCCCAGGTGTTCCTTTGCTCCAAGCAACCTGTGGGGCACTGGAATACTGCGTCTGCCGCCCGAGATTGAGAACGGTGACCACAGAATAACAGCGCATCCGGAGCGTTCGCGG
>JBLHHU010000035.1:0-19664 GCA_047615735.1 Kiritimatiellia bacterium | reverse complement strand
CGCTGGCGATTGGGCACGGAGGCCCAATCCGGCATGCTTGCCTGAATGGGGCCAACGGTCGTCGGCGTGGTCGCGAGGTAGGACTCGCGCGGTACGCCCGCGTCGGCCACGTTTTCAGAGCTGGGTAAGAAGAGTTTGGCTACGATCAGTGCCTGGAGCGCAATGATCGTCAATAGCATCGCACGCTCGGCCCTGCCGCGTGTGGGCGCTGGGCGGTTGTTCGAGTTGGGCGAGATGTCGTTCATAGTGCCTTCTCATTCGCAAATTGCGTGCCAAAGGCAATTCGGGCCAAAAATCGTGAAATAGTCGTTTTTTGCGCGACATTCCTGCACTTGGTGCGACAATTTGTTACGGCAACTGTGTCGCACCCCCCATACACCGGGAGGCCGCTGCGATGTGATTGATGGCTGGGGCGTAGGGTATGGCGCGATTTTGTGAGCAATCGGTCGTCATGACGGCCGCACGGTATGGAGTGTGCTCATATGAATCAGGTGATGAACATGACTGGAAAATTATGCAGGCGATAAAAGCTCGTTTTTCACTAACTTTGCTCACGGCACTGCTTGTTATTCTGATCGCAAGTCTGGCGGGCGGTTCGCTGTGGATCCTGCGTAGTATGCAAAATCAGGCTGTCCGCGATGGCGCCGCCCGACGCGTCATGCAGCAAGGGCGTCTGATGGCGGCCCACATTGCGCAGCAGATTGTTGATATGGATGTGGCCGAGACGTCGATCGATTGGTCGAGTCTTTCTCAGCACGTCTGGTCGCTGCACGCCATCGAGGACGGGTTGCAGTCGGTGTCGGTAACGGAAGACGGGGTCGCTGTGTTCGTCGAGCAGACGCGCGGGTTGGACACACGCTCGCCGAGGCCAGAGGCCTTGGCCGTCTACGCGGCTGCACGCGACGTCGTTATGTCGCGCAAGTTGATCAATGTGGGCGATGTGACGGTGCCCATGGTCTCCTTTTCCAAGATGGTGAGGGCGGCCGATGGCAGTGACCGGCTGGTTGAAGTAGCGATTCGTACCGAAGCGGTAACGCGCGAACAGCGGGCACCGTCGTTGGCGATTTCTGCCATGTTCAAACTGAGCATGATTACGACGCTTGTTTCTTTTGGAATCTGTCTCGTGGTGGTGATTTGGATCATTCGCCGTGAGCACCGTCGTGATTTGCAACGGCGCGAGGAGGAGCACCTTGCCTTCGCGGGTGTTTTGGCTAACAGCATTGTGCATGATTTCCGTAACCCAATGTCGTCCATGCAGTTAGATGTGCAAATGTTGGGTAAAGAAGTCTCTGATGACGGACGTAATCGCCCGGGTCGTGTGCGTGAACTCGCGCAGCGTGTTGCCGGAACGATGGCGCGTATGGATAAAGTGTTCGAAGAGTTTTTCTTCTTATCGCGCCCTGACTCGGAGGATATCGAGGCGACGGATTTAGGAGCCGTTCTTGATACATGTGCATCGATATTGGCGCCACGATTCGAGCGGCGGCGTATTTCGTTGACCTTCGAGCGCGACAACGCACCGGTGAATGTGCGCGCGTATTCATCGTCGCTGCGACGCGCGATCACGAATGTGATGACGAACGCTGAGCAGTTTTCCGAGGATGAAGGGGATGTGCTGGTGCACTTGTCGTGTGAGGCCGGGTTTGGCGTGGTGGATGTGTTGGACCGTGGTCCGGGTGTTCCTGCTGCGCAAAAAAAGAAAATTTTTGAAATGTTTGAAACCGCACGTCCGGGCGGCACCGGATTGGGTCTGTTTCTCGCGCGGACGGCCGTGGAGCGTTGCGGGGGGCGGATCGACGTCTTTGACCGGCCTGAAGGTGGTGCCTGGTTTCAAATTCGATTGCCGCTTGCTGAAGAAAGGAACTGAGTATGTCCAGAAAACCCAGAATTTTGGTTGTTGAAGATGACCCGGATGGGTGTCGCTCCGTGCAGGAGGCTATCGAGGATCTTGATTTTGATGTGGTCGCGACAATGACCGGTCAGGCCGGCGTGGACGCGTTTGGTAATGGCCGCTTTGATGTGGTCATTACCGATTTGGCTCTGCCCGATATCGATGGCATTGAAGTGATGAATACGATTCACGAACGTGCTGATTCGGTCCCGATTTTGATCATGACGGCCTTTGGAACGGTTTCCTCCGCGGTCGATGCCATGCGCAACGGCGCTTACGATTACATCACCAAGCCTTTGGATCTCGTTGAGTTGCAGTCCCGCGTGGGGCGCGCTGTGGAGATTGGGCGATTACGTAAGGAGGTGCAGCATCTGCATGACGCCGTTAAGGAAAAGTACGGATTACAGTCCATGGTGGCCGATGCACCTTCAATGCAGGAGCTTAGCCGTCAAATTCTGGCACTCGCCGATACCAGTGCCACGGTGCTGGTGCAGGGCGAAAGTGGTACAGGCAAAGAATTGGTAGCGCGTGCGCTACACGCCGAAGGCGGCCGAGCGCACGCGCCTTTCGTCGCGGTGAATTGCGGGGCGTTTACGGATTCGCTTTTGGAATCAGAACTATTCGGACATGAAAAAGGTGCCTTCACTGGCGCGAGTGAGCGGCGCAAAGGCGCTTTCGAGCGGGCCGATGGCGGGACGCTGTTTCTGGACGAGGTGGGAACGGCGCCAGCATCCGTGCAAATAAAGTTGCTGCGGGTATTGGAGGAGCGTGAGCTGATGCGTGTAGGCGGGCAGCAATCCGTCGCCGTGGATGTGCGCGTGATTTCTGCGTCAAACCAGGACCTGCGCGATATGGTTTCCGAGGGCAGTTTCCGCGAGGATCTGCTCTATCGTCTCAATGTTGTGACACTGGAATTGCCGCCGCTGCGTGAACGTCGCGACGACATTCCTAAGATGATCGATCGCTTCGTGCGGTTGGCTGAAAAAACGCACGGTCGGCCGGTGACTGGGGTCGATGCCGCGTGCTACGACATGCTTAAAGCGAGGGAATGGCCGGGCAATGTGCGCCAGTTACGAAATGTGATCGAAGCGTCCGTCGTCATGATGCGCGGGCCGCGCCTGGTGCCTGACGATTTACGCTTAAGTGACACACCGCGCAGGGAAGAGGGCGGGGGATTTGTACCGCCAGAGGACATGAGTCTGGAGATGATGGAAAAGGAAATCCTGACGCAGATGCTGCGCCGCTATTCGGGGAATCGTACGCTCGTCGCTGACAAGCTGGGCATCTCCCGTCGAACGATACAGCGAAAAATTAAGGATTTCGAACTGCCGTTCTAAAGGGGGCAGTTTAAGGGCGTGGTGTCGGTTGGCGCGATGCCGATACGTTCTCCCATATCGACACTGGTCTCCAAGCCTTTGGCTGTATTGTCGAGGAGATCGGTGTCGATATGGATCTTGTCCTTTTCGAAAAGGAGCACGACCGTCGAGCCGCCGAATTCAAAATAGCCCTTTTCGGCACCTTTTTCCACGCTGCTGCCTGTCGCGGTTTGAATGATGCTGCCGACCATGGTGGCGCCAACCTCGACCATGACCACATCGCCGAAGCGCTCATTCTGGATGACGGTGTATTCGCGTTTGTTCATGCAGAAAATCTTGGACATTTTGGTGAGCGCAATTGGGTTGACCGAATAGTAGTCGCCTTTGATTTTGGTGGTTTCAGAAACGCTTCCGCCGACAGGAAAGTGGAAGCGGTGATAGTCGCTTGGTGCAAGGCGAGCGACCACGACGCTGCCGTCTGCAAAGCGGTCCGAAAGCTCGGCGTCGTTCAGAAAGGTGTGGATATCAAATCGTGAACCCTTGACGGGGAAGTCGCCGGCGCGGATATCTGCCCACGCGAGCACTTTGCCGTCGGCCGGTGAAACGACAACGTTTGCGTTCGTGTTGATCGGGCGCGCTTCAGCAGTCAATTCGCGTGTGAAAAAATCGTTAAACGAAGTGAACGCCTGTTTGCGCGCGATGCTTAAGTCGATATCGAAGTCCTTTACGAAGGTCGCGACCTTCTTTGCCGAGCTCGGGCTATGCATACGTTGGCCGTACAGAGAGGAAACGACTTTTCGTTTAACCAGTGCCCGCAGTGTGATTTCGCCAACAGGGTTGCCGTACAGCCAGGCCAGCCATTTTTTGCCCGCCACCTTTTCTGTTTCGATCTCGCCCGTAATGCGGTTCACAAAACGGATAGGGGTGAGGTCGTGGGTGGGAAAGAGCGCCTGCGAGAACAGGGTCGCCAGACCTATTTTGTGGGGTCGATGCGCCTTGGGGGGCTGCTTTGGCGGTAGACTCGCTGAATGCATGCCGAGGACCATAGTCGCCGCGGCGATCGCCCGCAAGTAGCGGCTTCGAGCTTCGCGATGCCCGTTTTGCGATTTCACAAGGGTGTATGCGTGACAATTTGACTCTATTTGTGGTGACAAAAGAGACATGGTGACTCAGGAGCGTTTTTCTGGTTCTTTGTAAAATCCTTAATATTAGCTAGTTGCGAATAATGCAGGTGATTGGTATGCGAAATGCGGTATATCAAACTGTATTTACGGAAAACGAAACGAAGGAGTTTTAAAATGAATACTTCAAAATTGACCCAAAAAGCACAGGAGGCCTTGCAGGCGGCGCAGGCGATAAGCGTTCGCCTGGGGCATCAGGAATTGGACGGGGAGCATTTGTTGTTGGCCCTGCTTGATCAAGAGAATGGGCTTGTTGGCCGGCTTGTTGAGCGTATCGGCGCGAATGTCGCGACCTTGCGTGCCCGTGTGCAAACCGAGCTCGATAAGCGTCCGGTAGTAAGCGGTGGCGCATCCGAAGCCGGCAAAATTTACGTCACGCAACGGATGAACCAATTACTTGTGAAGGCGGAAGATGAAGCCCGAAAGCTAAAAGACGACTACGTCTCGGTCGAGCACGTGTTGATCGCATTCATTGATGAGGGTAAGAAGACGCGCCTCGGGGAGCTATTGGCCGAGTTGGGGATGTCACGAAAAGCGGCCCTCGAAGCGATTAAGGCTGTTCGCGGAAACCAACGTGTGACAAGTGACAATCCGGAAGGAACCTATGAGGTGCTGGAAAAGTATGGCACTGATTTGGTCGCTCTGGCCGAAGCCGGAAAACTGGATCCCGTCATCGGTCGTGATGAAGAAATTCGCAGTGTGATCCGGATCTTGTCCCGCAAGACCAAGAACAATCCTGTGCTCATCGGTGAGCCCGGCGTCGGCAAGACGGCCATCGTTGAAGGTCTTGCGCAACGCATCTTGCAGGGCGATGTGCCCGAAGGGTTAAAGGATCGCACCATCTTCGCGCTGGACTTAACCGCATTGATGGCGGGCGCGAAATTTCGGGGTGAATTTGAAGAGCGGCTTCAGGCTGTCTTGAATGAAATCAAAGCGGCCGAAGGGCGTATTATTCTCTTCATTGACGAAGTTCATATGATCGTCGGTGCCGGTAAAACAGAGGGCTCGGCAGATGCGGGCAATATGTTGAAACCGATGTTGGCGCGAGGCGAGTTGCATTGTATTGGTGCGACAACGTTGGATGAACACCGCAAGCACATCGAGAAAGACGCCGCCCTTGAACGGCGCTTTCAGCCTGTTCTTGTGGATGCACCGAACATTGAGGACACGATCTCGATTTTACGTGGCCTCAAGGAGCGCTTTGAGGTGCATCACGGCGTTCGTATCCAGGATAGCGCGCTTGTGGCGGCTACGGTGCTTTCGGATCGCTACATCAGTGATCGTTTCCTCCCGGATAAGGCTATCGACCTGATGGATGAAGCCTGTGCATCGATTCGCACGGAGATTGATTCCATGCCAGCCGAGTTGGATGCGATCACGCGTCGCGAGATGCGCATGGAGATTGAGGCGGCGGCGCTGAAAAAGGAGAAAGACAAGGCTAGCAACGAACGCTTGAAGGCTTTGCGGCGGGAACTGGCGGATTTAAAGGCCGAGGCAGATGCCATGCGGGCACGCTGGAAGGACGAAAAAGCTTCTGTGGACGCGTTGCGCGCGTTGCGCACAGAAATCGAAAGTGCGCGACACAAGAGTGACGCAGCTGAGCGTGCTTATGATCTGAATACCGTCGCCGAATTACGGCATGGTGTGATTCCGGATCTGGAAGCCAAGTTGGCCGAGCTCGAAGCCTTGATCGCGGAGAAAGCGACGGATGGGTTTGCTCTGGTCACGGAGGAGGTTTCTGAAGAGGAAATCGCTCACGTGGTTGCGCGTTGGACGGGTGTGCCGTTGACGCGGCTTCTCGAGGGCGAACGCGAGAAACTGCTTAAACTTGAAACGGTCTTGCATGAGCGGGTCGTCGGGCAGGATGAGGCGGTACAGGTTGTTGCCGATGCCGTTTTGCGATCACGTGCGGGTATTCAGAACCCGTCGCGGCCGATTGGCTCGTTTATGTTTCTCGGACCAACAGGCGTTGGAAAAACGGAGTTGGCCCGCACGTTGGCGGCGTCCTTGTTCGATACGGAGGAGAACATCGTCCGCGTCGATATGAGTGAGTATATGGAGAAGCACAGCGTATCGCGTCTTGTCGGTGCGCCGCCGGGCTACGTGGGCTACGAAGAGGGCGGGCAGCTGACCGAGGCGGTGCGGCGCAAGCCCTACAGCGTCGTGTTGCTGGACGAAATCGAAAAAGCGCATCCGGATGTGTTTAACGTGTTGCTTCAGATTCTGGATGACGGGCGGCTTACGGATTCGCAGGGGCGCGTGGTGAACTTCAAGAACACGATCGTCATCATGACGAGCAATGTGGGTTCGCCGCATTTGCTGGAGGGGATCAATGAGGAGGGCGATATAGAGGAGGGCGCGCGGCGTTCAGTGATGGACGAATTGCGTCAGCGATTCCGACCAGAGTTTCTGAACCGGGTTGACGAAATTGTGATGTTTAAGCCACTGGGTAAGGAGCAGATCAGAAAGATCGTTGCGTTGCTGCTTGCAGAATTCTGCGAGCGACTGAAGGAGCAGGGCGTGGACTTGGCGCTGGACGACAGTGCCGTTTCGTTTATCGCCGATGAGGGCTTTGATTCAGTCTATGGCGCCCGTCCGCTCAAGCGCTTCATCCAGCGCCATGTGGAGACGCCTGTCGCGCGCCAGATCGTCGCTGGCGACATTGCTGATGGAAGTCATGTGGCACTCAAGATGGAGGACGGCGCTCTTGCGTTGGTGAATTCGAAACAATCTTAATCACTGCCATCCCATAGGCCAAAGAAGAGGTAAGTATGGCCTTACCGCTTGCGTCGAATCACCGTAGGTCACAGAATGGGGCATGTTTTTTCGAAATATTGTCAGTCTTCTCGTCGGGACGGTGCTGGTGGGTATCTTGCCCGCGCAGGCATGGGAGTCCGCGCTGACCGCGACGCAGCGCGTTCATTTGGTTAAGGCACTCGATGTGCTAAATCTGACGACCAACGACCTCGGATTCAAAAAGGATGTGGCCGAGCCCATTGCGGCCATTCCTTTGACACGGTCACTTCTTGAAGATCCGCTGGCGTTACCGGTGTTGGGCGATCGCGTGCTTGCGGCGGTGAGTCGCAATGAGGCTGTGTCCGTCTGGCAGGATCTGCCATGTGAATTGTTAGGCATCCTACCATGCATCGACGCCGAGACTGAGAACGTGGATGCCGGGTCGGATCTGCCGAAGCCTGTACATGCATTCTTGGTTCAGGCGACCATGGCGGCATCGCATCTTGAGCGGTCTCAGGCGCGCCTTTCCGAGGAGGAGCGTGCGTATATGGCGGCCTCCGTGTTGGGCGGCATGTTTACGGCTGATATTGATGCAACATCACGTTTGGCCGTCGCTGCGATCGGTGTTTCCGAGGAAACCCTGGATGCGATCATTCAAGAGTCATACGTTTTGGATCCCACGCCCAGCGCGTCCAATTTCGTCACTTTGGTCGAGCGCATTGATATGGCGCAATTGCTGAAAGGCGCCTCGTTGCTGTTTGCCGCCGTGGATGAGTTGTCCGCCGCCTGCACGACACTGCCTTGGCCCACAACGCCGCAGCGCTTCGACAGTGCAATAGGCTCTATTTGGATAGGGACGACCGGGGATGACCGCTATGATGCGTCCGCGTTGCTCATTTTGGATCCGGGCGGCGATGATGTGTACACCGGTGCTGCCGCTTGTGCAAACGGGCTCCAAGGGCAGTTCATTTCGGTCGTGATCGATCTTGGCGGCGATGATCAGTACAAAGGAATCGGCCTACTCGGACCGGGCACAGCCCTGTGGGGGCTTTCACGGATTTTGGACCACGACGGTGACGATGTGTATCGTGCTGCGTATGCGGGACTCGGCGCGGCAGTTTTTGGCGCTGCGCTGTTGGATGATCGTGACGGCGATGATGTCTACCGCGCACAAGGCTTTGCGCAGGGGGCTGCATACGGCGGCATGGCGATGCTGCGCGATGTCGGTGGCAATGATTTGTATGACGTCGGATTCGCGGGTCAAGCCTATGCTGGCGTGAAGGGCCTTGGGTTCTTGTGGGATGGCGCGGGTAACGATCGCTACATTTCCGGAGGGCGGCGCCACGATCATGACCGCCATGACAATCGATATCTGTCGATGGCTCAGGGTTTTGCCATAGGGTCGCGCCCATTCGCCGGGGGCGGCATCGCCGCGCTCATGGATATCGCGGGCAACGATTCGTATGTCGCGGATGTATATGGGCAAGGGGTCGGCTACTGGTACTCCGTGGGCATGTTGATGGACCTCGTTGGTGATGACACCTACAGCGTGTATCAATATGGTCAAGGCTCCGGGATTCACCTCAGCTCGGGCTTGCTGGTTGATGGTGGTGGTAACGATTTGTACACGGGATATTCGCTGGTTCAGGGCAATGGGCATGATTATGCCGTTGGCATGCTGATTGATCACAGCGGAAGAGATCAATATTCGGCTGAGGAACTATCGCAGGGGCGGGGCTATTACAATTCGTTTGGACTACTCGTCGACGGGCTTGGCAATGACAGCTATCTCGCCAGGCGGGCCAACGCGTGTCAGGGGCTTGGTCACAACGCAGCGATTCGTGAATATGGTGGGATCGGGGTGTTGTTGGATCTTCGGGGCAAGGACGTGTATGCCGTCGAGGTGAAGGATGGTGAACATCTGGCGCGGCCGTTCTACGGCGTGGTGTATGATCTGAAATGAACGTGTTTATGAACTACATTTTCATGGGACTGTTGCTGGCCCAGTTGGGTGCATCTTCTGTTTCTGCCAATGAACCCGAATGGCCGGTGGATCTTTCAAAAGCATCCATGGATACGCTAATGATCCATGTGCAGCAGTACGGTAACACCCCGGGGCGCGAGCAGCGTCGCGCGGCCGCAACCACGGAGGTGATCGCGCGCGGCACCAACGCACTGCACTATCTCATGGCGCACTGTCACATCGAAAATATGGCCGTCCGCATGATGGCGGACCAGTTGGTGCGGGTTCATCTTGAGGATGATGATGTCGCGACGGTGCTCTTGCGCTATCTTGATGACCCACGTGAAAAAATACGAAAAACGGCCGTCTACTTTCTTGGCTTCTGCAAGACCCCGGCGCACAGCGCCTCCGTGTTGCCGTTGCTGACGGATGAGGCGGCATCGGGTGCGGCGATGCGCACGTTGGGAAAATGGTCTTGCACAAACGCCGTACCTGGCATTGTTTTGCAGATGCATCACGAAAAGGAACGTCGCCGGATTCTCGCCGTGAATGCCCTCGGGGCGATCGGCGATAGACGGTCCGTTCCATTTCTTGTCGATGCATTGGATGACAATGTTTTCACAGTACGCAAGGCCGCGCGTGAAGCACTGGCCGGCTTTGGAGCAACGGTGTTGGGCGAATTAACGGACGTGCTGCCCGATCAGGCGCCAGTGGCGCAGCGGGAAATTATCAGCCTCTTGCGTGAGGGCGGATACGGGGCGGCGCTGCAGGCATTGTCCAATCTGGTCGATCAGGCACAGTCGTCTTCTGTCGCGGCCGATGCCCAAGCCGCTTTTGAGCAGCTTCAGTCGGCGGCCGCGGCGTCGGAATGACGCAACTGTTGCTGCCGGCGGAGCCCGCCGGGCTCCAGGGGGAATGGGGTAGGGGCCGGATTGAGCGCTCCAACCTTGGAGCCCAGCGGGCTCCGCGGGTTCTTTCCTTGGTTATCTTCTGTAGTTGGTTTTAGACCTTAAGGCTTGCCCCGTCGGTTTAGGTGTTTTTGTGTGTCTGGGTTTAAATTCACGATCGTAGCTTGCACGTGGGGTACAAAGCCCTGTATTTTCACTAGCAACATTTTCACAAATCGAAGACCGTCATTTACGAGGAGCCGCTTATGTCTGAATCAGGAGCCACAACGCACGACAATGTGCGTGCGTATTACGGGCAGACCCTCCAATCGAGCGAGGATTTGAAAACCAGCTGTTGTACCTCGGCCGAGATTCCCAATGAGTTCAAAAAAATCCTGGGAATGATCGACGATGAAGTGATGGCTCGTTTTTACGGCTGCGGCTCTCCTATACCCGAGGCAGTTTCCGGTTTGACGGCCCTTGATCTGGGGTGCGGCACCGGACGTGATTGTTATCTGCTCTCCCATCTTGTGGGTGCTTGCGGCAACGTCATCGGTGTCGACATGACCGACGAGCAACTGGATGTGGCACGTGCTGCCATCGATTCCATGACCAAGAAATATGGATTCGATAAGCCGAACGTCGATTTTCGCAAAGGCAAAATCGAAGATCTCGCAGGAGCCGGCCTCGAGGATAACTCGGTCGATCTGATTCTGTCCAATTGCGTCCTGAACCTGTCGCCCGACAAAGAAAAAGTGTTTAGCGAAATATTTCGCGTCCTGAAGCCTGGTGGAGAGCTTTATTTTTCGGATGTATACTGCGATCGACGCATTCCCGAAGCCCTTGCATCCGATCCGGTGTTCCATGGGGAATGTTTGGGCGGGGCGCTCTACTTTGAAGACTTCCGCCGCTTGCTTGCGCGATGCGGATGTGAGGACTATCGCATCATGACCACGTCGAAAATCGAACTCGACAATGACGCCATTTCCGCGCAAGCGGGATGTTTACAGTTCTATTCGATGACCGTGCGTGCCTTCAAGATCGCCGAATTGGAGGATTGCGAAGAGGATTACGGTCAGATCGCGACGTACCTTGGCTCCGCGCCCGGGCGTCCGCATGTCTTTACGCTGGATGAAGACCACGTCTTCGAAGTGGGTCGGCCCGAACGTGTGTCAGGCAACACGGCGTTGATGCTGAGTGAGACGCGATTCAAGAAGTATTTCGAGGTCATGGGCGATCGCTCACGACATTTCGGCGATTTTGATGCACTTGGTGAAACGGTTGGGGCGCTTCCCGATGCGGCGACGTCCGAGAGCAGCAGCAGCGGCTGTTGTTGATGACATCTAATTGTGGGCGTTGATGCATCACCGGAGCGTATTTCAAGTTAATTTCCCGACTCCCGGGTTGATCGAGTTGTTGGTCGAACGCGGTGATGTGGTGTTCACGCCGGGTGACTGTGTCGCCCTGTTTAATCCAGCGGGCGTTTCACGTCCTTACAGTATTTCGTCGGGTAAGGATGATCCCTATTTGCGATTCCTCATTCGCGACATGCAGGGTGAAGTCACGGAGTGGATTGCGAAACTGAGCGAAGGTGACGTTGTTAAATTCAGTCCGCCCTTCGGATGGTTTCGGCCAGGGCTGAACGGAGACGCGCAGGTTCGAAGTGTGTTCGTGGCTACCGGAACAGGTATTTCTCCTTTTATCAGTTATCTTCGGACCCAGCCTGAGGCGCGCCCGGAAATGTGTTTGTATGGCGTGCGTACTGCGGCCGACGCTGTTGATGTCGCGTTTCTCGAATCGCGTTGTCCGACGACGCTCTGTGTGACGCGCGAATCTGTGAACGGTTATGTGCAAGGGCGCGTCACCGAGCAACTGGACCGCCTGCCGATTGACGACGACGTGCACTACTACTTGTGCGGGTTGGACGCGATGATCGACGATGTTAGTACCTGGCTCGAATCCAAAGGCGTTCATTTCAGTCGTATTCATAGAGAGGTGTTTTTTAATGCGTGAGATTCTTAAAGACGATTGGTTACGCACGCCTGGAGGCGATTCGCGTGGCTATATCGAGTCGACAGAGCTGACCGAAGTCTGGTTTCACACCGGGACGAATTGTAATCTGAGTTGCCCGTTCTGTTTAGAGGGATCTAAGCCCGGTGATGATCGTTTGAACTTTCTGACGCTCGACGACGTTGTGCCGTTTCTGGACGAAGCCGTCGCGATGGGATGCCAAAAGTTTTCGTTTACAGGTGGCGAGCCGTTCGTCAATCCACACTTTGTCGATATCCTCGGCGCGGCCTTGGATCGCCTGCCGTGCCTCGTTCTGACCAACGGCACAGAGCCCTTGCGCAATCGTTTCGCTGAAGTCGTCGGGTTGCAGGCGAAAGCGCATGATGTCAGTTTTCGAGTCAGTCTGGACCATCCGGACCCTGACGAACATGACGCGTCGCGCGGGAAGGGTAATTTTAAAATGGCGCTGCGCACACTGGGGCAGTTGCACGACGCCGGATTCCATGTGTCGATTGCGCGGCTGATGTTGGATGGCGAGGACTCGCCGGAACGCGATGCCGGTTATGCACCCTATTTCCAAGACGCGGGTTTGCCCGACGAAATGACGATCATCAAGTTTCCCGATTTCATGACGCCGGGCTCAATGGCCAGTGTGCCCCATATTACTGAAGGCTGCATGACGCAATACACGAATGAGGTTCAGCGAGCCGCTTACATGTGTAGTTTCAGTCGTATGGTGGTCAAGGCGGGCGGGCGCTTAGGCGTCTATGCGTGCACGCTTGTCGATGATGATGGGGACTACGATCTTGCGCCGACTTTGCGCGAGAGCATGCAGGTACGCATCCGCTTGAAGCACCATCGTTGCTATTCGTGTTTCGCCTATGGGTCGAGCTGTAGCGAAGGCCACTGATGCACGTTGGCGTGATTTTTAACGATCGCTCGTTTCGCGACGCGTTGGTGAATGCGCTGCAATCCTCTGGTGGACATACAACCCGGGCTTTTGCAACAGCTGCGGCTGCGCTCATCGACATTACCGAAAAGCCGTTTGATTTGATCGCCCTGGATGCGGTGACCTTTCCCGGTTTCGGCGCTGGCGATAGTCATATCAATGATTTGGCGGCATTGATTCCCAAGACCGATTACAACGAGACCCTACTCTATTGGGAGGTGACGTTACGCCTGATCGACTGTGTTCGTGCTGAAGGATGCGTGAATGTCGAAACCCCAATAGCTGTGCGCGTGTCGAATGCCTTACCCGCGTCGATTGGTATGGGTGATGTGCTCAGTAAAGAGGCGGTGCGTAAAGACCTGGGCCGACGCGCGCAGGTGCATTGGCTCCTGTCATCGTCGCCTGAGGCGTTCTGCGAGGACGTGTGCCGCCTCGATTAGCTCCGAATGCTGCTGTTTTGAGCCCTCCGCGCACGGTTTTTGCGGTACGATTCAGAATTTAACAGAAGGTCGCAAAGGGCGCAAAGTATTGGCCAAAGGCAGCCCTTTACGTTCTTTGCGACCTTCTGTAAATGGTTTTAGGTTTTGATGCTGGAAGCGCCCAAGGGAGCAGCATTCGACTTGGCCCTGATCGCCCGCAACGTGTTGACCGTGCGGTCCTACTTTGCCTCTTCCGGGGCGACGACGAACATGAGTTCACCGGCGTTCACGACTTGGCCCGTCGTGGCCACGATGCGGACAACCTTATACTTGCGGTCGTTGGGGTAGAGGATCTTGTCTTCGCTGTTGAAGTCATCCAGCGAAAGCGTCGTGAAGAGCTTCATGGCTTCCATGAGACAGATTGGGCTGTTCGTTTTGATGGAGGAGCCAACCGTCACCATGTCCGGATCGCTGGGTGATGGTGTGATGTAGAACACGCCCGTGGAGGGTGCGACAACCTTGAGTTCGCCCGTTCCTTCAATCTTGATGGCATCCGCATCAAGCGCTTGCTTGCTGGAGGCTTCAGATTCAGCTGTTGCCACGATAAGCGCGTCGATGTCGGTGCGTGTGAAGAACTGAGGCAAATAGGTTGTGTCGTAGATGCCCTTGCGGAAGACCTCGTCCTTTAAGACGGCCACCACCATGGGGATGTTGACGGCAACGCCTTCGATATTGACGCGTTCAAGGTATTTGATCATGCGCTCAATGGTGTCATTGCGATCAGTGCCGCGAACGATGACTTGTGCAATCATGTTGTCATAGAAAGGCGTCACAACTTTGTTTGGGCCTACTGCGCGAAGTATGTCCACGCCGTCTTCGGTAGGGAAGTCACAGTCCGTCAGCATGCCGGGGGAGGGGCGTAGGGTGACGTTGCCCTGTTCGTCGCGAATGACTTTTTCGGCATTGACCCGCACTTCGATGCAATAGCCGCTTGGTTCTGCTTTGATCGCTTCGATGGAGCGGTTGGAGGCGATGTCGAACTGCGCGCGAACAATGTCGATGCCGGTGACGCCTTCCGTGACCGGGTGTTCCACTTGTAAGCGCGTGTTCATTTCCATGAAGTAAACAGTGTCGTGCGTTAAGTCATAAATAAACTCAACCGTGCCAGCACCAAAATAGTTGATTTCATCGGCGATAGCTTCCGCGAACTTGTATACGGATTGTTCCAGTTCGGGCGGAAGCATGGTCGATCCCGATTCTTCGATGATCTTCTGATTGTTGCGCTGAACACTGCAGTCGCGCAGTCCAAGGATGCGTGTGTTGCCGTGGCGGTCACGCAATACCTGCACCTCAACGTGTCGCATCGATGTGACGTATCGCTCGAGGTACACATCGCTGTTTCCAAAGGCACTCTTGGCTTCGATGCGAATTTCTTTGAATGCTTCGTTGAATGCGTCCGCCGATTCAACCACGCGGATGCCTTTTCCGCCGCCGCCATGCACCGCCTTGATGAGCACGGGATAGCCGATTTCTGAGGCGACTTTTCGGGCGGCCTGGACGGTGGTGACGACGCCGTCACTGCCGGGGACGACGGGGACGTTGAGTTTGCGTGCGGTCTTGATGGCGTTGGATTTGTTGCCCATCAGTTCCATGCTACGTACGCTGGGTCCAATGAAGTTGATGCGATGCGCGGCGCAGAGGGCCGCGAAGTCTGCGTTTTCGGAAAGGAAACCGATGCCGGGGTGAATCGCGTCGACGCGTTCCTGTTCGGCAATTCGGATGATACTGGTCGCGTTGAGGTAGCTCTCATCGGCCGTGTTGCCGCCGATGCAGACGAGTGTGTCGTGTTCGCCAACCATTTCGGCCACGGCGGAATCGGAGTCGGCATCTGACTGCACGAGGACGACTTGGATGCCGTGTTCCTGACATTTGCTTACGAGTTTGGCCGCGGCGCAGCCGCGTGCATGAATCAGGACGCGGTTCACGGGGCTGATGTTCATAGCGGTTTCGTCGACGTAGCGGTCCGCTTCATCTGTCGTGGCTTCTTCACGTTCGAAGCGGCCCTGCAGAACGCGCGTAATGACCTCGTCGACGGATTCGGTTGGCATGGGCATGCGCGGGTCGATTTTGGTGAGCTCGTCGTCGAGCGTGTTCCAGAAGGGGTGCTTCACGAGCCCTTGCATCGCCCCTTCGGTTTCCAGCAGGTAATTGGACAGCGTCGATGTGCTCGGGAGGTAGGAGGGAACCACGATTTGCCCAGCGAATGGCATGTTGGTGCCGGACAGATAATAGCTCTGAACGAGCGGGTGTGTGACAAAGCTGGCCTGCGCGCCGCCCGTACAATCGCCGAAGCCAAACGAAATGACAGGTAGATTTTGGTCGCGCACAAAACGCGTTAGGCGATCGTTGACAATGGGCATGGAAAATAGTGCGCCTGCGCCTTCTTTGGTCTGCATGCCACCGGAGGAGATGAAGCATACAATCGGAATGCGGCGCAGCATGCATTCGCACATGAGGTTACAGAACTTTTCGGCACTGGCCATGTCGAAGGCGCCGGCTTGGAAGGCGAGGTTTGAGATGGCGACGCCGACCTGTGTGGCGCCGCTGTCGCTCTTCAGGTTGCCGATGCCGGTGATCAACCCGCAAGGCGTGATGTCTTTTGACAAGGCATCTTCGATCGACAAACGGAAGCCAGGGAAGCGCACCGGGTCGGCACTCATCTGGCGTCGGTTCTGTTCGCGGAAATCAGAAAAGAAGCGATCAGTGATCATTGCGGGCGTCACG
Organism: Kiritimatiellia bacterium; assembly: GCA_047615735.1. Lineage (GTDB taxonomy): Bacteria > Verrucomicrobiota > Kiritimatiellia > UBA8416 > JAIOPI01 > JAPKCZ01. The sequence continues at coordinate 3,528 of JBLHHU010000035.1, read as the reverse complement.
CGCTGCGTCCGTTTCTGATGCGTCAGCAGGTCTTGAATCAGGAGGTCACGATAGGCGATCGCCAAACGGTTCCAAAAATCCTTGATACCAATGTTTTTGGGCAAGATGCGACCATCGTACGGTTTGCCATCAAAGTGGGATCGGTAGTAGCGCGGCATGAGGTGTTCGCAGAAGAATGTCACGACAGCGAAAAGGGTCTCGGACAAACGTGGATAGGCTGTTTTTTTCCAGCTCTCAAGGGCCTTCAGTTGATCGCCGTTGCCGCCATAGGCGATGAAGCGTTCGCCGAAGCTGCGGAACTGTCGTCGCAGGCGCAGTTGTGCTTTTTTTACATCTTCATCGGGCGTGCCGAGACGCTTGACGAGGGCTTGCGTGGAGGCGTCCAGCGAATCCGATACCAATTTACTGATAGATTCCTCGGAAATGGTATTGGACTCGTGCGCTTCAAGGGCGATGGCGCTGAGGTGTTCAATCAGGAAATTGTAGCCGTCATCGAACAGAAGTGCGTTTTCGCATTCTTCGATGAACGCTTCACGTAACTCTGGCTGACGCATGACGTCGAGAACGGTCAGGTCGCCATCGGTTTTATCTGAAGGGGCTTCCGTATTTTCGCGCAGGTAGTTGATCAGGGATAGCAAATTACCGGGGGCTTCCTTTTTCCATAAGTTGTAGAGGAAAAAGACGTACTCAAGGGTTAAGCGGCTGCGCGCCGTGCTGAACTGATCCTGCGGAGAACCAAAGACCAAGCGCCGGAAGCGTCCCGGGTGATCCTCGCTGGAGCGTTTGCGTGATTGGTAGTTTTTCCAGGCCTTCAACAGCTTGTCGTCGTAGCGAAGTTCGAAGGGCTGACCCAGCCAGCTTTCGAAGGCCTTGACGCGTGCATCTTCCGCGCGTTTTTTCAGGTCGCCTTTTGGGATTTCCAGATCGCTGAGGCGACCGTAACTATCCATTGAAATGGAGCGGATGCGGCGACGCAGGCCAAGATAGCGCAAATAGCGGTAGGCGAGGCCGAACACGTTGACGTGCGTTGTCGGGCTTTCTGCCAGTGATAATTCGGCCGACTCCTGAATCTGGACGAGATCGGGTTCAGGCGCAAGGTAGCGTTCCATGCTGCGTTTATAGTGCTCCAGGACGAGCGGCGTCCGCGCGACAAACTCTTCGGCGTTGCGTTCGATGAGTTCAATGCTGGAGAGAATGGAGGTTTTGAGATTTTCAAGCTTCTGGCGCTCGCCGGGGACGTAATCGATGACACCGTCGATATAGCCTTGATCGAAGAGTTCATAGGCCGAGACGCCGACGTATTTGGCGCATTCCTGCCAGGACAGGTCATATTTCCGTGCGATGCTGGCCAGTCCAGGCGGTTGGATCGTGTTGAAGACCCCGTCGCGCACCGAAAGCAAAATGTTGACCGTCGCGAGCGGAATAGCACCGCCGGAGTAGCCGTATCCCAGGATGATACCAATCGTAGGTACATCGAGTTGCGCCATCTCTGCAATCAGGCGTGAGATCGAATGGGCCTGGTTTTGAGCATTCGCTTCAGCACCAGCGTCAGCGCCGGGTGTGTCGATAAAGGTCACGATGGGGATCTTGCGCTGGGCGAACCCGCGAATCGCTTTGACGGCCAGAGCGTGGTGCTCTGGCATCCAGACGCCGTTGCTTTCGCTTCGGTTCTGTGCAAGCACGCCGATGCGCCGAGGGTCTTGGCCTGGTTCAGCTTCCATGATCATCTCGCACCAATAGAGGGGGCCATGGTCCCCCTGTAGCAAGATTTGCCCCTTTAGGCGCTTGATGACTTTTTTCGCATCGAGGCGCGATTTGTCCTCAGAGGGTAAAACAGTGCGAGCAATGTAGTCGTCGACGTTGAGCGTACTCAGCTCGCGCAGGGTTTTCTGAATGTCAGTGTTGGACAGAAGCCCGATGACCTTCTTTGAGGCGTCCCGTCTAACGGGGAAGAGCGAAAACTCGTGCGCCATCTGCTCGGCTTGCAGAAACAGTTTGTCGGCTTTGGATTCGTTTGTCTGCATAGGGTCTATTTGCTTCGTTACCTGTTAAAATTCCACACTTTGACGGCTGATCATGCCCATAATCGTTATTCAGTTCAAGTCGCAATAGCCGAAAAGGCTGTCTGAACGAGCCGCCCGTCGCGTGAGCGCAACAAGGGCCGTGTCTGACGATGGCTGGCACTTTGCGTTTTCAATCCTCAGCATATGTGATTAGATTTGCGTTTTAACGTTTTCCGCCCGTCGCGGTAGCGTTGCTCAAACAATACGACTTCGCGAAAATAAGGATGTTACGCATGAACCCATATGCCACTGCCAGCGATGCCCAGATTGAACAGGATTATCAGGCAGCAAAAGACACCTATGCAACGGTCGGCGTTGATGTTGATGCCGCCGTGGACGCCTGTCTGGCGGTGCCGATATCCTTGCATTGCTGGCAGGCGGACGATGTTGGGGGGTTTGAAATTTCTGAAAGCACCGATGGCGGCGGCATCATGGCCACCGGAAATTACCCTGGCCGAGCACGCGATGGCGATGAGGCGCGTGCTGACTTCGAGCAAGTCCTGGCGCTGCTCCCGGGCGCGCATAAACTCAATTTGCACGCCTTTTACGCCGAAACGGGCGGACAAACGGTCGCTCGGGACGCCCTCGAACCATCGCATTTCGCGGGTTGGATGGATTGGGCCAACGCCACGGGCATTGGCTTGGACTTCAATCCGACCTATTTTGCGCACCCCAATGCGGACGACGGCTACACGCTTTCGCACACCAATGCGGATATTCGCGACTTCTGGGTACGACACGGCATCGCCGCACGTCGCATCGCTGAGCACATGGGTCGCACCGTCGGGCAGCCCTGTATAAACAACCACTGGGTGCCGGATGGAGCCAAAGATTCGCCCGCTGACCGTTTTGGCCCGCGTCAACGTCTGGCCGAGTCTTATGATCGCATTTTCGACGATGCACTCGGCATTGATGCCTCCCTCTGTGTCGACGCCGTGGAAAGTAAACTCTTCGGTATTGGCAGTGAAGACTATGTCGTCGGATCGATGGAGTTCTATACCGGCTATGCGCTGACGCGCAAACTCGTGCAATGTCTCGATCTGGGGCATTACCACCCGACTGAGCAAGTCAGCGACAAAATTTCGGCTCTCTTACAGTATCATGAGAAACTTTTGATCCACACCAGCCGTCCCATACGTTGGGACAGTGACCACGTCGTGCTCTTTAACGACGAGGTGCGTAATGTGTTTCTCGAATTGGCGCGCGGCAAGGCCCTCGATCGCGTTTACGTCGCGCTAGACTTTTTTGACGCAAGTATCAACCGCATAGCAGCTTACGTCATCGGAACGCGCGCCACGCGCAAGGCGATTTTGGCCGGCTTGCTCGATCCGACACAGGTGCTGCAGGGACTCGAGCGCGACGGTAAGCTAGGCCAGAAGCTGGCCCTCATGGAAGAGCAGCGCTGCATGCCCTTCGGCGCCGTCTGGAACCAACTCTGCCGCAAAGCCGGCACCCCGCCCGCCGC
>JBLHHU010000034.1:0-19769 GCA_047615735.1 Kiritimatiellia bacterium | reverse complement strand
TGCCCCCGGAACCGCCGTGCAGATAGTCGTAAACAATTTCGTCCTTCGAATAGGGCGTCAATTTACCGACCTGCAGGTCAATCATGTCAGACACTTCGTCTTGCTTGGTCGACGGAAGACTCAAGGCGCGAAACGTAACGGACTGCCGTGGCAGGCAAGAATAGAGAGGTGTATCGGCGGCACCCATTTCCTCAAGCACGCTTCGAAGCATATCGGCGGAAACGCTTTGCAGCGGGTCTAACGCCTGCATATGGGCGGCAGACAATGCCATGCCCGAACGCCCGTTCTCCAGGCGCACGATTTTCAGCCAATCCGCGCCCAATTCACAGATCAGGGCCGACTTGGGGGCTTTTGGATTTGTCGCTTTAGTGCTCACGCCAGTGTAAAAATTGTACGCCTTCTGCGGTGTTGGTATCTATTCTAAAGACAAACGTAATACGTGACGAGGCTAGCACCTCTCGCGACCCATCGGCATGCTCCACTTCGGCAACCCCTTGAGCCAGGCCACCGTAACTTTGCAATTGCTCGCCTCGAACACATTGCTCAGGCCATTGCCAAGCAAATCGTCCGATGGTAACCACCGGCTCCAACTGGCTGTATTCTTCAATACCAAGGCCGTCAATAACCAGCAGTTCCTGAGCACTTCCGAAGAAAGAACAGTAGCTACGTTTACGGTCGTTTGCAACAATTGATTGGGGATCGTAGGACAATATGCTGTCGACGACGTCCGCGTCGATGCCCAGACTATTTAGTTGGTGACGGGTGGGGTCTTCAACCCCCCAATCGATATTAATTCGGTCGCGGGTGTCGCTGCCGACACCGTAGGCGGCGAAGCCGAAGTTCGTTTGAACCAAATAGGCTTGCTCGCTGACGTTTGACATGAACGCGTATTGCACAGAAAAGGATCCGAATTCGCCAAGCGCCTGATCCTTAAAATCATTACGCAAGTCCGGATGCCGCGATTTGTGAAAATTGGTATAATACGACTCGTCACCCAGCACCACAGCGACGGCCTTGTCCACCCCGGCGCGTGCCAGAAAATACGCCTGCGTTTCGTTGCGCATAAATCGCGCGCTATCGAGAGCCGCTGAAACATATCCAGCAACAGCCAGTGCCAATGCACCCAGAAAAAACAGGGACCAGAGGGCCAGAATAAGAACACTACCCCGCTTCTCGCTCATGAGGATGCGTCCCGAGTACGAAGCACGATCGTTCGATGTAACTCCAGCGCGTCAGAGCCATCTGGCTCAAGCGTGAAACGCACGTCTACAACGAAGGGAATGTTGGTCGCTAGGTTTAATTCGGGGCCGGCCGCGCCGCTCGCGAGGCGCTGACGATAGACAAACGTGAGGTCTTCAACCGGGTACAAAGCAATTTCCTCTGAAACAACCTGCTCCGCACTGTCCAGAATGCGTCGCAGAACGCGCTGCTCGCTGCGCTCGAAAACGTACTGAATCGTACCAATCTGGTCTTTCGCCTCACCCGGCAGGCCGGCAACCATCGCAGGGAAAGCCATCTCGTAGGATTCCCCCGTAAAGGCGGCGCCACAGTGACACGGAAACGTGTTACGCAAGTCGCGCGCCATGGTGTGCAAACCCAGATATGCCCTGGATTCGCCCGTGCCGAAATGCTGTGCCGCATCCCAAAGTCGAAAGCCCCCAGCCAGGCAAGCGCCAATGGCGCCAATCACCAAACCCAGAATGGCCGTAACGACAAGCAGTTCGATTAAACTAAACGCCCGACAGGATGCTCGGCCAAAATTGCGATGGTTTCCCATGTCAGACTTTCCCTATTGAAGAACAAGCGTGTCCAACCGCAAATCCACGCGATCCGAACCGTGACGTGAAATCTCGAGATGCAGATGTCTTGCGCCACCCTCCCCGGACGATGCGACTGCAGCCTCACTGGATCCCTCGACGTCGGTTGCCCAGCGATAGGAGGCAAACGGGTCAGGGAAATCACCGCGTTCAGTGGTCACGGTTTCACCGGCCGCCCGGGCAATGTCAATTTCTGCCAGGCGTTGATCCGAAAGCAGGACCGATCGCGACGTCACGCGCGCAGCTGACAAGGCGGCCGCAGATGTTCCCATGGCACGCAGCACCAGAACAATGCCTGTTGATAGCACAACCAGACTGACCAGAACTTCGATCAGCGTGAATCCACAGTCCTTCGATATCGCTGAAGCTTTCAATGACGCCTACAGCGACTATTCTGACCAGTTTTGCACGTCATCGGACCCTTCAACCCCATCCGGCCCCAGAGACCAGATATCGAACCCGTAGGTATTGTGCGTTCCCGGATAACGATAAAGATACTCTTCGCGCCACGGATCCTTGGGTTTTTCAACTTTTTCGAGATAGGGCCCCTTCCAATTTCGAGCAGAAGACGGTGCTTCGATAAGCGCGCCCAATCCCTCAGATGTCGAAGGAAAACGATCGTTGTGTAACTTGAACATCTTAAGCGCAACCGAAATGCCCGCCATATCCCCTTTGGCGATGTTGGCCTTGGCCTCCGTCGACGCTGGAAGCACGCGCGGTAGAACCATGCCCGCGAGCGCCGCGATGATCACAACAACAACCATCAACTCAATCAACGTAAAGCCGGAACGACTCACGGTCGTATTCATATGTGCCTCCAAATAAAATGTGGTGGGCTTCCTAAACGCAGCCCCTTATAGCGCCTATCATAATAAACCGTCAGCATCGCGACGTCCAGAGCAATGCACGCCTGCGCTCGACTCACAAACCCGTTCCCAGTTGGAAAATAGGAAGCAGCATCGCGGCGACAATAAACCCGACAAAAGCACCGACGGTTAAAATCAATATTGGTTCAATCAAGCTGGTCGCAATGCGCGTCATTTGCTCGATTTCTTTTTCATAGAATTCGGCGATCTCATTGAGCGCCTCATCCAGTCGCCCCGACTCTTCGCCCACGCCGACCATGTTGGCCACAAACGGGGGGAAGTGTTGTGCGTGCAACAGCCCCGTGGAAAGAGGCGCCCCTTGCTGCACCGTGCTGCGCCGAATGGCGTGCACCTCTTTACGCAAGGCATCGTTGGCAAGCGTGTTCGCACTCAGCTCCAGACTCTTATCGATGGAAACACCGGCATCCAGCAGCAGAGCGAGCGTGCGTCCGAATCGTGCAATTTCAGACTGGCGCACAAAGGTGCGCACGAACGGGACACGCAGAACGCCAGCATCAATCATGGCGCGCCCTTTTTCGAGGGTAAACATACGCCGCGTCACGGCAGCGACAAGTAATAGAATAATGACAATCCAGTACCATGAATTTTCACAAAAGCTGCTCACGGAGACCAAGACCTGTGTTGGCCACGGCAAATCACCGAAAGCATAATTTTCAAACAGCTCCAAAACACGCGGCATAAAGAACGACAGGATGATAAAAACCGTCAGCATACCAACGACGAGCACCAGCGTAGGATACGCGAGGGCCGTCTGCACCTTACGGCGCATGTCGTCTTCCTTTTCGCGAGCCTCAGCCAGACTTTTCAACGACATATCCAGAACGCCACCGGATTCGCCAGCACGAACCATATCCAGATAGAGTGGCGAAAAAAGTTTAGGGTATTTCTGGAGTGCATCCGAAAGCATGCTGCCATCACGTACGGTCAGTTCGAAATCCTCAACCATACGAGCGAAATTGGCATTGGTCGCCTGATCGCGAATGGTGTAGAGCGACCGCAGGATGGGCACGCCCGATTTTGTCAAGCTTGACAACTGCCGCGTAAACATCGTGACGTCGCCCCGACCGATTCGTCGCGCGCGTGCACGCGTCCCCTTGCGCTTGCCTCGTGTCGGCGCGCTTGTCACTTCTTCGACCCAGACAGCAACGAGCCCCTTGCTATCCAACTCAGACAATGCCGCCTGGCGCGACTCGGCAGCGAGTTCGCCTTCGACCGTTTCTTCAGGACCTTCTTTGGCTTTATACGCGTATGTGGGCACAGTGCTTTACTCGGTCCCTTTACTAATCCATTGACTCGGAAAGACGTGCATACCGTCGTAGCGCTCACGCGCCCGGGCGCTCCCCGAACGCATCACGTCACGCACTTGTCACCCGGAGCACCTCTTCGGCGGTCGTCATTCCAAGCGCCACTTTTTCCCACCCATCCGCAGCCATTGTACGCAGACCCAGCGCGTCTGCACGTTCGCGAATGTCTTTGGCAGACTGCTTGGCTAAAATCATTTCCCGAACAGGCGGTGTTAACGGAAGAAATTCACAAATGGCCATACGCCCCCGAAACCCGCTTTGGTGACAGGTTCGACATCCCGCCCCCCGATACAAGGTCTGCCCGTCACGTTCATAGGGCTCCTTACACTTCGCGCAAATCAAACGCACCAGACGCTGGGCAATGAAGGCGCGCACTGTGGAGGTAATCAGATAAGGATCGATACCCATGTCGATGAGTCGCGCGGCCCCGCCAGCCGCGTCATTGGTATGCAAAGAGCTCAACACCAAATGGCCCGTCATCGCCGTTTGAATAGCAATTTCAGCTGTTTCACGATCACGCACCTCACCGACAAGCATCACATCAGGGTCATGACGCAGCATACTGCGCAAGGCATGCGCGAACGTAAGCCCCACCTTTAGATTGATCTGCGTTTGCGTAATACCGCGCAGCTCATACTCAACAGGGTCTTCAATCGTAATAATTTTGCGGTCACGGGTATTCAGTTCGCTGAGACAGGCGTAGAGCGTCGTACTCTTTCCGCTACCGGTCGGGCCGGTTACGAAAATAATACCATGCGGAACGTCGATCAACGTTCGCAACTCCTTGACATGGGCTTCGCCATACCCCAACTCCGGCAGATCAAAAATCATCGCTGCGGGGAGAATGCGAATCACGATATCCTCGCCATGGATAGACGGCACGATCGATACACGCAAATCGAATTGCGCATCACCTATCGTGACGCGCGCACGTCCATCCTGCGGCATACGGCGCTCGACGATATTCAATCCGGACATCAGCTTAATACGCGACACTATCGACGGATAAAGAAGTCGGATATTTTGCGGAACCGCCGTATCAAACAAGATGCCATCCACGCGACGCCGCAACACCAGACCGTCGCGATACACTTCGAAGTGAATATCCGTAGCACGATTAGCGATCGCTTCATGGAGCAACTGATTGACCAACCGAACAACAGAGGTGTCTTCGGCCATGAGCTCGAGGTCATGCGATTCCTCCTGCACATCGATATCCGCATCGGTCGCGCCGGATTCGGCCAAAATGCGTTCCACGGTGTCCGCGCCAACGCCGTAATAGCGACGCAACGCCTCCTGGACGTCATCACGACAAGCCAACACACGCTCCACGCTGTATCCGGTCGCCGTCTGAATGTCCTCGACAACGGACATGTCCAACGCGTTGCAAACGGCCACGGTCAACGAACCGCCTTGAAAGCCAACCGGCACGATCTGATAATGCGCGGCAAACTTGGCGGAAAGCCGGGCGATCACATCGTTGGGGATGTCACGTTCACGCAATTCGATATACGCGATGCCCTGCGTCTCTGCAAACACCTGCAGAACGTCCTCTTCCTGAACAAGCTTCTGACGCAGCAACACATCAGCAAGCGCGCTTCTTGATTTGCGTGCATCCGAGTTCGCCTGTTGAAGCCGAGCCGATGTAATCAGCCCCTTCTCAAGAAGTTGGTCTTCGAACGTGCTCACGGCGTTTCCTTAAGATTGTGATTCCGCCTAAAGTTCAAACTCAGCGTTGCTTGCATTATGCGCGATGATAGCGCCGACGTCTATCGGCTTTTGCGAAAAATGCAGGGGGAGAATGCAAGGCAGACGAAAACGAACAACGTCACGCCCATACGGAAGAGCCGCAAGCGGGCGATAGGCGTCAAATGGCACCAATCATGTAGAACTCTTCTTCGTTCATATGATCAACTTTTCCGTCGATAATCTTCTCAATACCATCAAGGGTTTGGTTGACAGTACAGTACTGACCCTTCTTGCCAACATAGGACTCGGCAACGAACATAGGTTGGGTCAAGAAATTCTGAATCTTACGCGCACGTTCGTAGAGGATACGATCGGCTTTCGACAGCTCGTCAATGCCAATCACCGCAACGATGCGGCGCAGCTCGTCGTACTTGGTCAATATACGAAGCGCTTCCTGTGACAACTCGAAATGTCGCGTACCGACCGTGGCGGCGTTCAGGTTGGAACAAGATGAGGATAGCGGATCGATTGCCGGGTACAGACCCAATTGTGTACGTTCGCGCGAAAGCACCATCACGGCGTCCAGATAACTAAAAATCGCGACAACGGCGGGATCGGTTATGTCGTCAGCGGGCACGTAAACGGCCTGGAACGCGGAGATCGAACCACGAATGCGCTCTTGCACATCACCGACCTCTGATCCGAGCGTTGGCTGATAACCGGTCTCAGAGGGCGTACGCCCCAGCAGTGTGGAAATCTCTGAGCCGGCCTGCACGAAGCGAAAAATGTTATCCATGAAGAGCAACACTTCGCGACCGCTATTCTCAAGATATTCGGCCAGTGTGATGCCTGTCAAGACGACGTTAAATCGAGCGCCTGGCGGTTCATCCATTTGGCCGAAGGCCATCATAACCTTCTCAAGAATGCCGACTTCTTCAAATTCGAAATAAAGTTCGTTGCCTTCACGAATTCGTTCGCCGATGCCCGTAAAAACGCAGGCGCCATCATGCTCTTCCACAATATTATGAATCAGCTCACTAATCAGCACGGTTTTGCCACAGCCAGCCCCGCCGATCACGCCGGTCTTACTTCCTCGGACCACCGGAAATAACAGATCAACCGCCTTCAGTCCGGTAACCACAATGTCCGTGCCACCAAAGTCGCTTTTGATGGACTTGTCGATTGCCTTGTGAATGCGCTCCTTGCGCTGAGTCTCGATGGGTCCGCGGCCGTCGACAGGTTCGCCCATCACATTGATGATGCGACCAAAAAGCTCTTCCCCAACGGGAATCTCGAGGGTGCCCCCCGTACTGCGGGCAATCGCATTACGTTGTAAATTCAAAGTGGACGATAAGGCGACGCATCGCGCCACGCAATTCTCCAAATGCTCTTCAACAATCAACATGATGTCGCGTTGATCAAAGGTCACCACTTTAACCGTTTCGTGCAAGTCTGGAATGTCATCGGTGCACGGAAACTTGATGTCCACAACCGGGCCTTGCACCGAGATGACGACACCTTCTTTTCCTGCTCTGGAGATTGTAATTGGCATGATTTAGTTTTTTCTGATTTCGGGTCAGCGACGGTTTTTTATCAGTGCAGCATAACTTTCGCGCATTCCTTTGTCGATTTTCGTGTGTATCGCCTTGAATGTTTCGTGCTGCAATTTCGCCTTCTCTTCTGCGAGTTTTTGAAAACTGCCTTCCAAATGCATGGCGCGGGCTGAAAACTCGGCAATTTTACTGTCCTCATATACCTCGTAGAGCTTCGACTCGACCCATGTGCTCGCCAAATGGGCAACCATATCAGTGTAACTGGACTCGACAATAACCTTCTGGGAGTCGGCAATCAAATTAAAGCGCTTCGCGTGGTGCGATACCTCCGTGTCTGCCGAACGGTCGAACAGCTGTCCGCAGGGCAACAGATCAACCACCTCGGTCGTCTGAGTTGTGAACGAAACCGGTCGCGGATAGACGATGGCAACGCGACCGATTCTTTTCTGCTTCACCTCTTCCGTAAGATAATCTCGCAATTCGACAGCTTGTTCATAAATTGTGGTTTGGTGCACCCCTTGGAAGAACTTGTAATCGCGTCCCTGATCTTGCAGGACCCCCGCCCCCTTTTCGCCAACCACGATCAGTGTCGTCTTATGATCAGGCAAATCGCCCTGGACGGACATTGCCTTTCGAATCACGCCCTGGTTCAAACCACCCATGAACCCAGAATCGGATGTGACAATGATAATGCCGAGATGGTCGGACTTCATCTTCACGAGCGGATTATCAACATCAACAAGATCCACGACGCGAAAAAATTCAGAAAACGCGTCCATGAAGTCTTCGAAGCGAAGTTTGGAGCGTTCGAGCAGAAAATATTGGGCAGCCGCAATATTCTTGAGAGTGTCAACAAGTTCAACGAGATCTGAGTTGAGCCGGAGCTCCAATTTGAGTTCGTTTAGTTGCATGCTCGCTGGTCCTTCCGTTGCACCCTGCCAAAGGCAGTAAACAACGGGGAGAAACTAAATCCGAAAGTGTGCTAGCCTGATCTATTCATCAACGTCGTGACGAGAATGCATAGATTGCGTCAGATCAAGGGCTTATTGGTGAATGGCGGGCGAAGGCGTGCAGGCGCACGTCGAGGTCGGCATTCGCCAATAAGTGCTTGAGATGGCGTGAGATATACATTCGCAGTAGATTTTGGTGAATAGATCAGGCTAGGCGTCTTTCTTAAGTTCCGTGGCAGCTTCCTTATAACGACTCAAAAGACTACCATCGATCTCGAGACTACCCAGCTTGATCACGAGACCAGCCAGTAGTTCTTCGTTGATTTGTTCATCGATCTTGACGTCGATCTGGAATTTCTGCTTCAAGACCCCTTGCAGACGTTTTTTCTGATCGGGCTCAATCGGATGGCTAGCAACAAAGCGTGTCCCGTCGGAGTCAACGGTAATACCAGCCGCATCGGTATCCTCAAGAGCATCAATGAGTTCGTCAATAAAGGCACGGTTCAAGGCATCGTTCAGACGCTCACTGAAAACGAGACGGAACATGCGACCGGCGAAATCAACAGCCTTGCTTTCCATTTCTTGACCGAGACGGTCGCGACGGCGGCGCTCTTCATTGCGTGCTTTTTCAAGCAAGTCACCGGCCTCGCGCTTCGCTTTATCAACGGTAGCCTCCTTGGATTGCGTCATTTCACGCTCGAGTTCTTCGCGACGCTCTTGCAGATCTTCTTCCGCGCCAGCGCGTTTGGAAGCAAACTCCTTCTTCATTTGCTCCATTTCCTGACGCATGGTCTCCTCTTTCTTGCGAATTTCGGATTCCGCGTCACCGATACGCCCAACGGCTCGAACGGTGTCGCCCACCAGCATTCGCTTGATGGTGATGAGGATTGCGCCCAATACAACGATGTGGGCGATCACGATGGGGAGAATGACTCCCATGGATTCCTGAAGATTCGTTAACATATCCGTACCGTTCCTTCTCTCTCGTTACATTTTCGCGCCGACGCGATGCCGTCCCGTCGCAAAACGTCGCCAATTTCCGCGATGATCACGTCACCAATTCGAACACCGCTCTAACCGCCCCCGAAAAGATGAAACAGGACCAGCAAGGCGATAATGGCTATCGATTGTGCAAAAACAAGCGAAATAATCATCGCCTGAAGAATCTTTGTCGCTGCCGAAGGGTTACGTCCAAGCGCTCGAATACTTGCATACCCGATGGTCGCGATGACACCTGACGGCCCAATAATGACCACCACCATCACCAAGAAAACGACAAAACCATCCATACGTCTAACTCCTATACGGGCAACGGATCAGTCCAAGAGAACCAAGCACTCGTCGTTGAAGAACTTGACGATGCCCTTTTTAACGGGAAATCGGGTTTTCCCGTCTACCGTAATCTCTCCTTCACGCAGCAAACTGACGATTGGGGCGTGATAATCAAGTATTTCAAACTCGCCCTTGTCGCCTTGCACAAATACGCTTTTCACATCACCCGAAAAGATGGTGTCTTTGGGGTTCAATATTCTGAGTTTCAAAATGGTGTCGCCGCTCCTTCATCCGGGCGCCGGTTTGCACAGCAACTCCCAGCCCACGGCGGCTTTGGTTATACCGTCTTTTCGGAGGTAGTTCAAGGTCCGATCCAGTGGGCAAATGGGCCAATTCAGGCATTTACGCAAAAGCCGGCCCAAATGACTTAACCTCGTGTTCAAGCCCCTGCCGAATGGGCTCAGTCAACATCTTCTGTTCACAGATGCTGCGCACCAACTCAGGTTTGTCGCGACGGATCTTTTTGATCAAGGCATCCAAGAGTGAGCGCACGTCGGCCGGTTCACAATCATCGAGAAACCCATTATGGAGAGCAAACAGAATGATGACCTCATTTTCCATGGGTACAGGGTTATTCTCATCCTGTTTCAAAACTTCTTCGAGCACACGCCCGCGCCGCAGGCGGTCCTCGACATCGCCAGACGAACCGGCTCGTATCCGAGTCAACTTTTCGAGTTCTTTATAGCGTACGAATTCCAGCTGCAACATGCCGGTCTGTTTACGAACAGCGTGCCACTGAACCTTATTTCCGATCCGGGAAACCGAAAGCCCCATATCGATCGCGGGCTTGAAACCCTCGCCAAACAGTTGCGCACTCGTGAAAATCTGCCCGTCCGTCATAGAAACGATATTCGACGGGATGTAGCCCGCCAAATCGCCCTGAAGCGTTTCCACAATCGGCAAATGTGTCATTGAACCGCCGCCACGATCCATGTTCAGTTTACAGGCACGCTCCACGAGTTGAGAATGAATGTAAAAAATGTCCCCCGGATACGCATCGCGCCCCGGCGCGCGCTCGAGCAACAATGAAATTTGGCGATAGGCCCAAGCATGCTTGGTGAAATCATCAAACACAATAAGGACATCGGCCTGTTTTTCGAGCATGAAGTACTCGCCCAAGCTACATGCAACGTACGGCGCCAGGTATTGCTGCCCTATCGGGTCGGATGCTGTGGCGGCGATCACAATGCCGTAGCCCCAGACCTTCTCTTTCTCGAACAGATCCGTAATCTTGCGCAACGACGCATCCGATTTGCCGATACAGCAATAAATACAGATGACATTCTTGCCGCGTTGATTAAGAATGGCATCAACACACAGCGTGGTTTTTCCCGTCATTCGGTCACCAAGAACCAACATGCGCTGTCCCATACCGACCGGCTTCATCATGTCGATGATCTTGGTGCCCATTTCCATCGTTTGATTGAGCGGAACGCGCTCAAGCACCGTTGGCGCGGTTGCAAAAATGGGGTAATCGACAGTGTCAAAAACAGGGCCGTGACCATCCATCGGTTCACAGAGCGCATTCACACTGCGCCCGAGATACTTTTCACCTACGGGTACCTTAAACTCTTCAAGCACACTCGTGACTATGTCGCCAGGGCGAATATTCATCGCGGCACTGACAAGAAGAACCAGCACGTAATCGGGATTAAACCCGAGCACGACGCCGCGGGCCTTGCCGCCGATATCAACCAACTGCCCGTTCATACAGTTGGTCAACCCCGTGACATGAACGACGTCTTGACGAATCTCCGTCACGACACCGTTTTCTTTCATTCGAAGAACATTGATCCGGGGGGAAGTCATTTTCGAGCTCTTTATGGGAACAGTTATAGCGTTTCTTCGTCTTTTTCGCCGCGCTTGTACCAACGCAGATAAAACAGCAGGCTGAATAGTGCCAGAAATGCGAGGATAATGTAAATCACCATCCACGTCGTCTTTGGACTGGGGGGCTTAACATTCGACATCAGGCTGGCGCTTCGCTTCAACTCGGGAATGGCCGTGAGGATGCGATTCAACTTTGCCTCGAGCTCATCCAGAGCTTGGCCCTGGCCTCGATAGTAGGCCACATAGCGCTGACTTACGGTCGTGGGTCCAGCCTCCTGTTGGATTCCGGTCAGAGCACTGACAATTTCAGAGAGACTTTCCTCCAAGCCTTCAAAATTACCCTTGTTGGCGATTCGAGCCATGGTATTGGTGGCTTCTGTGAGCATGCCGGCGATGCGCGGTTTATTGATATTCCAGCGGTCACGGATTTTTACCGTGAACAGCAAACGCTGATCGGGCTCCAATTCAATGCGGTCCTTGTAGACATAGGCAACCTTGTTCTCGGAATCCATACCGACATCCAGCCCCCCTGAATCAAGCACGTCATCAATGCGCACCTCAGGCGGCAACTCACGTTTCAATCGAATGGTCCGCTTGGATGTTTCGGAACGATTCTGAACCGCGATTCGGATGACGGCGACGCGATCTGTCTCTGTTTCATATGAATCGCGTGTTGAGAGCGACGCCGAGCGTACATCCATGCCTATTAGCGCGCCCGGATCGATGCCCGCCGCCATGACCAGGTTCTCCAGTCTGGCCACGTCAATTTTGACACGCTTCAGCACCTGAAGATTTGTTTCGTAAGCGCGAATGTGATCAATGGCTTTTCGGCCACTCGAAATAGCGTTCGCGCTCTGCCGCGTCCGAATATCATCCACATCTTCGGCAACACGGTCCCGTAGAGAAAGCGCGCTTTCATGGGTTGGCTCGCGCTCGAGTTTGATCGCGAGAAGCTTCGAATGCGACTCTATGGAATTTAACTCTGAAGGCGCAACATTCCAAATGTCATCGATTTCGACATCAAAAACAACAATCTCCTTACCCGACAGCTCGACGTCCTTGTGCACGTAATACACATCATGCTTAATGTCGTAACCCAAATCGAGCCCGCCCAAGTTCAGAATATGATTGGTACTTACGCCGGCGGGAAGATTGGATTTGATCTTTACAAGTTGAGGAACATCGATGGGATTTCCGGCTTGTACGCGCAATACGATTTTGCCGGCATATAACGTAGAAGGCGCCAGACACAACACCCCAACAAGCGCACGGCATAGCAGGAGAGCCCCGTGGCGGGACACAACACGACGCCCTTGTTGACGTTGGGAAGTCCCCCTCCGGCTCGAGAACGACGTAAGGGTTGCAAGCGACTCTAGCGAAATCATAGGACCCCGAGAATAACAGTCAGCTTTCGTGAACGCAAAGCCAAAAGGGCGCTTTGACAAGGTCCCGAAACGTGGCGTGTAGCAATCAAACAAGTGCACCAAAACAAGGCCCTGCACCTTCCTTGTGAATAGCGAAGGCCACGTGGTCCGTGGCGCGTCGCGTTTCCTGCCTCGAGCCGAGCCTACTCAACAGCAAGTAGGGCCTCTTCCACAACCGGTTGATAGGCGAGCTCTTCAATCATCTTCATGAGGAATGTCATGCTGGCCTGCATTTCCTGAATTCGGAACGCGAGATCTTCGCCTTCTTCCTCATCTCCACCGCCTGAACCTTCCGTGCCTTCTTCGCCAGAGTCAGTGGGCTGCCCGATCAAAGGCGTACTGTCGAGACCGTGCTCGGCGGCCCATTTTTCAATGGTCTTGGCCATTTCTCGAACGCGGTCAAAGACACGCGAATTCTCTTTATCATGCGGAATCGCCTGCAAGTCCTGTTGCGCACTGCGGACGTCTGACATGATCTGGCGAATGGACGACATGGCCTGACTCAAGTCACCCTCTTCGATCGCCTGCTTCGCGGCCGTGGCTGCTGCCGAAGCAGAAGATGCCTGCGATTTTGCAGAGCTCGCTTTAGATGATGCATCCGACGCATCACGACCGATGGTGTTGAGGTCGGCGAGAATGTCATTTAAGCGACTCAGCACCGTATCTCCCTGCGCCGATGACGACCCAAGCAAGCGTTCGATTTCACTGATGACAGATGCGGAGCCACCCTCTTCGCTCTGCATCCGTGCAAGCTGTTGCTCGATACGCCCCAGCGAGGCTGGATCAAGCGTCTGCAAGTTGACCGCACTGACGCCCTGTAGTTGTGCACTGAGCGACGAGAGACCACTGCCAATTTCCGTAATATCTGCCCAGCGTGCCGTGGCAAACGTCGTCGCCAGCGTTTCGACGCTTTTCTGCACATTGGTGACCGCAATGACGGCATCAATCGATCCGACCAAATTCGTCAGCGTCCCGCCAAGTCCAGTAATCGAACTCAAATCGTTCGTCAACGCCTCGACGGATTTTGAAAGTCGCGTGATTTCCGACCAAACAATGTTGGTGACGGATTTTTGAACAATCTTGATGCGGTCCTCAAGATTCGTCACACCACTGATGTCGGCCAGCGAATTGGTGAGCCCCTGCATGATGTCTGCCAATGCGTCGATGTCGCTCAACGCAGCCAAGGTATTCGTGATGTCATTGACCTTTGCCTGAATATCGATCACATCGGCCCAGTTCAGGCCGGAGAGCGCATTCGTCAAGTTCCCCACCTCCGCACCAATATTGGTAATCCCCGCCAACTGTACAATGGCGTTGGTCAACCCATTCAACGTGTTGGCGACATCCTCCAGCCCCGATATCTGAATCACAGCGTTGGTAATGTTCGCAACGTCATCGCTTACTTTCAGAATCGTTTCCCAGTTGAAGTCCTGCACTTTCGTAAGAATGTCGTCGACCTGCGTCGTAATGTTGGTCAAGTCGGACGATCCAGAAGCAATGAGGTTGGTCAGACCGCCAATTTCGCCTGTGATATTACGCAGCAGTGCGAGATCGTTGGTCATGTTTCGAACGAGCGTCTGAATCTCAGTAATGTCAGCCCAGTTCAGACCATTCAACGCATTGGTGATGTTGGACACTTCGCCGCTAATGTTGGTAATGCCCGCCAGTTGTTGGATTGAATTCGTTAGATTCAACAGGGGGTTCACGGAGTCAACCAACGCCTGCAGCTCACCAGTCAGATTCGTCATAAAGGTCGTGTCTTCAAATATTTCTTCAAGAAGCTCAAAACTCACTCGCGCAAATGTACTCGTGATTTCGCCGATCCCGCGCTGAATCTCCGCCAAATCATCCAACTGAATATTTTGAAGAAGGTTTGTGACATCACTGACGTCACGTTGAATGTCCCCCAACGCATCCAGATTCAGCCGCGCAATTTCGTTAGTCAGTACGCGCACATCGCTCGCCATGCTCTCAAAGGTCACATTCCCAATGGCCGCCACAATGGCATCGATGCTGCTCGACACATTCGTCACCGATCGAAGCTCTTCAAAAGCGTTGGTCAGGTTTGTGATCTCGGCCAGCAAGCCAGGCAAGTCAGGTAGCGCCCCGAGTGCGTTGGTAATATTGGAGATTTCCGTCCGGATTTCATCAATATCATCCCAGTCGATCACCGCCATGGTGTTTGTGAGCGAACCGACATCGGCAGTCAACCGAAGGAAGTCTACCCCTGCGAGCTGCGCAGACATCGCGTCAACCTGAGTTGGCACATTTGTCAGCCCGTCCAACTTAGCAACAGAATTGGTGACATCGGCGAGGGTTGCGACAATCTGCTGAATATCAGTCAGCGCCTCCAAGGTTCCCAACTCGTTCGTGACACTGACAAGCATGCTTTGAATGTCGGCGATGTCCGACCAATCCAGGCCATTCAGCGCATTCGTGATATTGGCGATTTCGGCGCCGATATTGGTCACATTGGACAGGCGCGCAATGGCATTGGTAATCCCGGCGAGATCACGCGCGACATCACCCAGGCTACCCACCGCAGCAAACTCGTTGGTCAAATACCGCACATCACTGCCAATGGCCGTCAGGTCCTGCCAGTTCACATCCGCAAGTTGATTTGAAAGTGACGTCACACCACCTTCAATAACACTGAAGTCGATGCCCTGTATTGCCGCGAACACCTCACCCACCTGAGACTCAATATTGGTGATACCCGCCAACGAGGTGACCGACGTACTGAGACCGCTAATCGAGTCCGTTAGGGCCTGCAACCCGCTCAGCGCATTCAATTGATTGGTAACGGTGTTTAGGTCCCTGAAGATGTTTCGATAATCCTCATTAACCAGAAGGGCCGCGGCCAGGCTGTCGACCTGTTCTGAAATATTGGTCACAGCAGCCAGCGCGACCACAGAGGAACTCAAGCCGCTCAGCTGCCCGGAAATACCGGCAAGGCCGCTAAGCCCAGCAAGGGTGTTTGTGACGCTGGCAATGTCCAAGTTCATCTGGGCAAAGTCCACCTGAACATTCAGGCGTTGATGGATGTCATTGAGCTGGGCAGACAAGTTCGTCACCGAAGCCAAGGCGGTGACGGACGAACTCAAGCCCGACAACTGATCGGTCAGATCCAGCAAACCAGACAAACCGCCGAGCGCGTTTGTGCTGAAGGTGCTATCCGCCAACAGTTGATCGAAATCAAACAGCAACAATTTTGCACCCAGCGCATCGACCGTCGTTGTCAGATTCGTCAGACTGGAGATTTGGCTTAGCGAATTACTGAGGTTTCCTATTTCCTGGGCGATGGTTTCGAGGCCGCCAACGCCAGCCAGAATATTACTGATCGACGTAATCTCGGCAAACATCAATTCAAAATCGACGTTGCCAAAATATGCATCACGCGTCCGCAGGTCAATGCTCTGTATGGTTGTATCGATGCCCTGCAGATCCGTGATGACATTCGAAATGGAGAACACGCCGCTTTCGATCGACGCGAAATCAACACCGAAGAGTACGTTCGTAATCAACGCAAGCTGCCCAGAAACGCCCGTTAGGCTTGGGAAGACATTGGTCAGCGAATCCACATTCTGGGCAAGCTCCGCGAAATCGACGCTCAATACGGCATTCGTTAGATCCGACACGTTGCGCGCCATGATCGACAAGGAAACATCGCCGATGATGTTCGTGATTGAATCGAGCTTGAACGTGACATTGTCGAGTTCAGTCAACGTTCCGGTAATGCTATTCAACTGCGTGGCAAGCTGATCAAAATCTGTTCCGAGTGTGTTTGTGATGCCTGCAAGTTCAGTGGCAATATCGCCAAGGCCCATGAGTGTGTTCGTCAGGTCTTCGACTGTGCCCGCCATCCGCGCAAAGTCGACGCCGACAAGGCCATTGGTCAAGGCCACCATTTGACTGGCCATCAAATCGAGAGATCCAACCGTATTCGAGATGCCTGACACGTCCTGTTCGATCCGGTTGACCTGCTCCCAATCGATCACGGACAATCGGTTTGTAAACAGCCGCAGATCATTCTTAATGGCCGCCACATCGCCAACACTGAAGCCATTGAGCGCGTTTGTTAATGCTGCAACACTTTCAGAAATATTGGTCAGTTCGGCGATGGTACTGATCGAGTTTGTTAAGAGACCGATTTGCCGAGCAATCTGATCAAGGTTAGCCAGCACAGACAGATCATTGGTCAGGTTGCTGATACTTTCTTCAACCTGGAGAAAATCAACGCCCAACAGTGCATTGGTGAGACTGGATATATTAATTGCTGTCGCCAAGAGGTCGAGATTGATGGTGTCCAAGATTGGGAACATATTCGTCAACTCGCTGTTGACGGCGGCCATCGTAATGACCTGTGACGACAACAGCTCCAATTCGTTGGTCACGGCGGCTATCATGTCCGGCAGGGCAAGTGGGTCATACGTCACCACGCGCACCAGAATGCTGTCTTCCCCATTTGGGTCAAACGCACGAATTTTATATGAATTAACGCCCCAATCAGCCGTATAAGAGCCTTCATAGATGCCCGCAATAACGGATGTCAAAACCCCTGAATCCACAATAGTATTGGCCGCGTTGCGCACCTCGAACTGCACAATGCCGAGATCATACCCGGCCTGCGTTCGGTACAGGAGGGAATTGGTCGATCCGAAGGCGACGGATTCAGGTCGCGTCAAGATGCGAGAAACCGCCACCTTTACATCGGCGGCAATGTTCACGACATTGGACGCCACACTGTCAAGTTTGGGTGCAATAACATTGACGATTTCATTCGACACACCGGCAACGTCAGATCGCACCCGATCAATCATGCCGGTCGCCGACTGAACAAGGCGGGAAATATTTGTGAACCCTTCCCGCGTCAACCCTTCGAGCTCATCGAATCGCGACGACAGATCGGCCACATTGGTCAACACACCGGATGTACTATCAACAATATTGGACGATATCGCGTCAACAAGTCTGTCCAAAGGACCGAGAATCTCATCTCCAAGAGGTACAACCAGCGTAAAGGTCAATCCGGATGAAAACGTGACGCCCGAGAGCTCAATTTCGACCTTTGCGAATAGGACGTCACGATTATCATACTGTGCCGGCACAACCCAATCGGTTAAGAAAATTCCATTCGCCAGAAAGGCGTCGTGCGCCAAAGAGTCGACCTGGTTTCCGTCACGATCGTAAATCGTGATGCGACTACTCGTGGGTGTTTCAATGATGGAGCCCCCACGTTCAATCCAGGAGTGAATTGTAAACTTTCGGGCTAGCGTGTCGTACGAAAAATTGGCAAGGACTTTTGCGTCGGGAGCGGTAAGCGAACGCACCATCGCAACGTCCTGCGTCCAGACCTGTGGTCCAGGCACCGAGAGGTCTGTATTTTCTGCATCCCAAAAGAGCACGGGCGCGTCGAAAAATCCTTCGCGATAGATCTCAGTGTTATAGGTACCCCAGGCGTAATCATTCTTAATCACGTTTGGCGCAATACTCGACAGACTCGACTCAGACCACCCTGAGCTATCGATGACAGAGACAAAGTCGAGCCGCTGCCCGGAAGCCGCATCGTAGACATCCCAGTAAACCGTATAATAGATGATGTCAAACTCACCGACCGAGCTGGCGAATGGTCCATCGAAATTCAAATCGAAACTTTGTGGGTACGCGGCTTCTTGAACGCGGATCTTGGCGTGCGTGGTACGCGCATTCGCAACCGTCCACGGGAACGAGCTTCGCACCCAGTCATCATCGGTAGCATTGTCGGTATAAGGCGTAGCGTTATTCGCAATGGGTTCGGCATTGATCTTCACCCAGCTATCAGCCTCGTGCTGAAGCGAAATCGAGTAGTATAAATCGACGAACTTCACGTTACCCAATGTTTGCCAAATAACAGGCTCGCCGGGTCGCAAGGCGAACAATGAAGCGTCATCAATGGGTGTTATCATTTCGAACTGACCCACGATACTGAACGGCTCAGACTCGTCGCGGACAGCTGGCAATGTATTATGCCGAACGATAATGCGCGTTGGGCCAAGGCTATCAGGCACTTTCCAGGTGGTTTCAAAAGCATTCTCAGTGGCATTGAATGTGACGCTACCTGCGGTCGCAATCACATTGGTGTCGACGTAAGGCGATGTGGAATAATAAACCGTGAAATCGTTTATCATGGCCCCACCACGCAACCACTTCACCGTATATGTTTCACTGATCTTCCAGAAATCCCCTGCGGCAGGCGACGACACTTCAACGGTGGGCTGATCAACAACCCTAAACGTGTCAGAGGTGTTAACGAATGTGCCATCGGTGATGACGATGCGAATATCATCCGACACCGCCCCGGGCGGGATTGCCCAGTTATATATGGGACCGCTCTCACCAGTAGTAATCGCGGTCTTGTTCGTGCCAATGAGATAGAATATGTCATACGGCACCGCTCCAGCCGCGTTGACACCGACCCACGAGATTGGGCTCAATGCGTCGGTTGTTGCATAAATATCAGATTGGGTCGGGCGAGTGACCTGTATGCCCTGCAGCGTGAAGGCTTCCGAGAGCCCCTCCAACCCAGCATGCTCTTGCGAAACCACACGTACAACAGCGTTGGTTGACGGTGTTCGAAATGGCTCAATGAACCAGTTGATTACGTTCGGACCGTTTTGAGAATCGACAAAAACAGCAATCGGATCGCCTTCATCCGTGACGCCACCATCTGGCGAATAGAAAATATCGACCAATGCGCCGCCGTTCGCGGCAGTCCACTCGATGATCTGATTGGCGTTGTGAGTAGGCTCATCTCCTGCACCAGGCGCATCAACACGCAGGCCCTGAAGGTTGAATACGCGAGAAAAGGCTGTATAGCCAACATCAAGAAGCTCGCTCGGCGCCGCAGTCACCTCGATACGTAATACCGCGTTCGTGGACGGGCCGAGCCCGTCCGGAACATTCCAGTTCAAGAGTTCGTCCGTCAAAAAGAGGTCTGTGCCAAT
>JBLHHU010000033.1:0-19789 GCA_047615735.1 Kiritimatiellia bacterium | reverse complement strand
CCCGCGGATCCGCAGGCTGTTTCCTATGCGGTTGAAGCGGCGCGTGCGTTGATCGGCAAGGCGCCTATTATGGGAATCTGCCTAGGACATCAAATTCTCGGTCTGGCCACAGGCGCCGAGCGCGTACGACTTAAATTCGGACACCACGGATGCAACCATCCGGTCAAGGATCTCGGTACAGGTAAGGTCGAGATAACATCGCAGAATCACAACTTTGCAATCGATTCGGCTACCATTGATTCCGATAAAGTGGAGATTACGCATATCAATCTGAATGATCAAACCGTTGAAGGACTTGCGCACAAGCATGAACCCATGTTTTGCGTGCAATATCACCCTGAGGCCTGCCCTGGGCCGCATGACCCCTATTATCTGTTCGCACGTTTCCGTGAGCTGATTAAAAACGCCTAATCTAGTAGGCGTTTTTTTTGCAATCTGTGCACTGCTGTGCTCCCTCTCTTAGGTTAGATGCCCGAAAACCTGCGCGGCTAAAAGGTTTTCGTGTTTTTTCTGTTCCTTAGCGTTGGCACAATAAATGCGACATATTCACTCTATGAAAGCGTCACTGGCCATTGTTGTGCTCCTGTTTTTCGGTACGTCGTATCGAGGGCAGGGGGCTATAGAAGATCCAGGGGGAGCTTCGCCATGGGAACGTGCTGCCATGAACCGAGATTCCGCCGCACGCGCGCTGTCCAATCAGGCTCTCATTATTCTTGCGGGCGCAGATGAACTTCGCCAAGTGAACGATGGGGATACACGTCTCAGGCGCCAACGTTTTTCCCAAGTTGGTGGAATGGAGCTCACAGCAGGGGGGCTTTTTTTGAGGGCGCATGGCAATTTCATAAAGGCCGCGACCAATTGGTCGAAAGCGCGTGATGAACTTCGTAAAACAGATGCGGGCCTGTCTCATGTTCCTGCGGTCAGAGCAAGCAGGGACGATTCCCATATCAGTGCGCAACACGCTTGTGTGCTCGCCGCGCAATCCTTTGAACGCGCGGCGGGTGCCTATGCCGTTGGTCACGCAGGAGATCTCGTGAAGGCTGGCCTCGCCAATGAGAAAGCGGCCGAGTGTCGAGAAATTATTGCGGCGAATCAAGCGTCGTGAGCACGTGTGGTAACGGGGTGGTCTCAGTGGGGGCTTCGAGGGGAAGGTAACGTCTGCTGAGGTACGTGAGCAGGCCTTGTGAAATGCCCTCAGCCACTGTTTCACGATGTTTCAGGCTTAGGAGCTGTGCCGATTCCCGTTTACTTGAGAGAAAGCCGCATTCAACGAGAACAGCAGGGCAGGGCGCGTGGCAAAGGACGTCAAAACGCGATCGTTTTACGCCACGGTCGCGGGCTTGCGTGACGTGATGCAGCCCCTGGTGAACGAAGTATGCCAAGCGGCTATTTTCGGCGTCATGCGTGTTGCCTGGGTAGCGCTTGTTTCCGGAGGAACCTCCCGAGGTCGATGGAAAACCAACGGCAGGGAGAATGTAGGTTTCAATGCCTGTGGCACTTTCGTTGGCAGCGGAATTCATGTGAATGCTGACAAATACCGATGCATCCCAGGCTGCGGCTCGGCGCGTGCGCTCGCGTAGCGACAGAAAAACGTCCGTATTACGTGTTAGCTTAACGTCAATGCCCGAACCGTGGAACCGACGTTTGATGCGCTGAGCGACATCAAGGGCGAGCATTTTTTCAGAGAGACCCGCCGTATCGGCGGCACCGGGATCGTGCCCGCCATGCCCCGGGTCGAGGACGACCGTAATTCTGTTCGTGGCACTTTGCATGCCTCCTCGAAAAAGTGGCGTCAACACCTTGTGGACATCCGTTTTGTTGAGAACCCAGCGATTAGACTTACTCTGCATGGCACCGTTTAGGTGAAAACAAACGCCATTTACGACGCATCTTCGAGAATCGCCAACAAGCCGAATCGTAAGATTGGGATTGGTCAGTTGGAGCACGTTTGTTTCAAGCCGCACCATTTTGACGCCCAGCTCGCTGATGACACTGTGGATTGGTATAAGGTCCATGCTGGAGGATGTGTTCTGAGCGCGAACGGTCGTGGCGGGATGCAATAATGCAACCGCGCATAGGGTGAGAAATACTTGGCAGAGCCGTCGGTAGGGCTTTCGCAGGATTGTGTTTCTGTCTAACAGGGACGGCGCTTGACGCTTAGGTGTCATTTGCATAACTATAGGAACTCGATTAGATGAAAAGTAAAACTTGGTTTGAATGGCTATTCTATAGCCTGAATGAGTGATCATAGATTATGGCAGAAGTTACCATAGAAGAAATGCCCCGAAACGTACAAGACATCTTCAATAGAGCTTTTGCTGCGTTCGAACGCAAGAATTATGAATACAGCATCGATTTATTTACATCCGTTCTCAATCACGAACCGGGCCTTCTCAAAGCACGTCAGTATTTAAGAAGGTCTCAAATTGCCAAATCAAAAGCAGCTATTTCTGGCAGTGCCGCCGCGTCACTGACCTTGACGAAATGTATGGGCAACTATTTGAAAGCCCAAATGCTTGCGGGTGGAAAAAATCCCAAAAAGGGAATGGCCGCAGCCGATAAATTACTAAGCCAGGATCCGCTGCATCCTCAGTTTGTCCAGATCTTTGCGACCGCTGCAGAGAATGCGGGCTATCCGGAGGCCGCCATTCTGACGCTTGAGATGGCGTTTGAACGGCGAGGCGATGATATCGCAATCGCCAAACGACTTGCCGGTTTATACGCGGACGTCGGACAAACTCGAAAAGCTCGTGAATGTTATGAGCGACTTGTCGAACTGCGCCCCAATGATCTCAATTTGTTGAAAATTCTTAAGGATGCCATCGCCATTGATAGTATGGAAGGTACTTGGAAACAAGACGACACAACTCAGAAACGCAGCTTCAGAGACATTATGAAAAACTCGGATGAAGCGGCCCTGCTTGAGCAGGAATCAAAGGCCGTCAAAACCGACAAAGACGCCGATGCGCTTATTGCGGATGCTCTGGCGAAGCTCAAGGACGATCCGGACAATATCAATTACTATCGCGCCTTGGGGCGCCTTTATGCGCAACAAGAAATGTTTAAAGAATCAATTGAAGTGCTTCAGATGGCTGTTGAGCGAAGCCCTGGAGATGCCGAATTGGATCGCGCACTGAGTAGCGTACATGTTCAGCGCTTTGATCACGAATTGACTGTTCTTGCCAGCGAGGGCGGCGATTCCAGTGCCATCGAGAACCTCGAGCTTGAGCGTGCGCAATTCGTTTTGGACGATTTAGGAGATCGTGTTCAGCGCTATCCGAACGATCTTGGCTTCAAGTTCGATTATGGCGTGGCCTTGTTGAGCCACGAGCACGTCAACGAAGCCATTCAGAATTTTCAGTCGGCGCAGCGCAGTCCCAAGCACCGAACGCGTGCACTCTATCACTTGTCGATTTGCTTCAAGAAGAAGAAGCAGTATGACATGGCCGCCGAACAGCTCCAAACGGCGCTTTCTGAAATGCCCATCATGAACGAGAACAAAAAAGACGTTCTGTATGAGCTTGGACAGGTCCATGAACTGATTGGAAACGAAGACGTGGCATTGTCCTTCTATAAACAAATCTATCAGGTTGAGATTGGCTATAAGGACGTGGCCGAGCGCGTTGAGAACCGCGGGTAAGCCGTCGCGACGCTAGGCGTCGTCGGTATTTTATGCGCTTGGTTTAGCGTTGCCCGAATCTTTGCCGTCGACAACCGGCGGCGTCGGCCATTTGCCTTCCATGGCGTCGGTCAGAATGGCTTTCACATCCTTAGGGAAGTCACTGCGTAACATCCAATTCGCGAAACTAGCGTCGGATTTTAGTACTGTTTCCAACGCAACGCCGCGCTTTTTCCCGAAATTCAATACGACTTTGCCGCCGGCCCATTTAAGTCGGCCTGTCTTGTCGACCCATTGTGGATCGCGTGGACTACAGTAGGCGTCGAGTTCGGCCACGGTCGTGGGTAGGTCATTGTATTTTTCGAATTGTCCTTCTAGGACACGGATGGTGGCTTCCACGTCGGGTTGGGCGCCATGTGCGTTGAGATGGAGTTCGTTGCAGTAAAAGGACAATGCGGCGCTCAAGTCACGTGGCTCGCGTCGATGGAAAATGCGTTGAACATCGATGACCTTGCATGCGGAGGCATCCCAAGTCAGTCCGGCGCGGGTAAATTCAGTGTCGAGCATTGGGATGTCAAAACGGAGTAGATTGTAGCCGCACAGATCAACATCCACGACACAGTCGAGAATGTCCTGCGCCACGTCTTTGAAAAGTGGACAATCGACAACATCGGCGTCCAGGATGCCGTGGATTTGTGAGGATTCCACCGGAATCAGCATGCCGGGATTCACGCGGAAGTTCTTTGTGGTTCGCGACCCATCTGGATATTGGCTGATGAGGCATATGTCGATAATTCGATCGATTTGGGTGCTGGTGCCTGTGGCTTCGATGTCAAAGGTGACGAGTGGGCGTTCGAGTTTCAAAGTAGGCATATCGGCTCCTGACGTTTGGTGGCGAGGCGAGCATAGTGTGCCGGATGACGTGTAGACACAAGGTCGAAATACATCAGGGACGTACTCGAGCTCCACTGGCGTGCAACGGCTAGGTTTGCGCATCCGCCTCCGGATCACGTATGCACCCCCATTTCTTGTTGAGTGTCTGGCGAGATATCCCTAATGATTTCGCGGCCAGTGTTTGATTGTTTTTGTGGCGGCGCATAGTCTCCAAAATGAGTGACTGAAGCGCTTCTTCTGTCGTCGGGAGCGATTCAGGGAAGATGATCGCACCGGCGTCAGTGAGGGGTGGCATCGCGGTTAAAGAATTCGCCGCTTCTTGTGGGTCGCTCGCAGGGCTCAGGTGTGCTTCGAATGCTTCGGCCGTAATCGTGTCTCCGTGTAATGTGCTGACGGTGTCGCGCACCATGGCTTCCAGTTCTCGAATGTTTCCGGGAAATGCATAGCGTTGCAACGCACGTACAGCCGTATCATCGGCATCGGGTATGTCGCGATTCATGTCATTCGCGGCTTCTGCAATGAAATGATTTAAGAGCAAAGGAATATCATCCAAGCGGTCGCGAAGTGGTGGAATGCGTACACTGTGCACGGCTAGGCGGTAATACAGGTCGGTACGCATCGTGGCGCCGGTTTTCAACGCCTGAACGCTCTTGTTGGTCGCGGCCACAATGCGCGTATCCGCCTTCTGTACGTTGTCTGAGCCCAGCGGCAGATATTCCTGTTCCTGCAACAGACGCAGCAGCTTGACCTGTGCGCCTGGCGAAAGGTCGCCGATTTCGTCCAGAAAAAGCGTGCCACCCGTTGCCGCATCGACCATGCCGGCGCGCTTACCATCCGCACCCGTGTAGGCGCCTTTTACGTGACCGAAGAGGGTGTCCGAAAACATGACGTCATCGAGGCCCGCGACATTGACCGCGACAAAATCGCCCTTGCGCCCGCTGACTGTATGGACAGCACGCGCGATCAATTCTTTGCCTGAGCCCGTTTCGCCTGTAATTAAGACGCATTGATTCGATTCGGCGACAGCCTCCACATAGCGTAGAACGGTCTGCATCCCTGAATTGCGCGTAACAATTTCTGTAAACGCGTCTGGGTTTTCGACACCTTGCTGAAGGAAGTGACGCTTGAGTCTCGTGTTCTGGCGTCGCAAATCAAAAATATCGATCGCGTTCTGAACACTGGCTACAAGTCGGTTGGCGTCGATGGGCTTCACGAGGTAATCGGAAGCCCCTTTGCGCATGCAGTTGACCGCGCTATCCACATCTGCGGCGCCAGTGATGACGAGAGAAACCGCATCGGGTAGATGTTCGCCGATGACCGCGAGCAATTCCAGCCCAGTAATGAACGGCATGTCGAGATCGAGCAGAATGATGCCGAAGGGTTGTGTTTCGATCAACCTGCGTGCTTCGCGACTATCGCTGCAGGTCACGGTGTTGGTGATGCCGTGTTCGTGAAGCAGCTCTTCAAAACATGCAACAAGACGTTCTTCGTCATCAACAATAAGAATGGTGTCAGAGGGATGCGACATTATGCGCCTTGTTGAGGTTTGGAGGAGGTGAGCGATGCTGCCGCGGGTAGGCGGACCGTTACATTTGTTCCTGAGCCGAATTGACTGTCAATGTGGAGCACTCCTTTGTGACGTTCAATGATTGTTGACGCGACGTAAAGGCCCAGGCCTGTGCCATGGCTGTCGCGTTTGGTTGTGAAAAATGGATCCCGTATCCTGGCGAGCACATGCTCGGGCATGCCAACGCCGCCGTCGGAAACTGTGACCTCGACAACGCGGTCTTCGGGCTTGGCCAATGTTCGAATATGTATTGGTTGCGATGGCGCGTTCAAGGCTTGGGCCGCATTCTGAATAAGATTGGTAAGAACCTGATCCAGTCGATGTGCGTTTCCCATAACGTGTGGATTCGATTCGTCGAGGTCGACGGTCAAATGTTGCGTGGCTTTCTGTAAATCAGTGTCCAGCATGCGCAAGCTACGCTGTACGACGTCATTAATGCAAATGGCTTCGGGAACGGCGTCGGAATCCTGTCTCGAGAACACTTTCAGGTCCCTGACAATCCGTTCAATAGCCTTGCCTCCGTCGCGCACGGCGCGAACCATTTCAAGAATCTTAATCTTGGCGTCAGGATACGGCAGTTGACCGATCGTGATATCACCGCGCTCACTTGCGTCGATGTCCAAATGGGCAAAGATGCTTTCGATGCGACGCTCAAGCATTTCGGCGTTCAGGTTGATGTAGTTGTTGGGTGTGTTGATTTCGTGTGCGACACCCGAAACAAGCGTTCCCAGTGAAGCTAGCTTTTCGGACTGTTGAAGTTTGTCCTGTTGTTGCCGCGATGTCGTGTGCGCTTCTCGTAGCGCCGAAAGCAGGTTGTTGATCGCCTCTGCGAGCGCGTCGAACTCGTCGTTCGTCGGTGTATCGAGGCCGCGCTCCAAGTCCGCGTCCAGCGTGAGGGCATGCAACCCGCTTCGAAGATGACGTATAGAGGATGTTAGTCGAGAAAGCACGTGCCGATTCAGCATCCAGAGCGTGAAAACAACGAAAATGAGGCCAATTGAAACGAGTGAAACGCTCATAACAACAGAGTGGAGCACGCCTTTGGCGTAAACAGAACGTGGCATGTCGAGCACGAGTAGAAGGGTGTTTCCAGACAGCGCGTCTGTGAATGGAATTCGACCCGTCACAATGTCGTAACCACTTGGAACGACAGATTGGATGGTCGCATCGCTATCGGATTGAATTGGCTTTAGCGTATCGGTTCGGTTGGTGAGGGTTAGGGCGAAATGCTTCTGGGTCGCTCCTGTGTATGTGTCTGAAGTGACCATCGTGCGGGCAAGAATGAGCCATTCCGTGGGATGGTTGTTTTCCCGTTGGACGGGCTGTATCGCCACCAGAATCGGTGTGTCAGGTTGTAGAAGCGCGAGGCCAGCGGTCGCTTCTGTAAAGCTGTGCTTCTGGCACGCCGTGGCAAACGTCTTGAACTGGTCTTCGCGACGGCTGTCAGGCTGCCGTTCTGTTGATTCATCTAGCCCGTCTCTGGCATTTCCGAAAAGAAGCGTCCCTTGTGCGTCCAAAACGGCGACAAGGTCCAGTCGATGCGTTGTCATATTGAGTCCCGTGTTGGTCACAAAATTTGTATCCTGGGGCGGTAACGCGTTAGGCAGGTCGCCCTGCAGTTCGCGACGGAGACACCAATCACGCGCCAATGCGTTCAGCGACGCGATTTCGCCACGCATTGCGTCACTGACGGATTGGGTTTGAAACGTCGATACGTCACGTTCAAGTTGTCGGAATGTATTGAAAACGGTAAACCGGAAAAGCAGCAGGACCGCGAGCAAGAAGGTCAGCAGGCTGCCTGTCACGATACACAGCGTTTTGGTTCTAAGCGTCATTCACATTTGCCCAATGGAAAGTGTGCCGCCCTTATGGGCATTCCCCTTGAGACTACCTTTCAGCTCAATGCATTTCGTTACAGGGGCTGCAGTTTGTTCGTACTGCTGCCTGCTGATGATAGCCACATTTGCGGCGCCAAGGTCAAGGACTCCACTGTGGATTATTTCAACACTGTTTTCAGGAGTATACGTTTCGTTTAGCGAATTTCCGGAGTAGACGTCTTTATACTTCGCTGTATTAGTCTAGATAATCGCGGAAAAACAAAAAATCGGCCAATGGGAATGATTTAAAGCCACGAATAGAGGTTTGACATAAAGAGGGGAGCTGCTTAATATCTGCGGCTTATTGTCATTGGAGTTTCTCGCGTTTAACCATGTTTCCACGCGGGTTTCCTGCCTTTACGTGAATAGTCCAAATGGAGGATGGGGAGATGAGCCAACATCCAAGTCTTAAATCAGCCAATAAGATCCGCCTTAAGCGGAACGTTTTGAAACGATTCGAGCGCGTTGACATCCTCAAAGCCCGCGGTGAGTGGAAAGAGGGAGACCGTGGAATGGGTCTCAAGAAGACCAAGTCCATGTAGTTTCCCCGTTACCCTGTGTTTCGCATCGGACTTAGAGCCGGCGTGTTCGCGCGGAAATGGAAATGCATAGTGCCTAAAACACTTAAATGTGTCTTTTCCCTTTGCGCTCTGAGCTCATGGGTAGTATTTTTTAGACCACGGGTCAAATCGCACCTCACACAACAGTTTCCACAGCAATCGCTTTTTCGTTTGAAGGATGTCGCGTACAGATGAGTGGCATGGCGAAGGTAAATGTCAACGTGACCGGACCTGTCCTCATTGTCGACGACGAAGAGGGCATTCGCGAATTATTCAGCACAATCCTCTCTACGTATCTTCCCCGCATTCAGGTTGAGCTCGTCTCCAATGGTGCGGAAGCCGTCGAGCGCTTCCGTTTGGTTCATCACTCCCTGCTTATCATGGATCTACACATGCCGGTCATGGATGGGCTAACCGCGTTCACGCATATTCAGGACGCCTGCACACAAGACCGCGAAGTCATGCCGCCCGTCGTTTTTTGCACAGGCTATTCGCCACCAGACAGCGTCAGATCGCTTATCGCCGAAGGTTCGCCGCACTACTTGATGCTTAAGCCCGTTAAGCCGCTCGAGCTTGTGGGCATTGTTCAAAAGCGTCTGAGCGCATGAGGGAGCTCACTTCGCGTCGTCCGTTCTTCTCGAACGTCAAACGATGCGATTAGCGCTTATGCGTCGCCGTAATCAATCTTTTCCAGACCGATTTCAGGAGTTCTTCCCATCGAACGCATTTCGGATATAGACGTGACGCGTCAACGTATTCGCTTGGCGCGTGCAGGCGGCGCTGTCGTCGCCTTTGTTCCCACCATGGGTGCGCTTCACGCGGGACATGGCGCACTCATTGACACGGCACGTGCCAAGGCCGACTTCGTTGTCGTGAGCGTGTTTGTGAACCCGGATCAATTTGGGGAAGGTGAGGACTTCGAGCGCTACCCTCGTCCGTTTTCCCGCGACGCTGAAACCTGTGAATCGTTGGGCGTGGATCTCCTGTTCCACCCTGAGGAGGCGATGATTGCTGCGCCTGGTCGTACTGTCTCCCTGGCGGAGTCTAGCTTGTCGCGTGGACTGTGTGGCGCATTTCGTCCAGGGCACTTTGCTGGCGTGCTGTCGATTGTATCGACGCTATTCAATATCGTTGAACCCGATTTTGCGATTTTTGGTCAGAAAGACGCGCAGCAGGTTCGTCTTATTCAAGCGCTTGTGTCGGATCTATGCTACGGCATTGAGATTGTCGTGCAGCCAATTGTACGGGAGCCGGATGGCCTCGCAATGAGTTCACGCAATGTTTACCTTTCGGACAATGAACGGCAGCAAGCGCTATTTCTTCTTCAGAGCCTTGAGCACGTGCGTGGGCGCTTTGATGCAGGAGAGCGCGATACCGCCGTGCTACGACAAGAACTCTTGAACGGATTACCGTCCGCGTCCGGAATATCCCTCGATTATGCTGAAATTGTGGACTACGCGACATTGGAAGCGGTTGAGACGATCAGCACAAAAACACTGGCCGCTGTCGCGGTTCGCATTGGTGCTACGCGCCTGATCGACAACGTCCTTTTGGACGCCGATTGAACTTGGCACGTCGTCATTGAGGTTGCCCGGTTTTGGTGGACACGCGCGACGCTTAGAATGGACTATCTATTAACATAGGCCTGTCCCGAATGCTGCTACTTTAAGCCATCCGTGCATGGTTTCTCCGGCACTCTTAAGAAATTCACAGGTCGCAAAGGCGAAGGAAAGAACCCTCCTTCGCGCTCCGCGCTACGGCGGGCAAGCCGGCGGAGCCCGCTGGGCTCCAATGTTAGCGCGCTTAACCGAGTCTCGGCTATTCCGTTTGGAGTCCGGCGGGCTCCGCCGGCAGCAGTGGTCGAGCCTTTGCGTCCTTTGCGACCTTCTGTAAATGGTTTGAGATTTTGACGCTGGAACCCCGTAAACTAGCAGCATTCAGGCTAGGCCCCAGCCGGGTATTTACATGGATCCCGCGGGACGCGGGACAAGTGGGGAGGATGAAGAGGATTAAGGGCATGGAAACCGGATCTCGCGGGGGCTAAACTCTGAATCCTCCCCGTCTCTTCATCCATGTCAATTTTCTTCGCTTCATACGAACGTGTCACGGCGCAACCACAATAGCTGCGATCGAATTGACCAATTAAGAGAAAAGACTGTCCAGCGAATACAGGGAAGGCTCGCAGGCTCACATCGTACGGCTGACAGTTAAGCGTCGGCGGTTCGCTTGCGCCGAACCGCGAGTGCCTTGGCTTCAACCAGGGCCAACATGATTTTGTCGGCTGCTGCATTCGCAGGAAGAAGCGCGGCATCCTGACGAAGTGCAACGTCCTCCTGTTCTGGGTTCGGCGAGATGACAACCACAGCCGACTTAGGACATAATTTGATAATGGCCTTTATGATGCCATTTGTTTCTTCGTTGACTAACGCTTTTTCCACAACGATAGCATCCATCGATTGTCCACCTTCGACCTTTGACAGCAAGGCAGGAAGCGATTCAACACGATCAATGACGATTTTCATTTCTCGCATGCTCATCTCGATCTGTTCTGAAGATCGCTTTTGTACGGCAAGCAATACCGTCCAGTTGGCCAGATAGGGGCCAAGCTCGGCCGCGATTCTGTTGGTGCCTTCAGGTCCAGCAGGTGCGGTCGCCATTGGAATGCAGACGCGGTATATGGGGGTTCCATTTGCCGTAAAGATGAGGTCGAGTTGTCCGCCGGATTGTTCAAGCATGGATCGAATGACCGGCAAAATGACGCCTGAACTGCCGTATTCTGTTTCCGTTGGGGCCTCCCAAGTCGCCTCAAGTACGCCCCCCGTGGTAATAATCAAAACGGCCGCGAACGCAGGGTCAATGTCGAATAGTTGGTGATCACGATTAGGGGCACAAGCCCAAATTGAGAGCGTGCCCGGCGTGCCCGCCTGGTCGGATGCAATGCCGCCCAAGTTGGTGACAATTTGTTCGATGCGCGTGTGCGAGAGCGCCATGGGGGGGAGGTCCTTCAGGTTGACATCAAATGTCCAATCCCCCCTAATTGTGTCCTTAAGGCCATCGACGGCATACCGCAGGCTATCGATGGTCATCGGTGAAAAGAGCGCGGATGGCATAGGTCGGGTAAGTTCAATAAGGTGACCCGCCAACGCAGTTCCTTTTTCAACGGCTCTATTCACTTCGTTTACCGACGTGGTGAAGTCAGGCGACCCTGGAAGCAGACGGGGAAGCAGGGAGGTGTGCCCTGAGATTGAGCACAGCAGGTTATTGAAGTCATGCGCGACGCCACGTGAGATTTCTCCGATAAGTTGAAGGCGCGCGGATTGACGTGAGGCTTCTCGTCTGGCTTCCAAACTGGTCACGTCGCTGACCAGAAGCAACGTGACTCCGTCCGACGGGAGTGAGCGAAACCGCAAGCGCGTATTTTCCTGTCGCGCCGGACGTTCTAGCTCGACCGCTTCCTCGTTGTTTAAAAGAAAATGTGCGTCGGGTTCTCCTAGAAATTCAAACGCTTCACGCAGAGGCAAACCGCGAATGTCCGGTTTCCCTGCGATGACATGCGCTGCTGGGTTTCCACCAATAATGCCAAGTTTGGCGTCGACGGCGAGAACGCCATCCGTGAGGTAGTCCATTGCGTCGACCAATTGACCGACGCGCCGGCGCGCTTCGTCACGCGCGGAAAACTGGATGGCCCATAAGCCGAATGCTCCTGCAATGAGCATAAAGCCGAAAACGATAACGCAGATCAGGCTGGCAATGACAATGAAGTCATCGCTGATCAGCCTGTCAAGGAGCAGCGATAGGGTGTGCCACACGGCAAGTGCGGCAATCGCGAAAAGGATAATGAGTAGGGCGGCATACCGCGACGCCTCGCGTGAGAATAGTCGCATCCGATTTAGCCTAACGTTTATTCGGAGCGTTGCAGCAAGCGTGCACGCGCCCGACGGGACGTTTCTTCGCTTGAGACTTTCTCCATCTCTTCGAGTTCAGCTTCAAATTTCTCACGACGTGCGCGCGAATTGATGCTGTCCCTGTGGGTCAACTCCGCGTCCCCTGGAATGCCTACTTCGTTGTAGAGCAATTCTGGGTCGGCGATCGTCAGCGTCACAAAAATGATAGTTTCGACACGACGCTCTTCAGATGACGTGTGCGAGAAGACGTATTTTCCAATAAAGGGAATGTCGCCCAGAACGGGCACCTTTTTAACGGCCTTAAATTCTTTGGTATCGGTAAGGCCGCCAATGGCAACCGTTTGACCGCTGCGCAATGTGAACACGGTCTTAAGTTCTTTTGTGCTGATGATTGGGAAACTGTTGTCGCCAACTATTTTCTGACCAATCAATGTGCTCAGTCGTGGTTCAATGGCAGCTTCAATCAGTTCCTGTGTCTTGACGACAGGTACAACTTTCAGTTCGATTCCGGTTCGAAGGTAACCGTCACTGATGAAGTCTGTATTGATACTTGTGTCAAGTGTGCCGGTAACGGTGTCACCAGGGCTTTCCTGTGTCCCTTCCCTGCGTTCAACCTTTACGATTGGTTCACGTTCGCCAACGCTGAAAAAGGCATCTTCCTCGCCACTGGCAACAACGATTTTCGGATTGGAAACAACCTTCGCATCCGCGTTTTCTTTGAGGGCACTAAGCACGATGTTTAGCTGATCGACCCCCAAAATGGCAGTGTCGACTTTGCTTACCGTCTCGTCCAGGGACGAACTGAGTGTGGTTGTGAGACTGTCGATTAGAGAGCGACGTTCGAAGCTCTCTCCCAAGTTGGAAAGTGTACGTAGCTCAGTTCGAGTGGGTACGATATCCGTTTGGGCGATGACGGCTGTGAGGGGATCATTGTCGTGGTCAACAAACTCAGTGTCGGTGTCTTCAAAGCCCGTGTTACTCAGATCAAAGAGACGTGAAGCTTCTTCGCCGTTGTTGTCTGAAACCGTTCTGCTGCTCGAGGCCTCTGATTCGTCTGTGGTTGTTCGTGTCGTGTTGTCATTTCGTGACTTCAGTGATTCCTTTGATCGTCCGTATGGCCCAATGGCTCCGCTGACGCCAAATGAACGCAGCATCTCCCAGTCGATGCCGATCTGTGAGGATGCGCTATCACTGAGTTCAATA
The DNA here is from genome assembly GCA_047615735.1 of Kiritimatiellia bacterium. Classification (GTDB taxonomy): domain Bacteria; phylum Verrucomicrobiota; class Kiritimatiellia; order UBA8416; family JAIOPI01; genus JAPKCZ01. The sequence goes on along the minus strand of JBLHHU010000033.1, from coordinate 6,164 downwards.
AACTTGGTTTCCACGACAACTTGCTCACCGGGGACATCCATGCTTTCGACCATCGACTTTAGTTGACGCATGTTCGCTTCACTGGTGCGAATGACGAGGGCATTACGTGACGAAAATGCCGAAATGGACGCGTTTGAGACCGAAAGCATGGAACTGAGGATGGGCTGAATTTCAGGAACCGTCGTAAAGTGCAGGAAAATGGTGTCCACGATCAAGGGGATTGCTTCGCCGCTTGGTTTAGGGACAATGGTGTACACTTCCGATCCAGGCAACTGCTCTGTCAGGGCAAGGTCGTGAATATCCAGAATGGCGCTCAATGCACTTTTCCAATCCACACCGCGTAGGTTTACGGTTACCGTTCCTACAAGATCCGATGACGATGTGACGATATTGGCTCCGGAAATGCGCGTAAACATATTGACGATGTTTTCAAGCGTTTCGTTTTCCACGGAAACGTTGATGAGATCATCATCACGATCAACAGAAGAGTTTAATGACGCAGAATTGGCGAGCGGTATGATTTGCGCAACAGATGAGGAATCATCATCCGCCATGTCGTCGATTTTGGCAGCACTATCATTATTCGTTGCAGCATCGTTCGCGACAGGGGTGGCCCCTAGCGGTGGCTGCTGACCCATGCTCGTTTCGCAGAGGCAAACCATCAGGAGAAATAGCGCCGTAGCCAAGACAGTGTTTATGGCATTTGTGTGTTTCATGATGACTCCTTATGTTGCTTCACGCTACTTGCTTTCAGCGACACTTTTCTTTGCGGGTACGATCCCTTTGTTTGTAATATCGTCGATCAAAACTTGGTAAATATATCCGTCTAACTTAACGGAGAGGACATCTCCCTTTTCTACAACTCCGAAACCTTTGACGGTCGCAATGTATTCACCCTTGTTAAAGGTTTCCACAATGCTGGTGACTTGGATGCTACGAAAGATCGCGGCCCATTTGGGTTTAAATGTCGGGCCGACCGTGCCGCCTTCGTCTACGACCTTAGGTGCGGGTTTCCAGCCGACGGGCCAAAAGGGGTCCCTTGATTTTGGCTGCTCATTGGGATCTTCGCCAACGGCTGCCTCCGACACGGGTGGCGTGGTCTGAGCAGGTAGAAGGCTTGCCCTCGCAAAGCACATAATCAAAATCAGTAATGCGGTATGTCGTTGCTTCATCATGGCGTCTGTATCTTTGCGCGTTGCTTCGTCGAACCGGCCGACATTTTGTTCATCTCGTCAACTTGTGCTCGCAAATTCGCTGGGGTGTTTGCCTCTGCCCAGACGGGCCATTGCACAAGAATTTCAATGCTGTGCGCGCCGGGTTTTTTGTCGCTCGCATTCACGGTTACTTCGGCAATATTTAAGTATGGACTTCCTTTTTCCAACGTGTCTATGAAGCGCTGCAGATCATGTAGCCCTGCATTCCTTAAATTAATCTTAATGTTATAGTATTTGATCATCGAGCGATCGGTTGAGCGCTTGCTGCGGGGCGCGACGCTGAATCCTCGCTCGGAAATGTCCATTTCCACTTTAGCAGTCGCAGCGTGTTTCTGAAGAATCGCTTTTGCAACCAGTAGATAGTTTCTTCCAAAGCTAGGATGAATGATGTGCTCGCCGTGGCCTGAGAGTTCGACCAACTCTTTTAGAACCAGGTGATTATTCGCGCGGCCTTGAATCATTTGGGCAATGCCTTTGCGTGCGCGACTCCGTTCATTCTCGATCAGTGCTTGTTCTTCTAGAATCTCGGCTTTGCGCTGAATTTTGGGTTTAACAACAAACATGATGATGACGGCGGTGGCCGTCAGGCCCATGACGGCAGCAAGGATAAATATTTTAAGGCGCTCTTTGGGATCTTTGGGGAGGCTCATTTGAACACCCTCGTAAAGTATGTGCATCTAATTTCGAAGGTGCGATCTGTCGGAGCTGCTCCGGGTGATACATCGGCACGGCCATCCATCACGACATTTGATATGACGCCATACCCAAACGGCGCTGTGTTCCTGAGTTGTTCGACAAGGAACTTAACGCTTTCTTCGGCGTCGGCATTCACGGCACGTCCGCTCATGTTGAGCGTAATTTGGCGCCCTGGCGTTTTGTCGTTGATCAGATTGAGCTTTTCTGAGGCTCGGAAACTCTTTAGTTGGACATTGGTCGGAACAATTTGCATTAACCCAAGAATCTGTTCGTGCCACGTGAGTCGTGATGAAGCCCAGTACGTTAATTCGTTTTTGACCTCGCGATTGACCTTAAATGTTTCCATCAACTGGACGGCATGGGCATGGACGGGTTTGGTCAATTCAAGATCTTGTTTGAGCGTGTTGAAATCGCGTTCTGCCTGAATACCTGTCCACACGATTTTTGCAACGATGCCGACGACGATCAGGGGTAGAATGATTGCGGCCATGCGTCCAAGCGATTTCGCGCTCACCGGATTTCCGCTGCGCTGTTCTGTAGGCAAAATTAGATCGACGCGAAGGTTCATGTTTCCTCGAAGGTGGCTAGGCAAGCTCCGATTGCAGCAGAGAATTGCCACTCGCGGCCAGTCAGCTCACTCCCGATTGCGTCCTTCGCAACCGTTAGACCGTCAAACGGGTTCCAAAAATGAACTTCCAGATCCATGGCCTGGCGCAGGCTGTTGAGCGAGTCATGTGAGTTGGCCAAGCCGCCCGATACATACATTTGCGTGATACGACAGTTCTCGCGTCGTTCAACAAAATCACGCGATACCATGAGTTGTTTGATAAGTGGCTGCATGACATCGGAAACAGCGGCCGAAATATCAAAAGATCCGTCGGAAACGATGCCTTGTGCCGTTTCAACATCGACACCAAGTGATTGGGCCACTTTTTCGAGTAACATGTTGGATCCAAAACTGAAGCGTCTAACCAAGGCCAACACGCCGCGGTTAAAAAGGGCGTACGTACTTGTGGTCGCGCCAAACTCAATCACACCAAGGCCACCGTCACTATGCTCGGTGGCCGTTTTAAGAAAAGCAGACATCGATGCCAGTCCTGATACTTCGATGGAATTTGGTGCCGGAATGCCGCTAGGAAATAGCTTCACGGGAATGGCCGCTTCAACTTCGGGAATAGCTACCGCTAAAATCCGCGATTCCTGACGACCTTGCCCCTCGGTAACCACTTTGAAGCCAATTCGAAACCGATCAGGATCATCCAATCCTAAATTTCTGACCAGTTTGCCTGCGTTTCTATCATCGAAGGCTCCCGGAAAACTGAGTAGCTTGACAACGGCCGATTGTGCTGTGCATGCGATGGCAACGGACCGTGCCTTGAGCTTGGGTGGAACGATAAAGGAAGGCACTTCTTCGCCATTAAGGTAAGCCGAAAGTTCCACGACGGGAAGAATCGCTGCCCCTATTACGGTGGTTTCTGAGCCAGTCGTTCGAATACGAACAACCTTGGTTGCCGTCGTGCCAATGTCGATCCCGACAATGTCACGTGGTCCTCGCTTAAACCGATCTATGATTTCCAGTGCGGACTTCATGTAAGTTCTTTAATACGTTGCAGTAAGACTATGAGCAAGATGTGTGCAATACAAGTAATAAACAATTAAAAAACTGAGCCGTAGGTTGCAACATCCATTGGTGCTGCGCTACAATATGCATTGAGTATAAAGGAAATTTTGGGTATTCGTTAACTTGATCGCAAAGGTGCTAGTTGCCTGAAATAAATTGTTAACCACGTTGTGTCAAATTTTTTATTTTTTCATTTGTACGAAAGTGACGAAAGATGTCTGAGCAGGATAAGTTTTCAAGGACGATGCGGATCGACCTGATTCCGGATGTGCCCGTGAAACCGGACAAGCAGCGAGGACGAAAACCCGTTCTCAAAACGAGCCCGCAACGCCCCGTCCTTAACAAGCCTCGAATCGTGTCGAACGTGGGCGAGGGAAACTCATTTTACCAACACCTGCTTCAGGGCCTGTATGATGCCGCAATCATCATCGATATGCAGGGCGAAATCATCGATGTCAATCAACGCGCGATCGACTTTTTGAAGTTTGAAATCGACGCTTTTCGCCAGATGAGCGTATTTGACGTGATTAGCGGTGCGGATTCCGGGCTGATTGATAGTTTGTGTGAGAACTTGGAATTAACGCAGCACGCACTCATTCAGGCTTACTGTATGCGCAGCGATGCCTCCTATTTCCCCGCCGAAATCGCCGTCAGTCGCCTCGAGCTGGATGACACCCATCTCTGTTTCTTTGTGCGCGATATCACGATTCGTAAACAGGCCGAAGAAATGCTCATCACGGAGCACTGCGCCATACAGAATAGTGGCAGTGGTATTGCCATTACAACCAATAGCGGGGATCTCGATTTTGTAAACCCTCGCGTCACTGAAATGTGGGGTTGTGATGAAGCGGAGTTGTTGGGCAAAGCATTACGGAGCCTGATGGTTGAACCGGATCTCGTTGACGGGATGTTTGATGCGCTGACAGAAGATGATTCGTGTTCCTGGCAGGGTGACATGCAGGGGATGGGTGCAGACGGTGAGGCATTCCACGTTCAGGTGACCGGGGCCCGCAACCGAAATTCCGACGGCGAACCCATAGGTTTCGTTTTATCGATTCTGGATCTGAGTGACCGAATGCGCGCTGAAGAATCCGAACGCGTTTCCGAGCGTCGCCGCGTGATGATTGAGTCTTTAGGTGCTGCCTGCCACCATGTTGGCCAACCGGCAACGATTCTTCTTGGGAATCTACAGTTCCTTAAGGAGAAGCTTGCTTCGGCCGACGCCGAAACCGAACGGATCGTGGATCGCTGTGTTGATGCCATGGACGAAATTGCGTCAATCCTCAAACGACTCAACAAGGTCAATGAGTACAAAACCCGTCAGTATCTCGAAGGCAGCGACGACGATGATTCCGCCAGCCGGATCCTTGATATTTAATCCGGCCCCAATCGACTGCGCACCAGAGTAATCGGGTGTCTTCGTAAACATCGCGTGTGCATGGGCGGGGTAGGAGCGCGACGTCACGACAAAAAAAAAGGAAGCAGCGCAAAAGCACTGCTTCCTTTTTTAGTTTTACTTGCGGCAGATTACAGGGTGTGGCCTGTAATCGTGCATTCGGGATCAACTCCAACGTTGCCCCAAGTGTAGGTGCCGTTTGCAGCGCAGTTAGGAACGGCGCCGCCTTTAACGTACTCAAGTGCGTTTGTTTCTTCGCCGCTGCCTGAACCTATCGGCTGGCCGGTAGCCCAACCCTGTTCAATAGCAGCCTGTTCTTTGGCAGCGTCCTGAATGCGCAGGTTGTTGATGCAGGATTTAGTCTGCGACTCAGTACGAGCCTTAATGAATGATGGGATAGCAATCGCGGCCAAAAGACCGATAATGGCAACCACGATCATGATTTCGACGAGTGTGAAACCACTCTTTTTACTTGCTTTAGTCATCGCATTTCCTCCTTGTGGTGGTTTGGGCTGCGTGATGCCCATTGTTGTGAGTACGATGGCTTATTAAGCAGCCTGCATGCCAGATTTGCGCAAAATTTTACAAGAAGTCGAATTATATAGTAAAAAGACATTAAAACAATTTAGTTTTCTCAATAGTGACTCGTCGATTGTCATAAATGATCCAGCCGAAGTGGTTTAGTTTGTTGCATTGTCAAAAATGATTCGCACTTATTACAAGTGAGAAGATTAAACGTTTTGGAAATATAGTTCCAAATAGGCCTAATTGAAACGTAATGAGAATCTACGGCTTCGTTCTTATCGCAATATTGGAATAGGAGAAAATGGTGTTGTTTGAACTAAGCCTGGCTTGAACGCTTGCCATTCGGGCATTGCCCCGATATTCAGACGTTGCGTGCTTGGGATGCAGGGGAAGGGGGTATGCCCTTGACTCCAGTACCCGCAACATGTGGTGTTTCTCATCTCAGAGCATCACTGCGAACCGTTCGGAGTAGTTCTCGGCAAAGTTGACGATGGAGTTAGTTCCGGGGGAGTTGACGGCAAAGTTCTCGATGGTGTTTGGGCATTCAGACTCTCCTTCGACGTCAACCTGCCTCGCAAACTACTTCGATAGTAACTAATCCGTCAACTTTGCCGAGAACTTCAACGAATCTTGCCGCACATCACCCGTGAGACGGTGTGTGTGCCACGAGCACAACATATGGCACCAGCTTGAGCGAAGGACATACCCCCTT
>JBLHHU010000032.1:0-20488 GCA_047615735.1 Kiritimatiellia bacterium | reverse complement strand
GCCGATTACGACGAAGCCTTCGGCCTCTACATGGCCGAAGCCCTGCTTAGCGGCGTTCCCGTCGTACAACCGGACCGTGGCGCCTTTCCTGAAATTGTCGCCGCATCGGGAGGCGGACTGTTGCATCGCCCCGGCGACGCCGAACACCTTGCCCAGCAATGGCAAACCGTCCTGCAGGACACCGAGCTGAACGCGCGCCTCGGCCACGCAGGTCGCGCTTTCGCCCTGCGCGAATTCGCGGTCGCGACCATGGCCGAGCGGATGCTGGCGACCTATACCGAGATCTGTCGCCGCTGACCGGTATAGACGATGGGTAAAGGATAAGATTTACCACCCGCTGCGCTTGAGACACGGAGGCACGGAGAAGATATTAACCACAGAGGTCACAGAGGACGCAGAGGTAAGATTACGAGAATCCGTCCGCGGGGTGCCCCCGCGGACGGATTCTCGTAATATATACTTCTTCCCTGCGTCCTCTGTGACCTCTGTGGTTAATCTTCCCTTCTCCCCCCTCCGTGCCCCCGTGTCTCAAGCGCAGCGGGTGGTGAACCACTTTTCCAAGGCTCAAATTTCCACAACATCCGAGGCGCTCCGCGATTGACTCCGGGTGTCAATTCCGTGAGGCTTAGTCTCTTTACGAATCTTCGACGTTGTAACAAAGGATTGAAACATGAGCGGAAATGAATCAGGCGGAATGATGTGGCTGACGTTCGCATTAATGACGGTGCTGACCTGGGGCCTGTACGGGGTTTGCTTGCACACCGGCCAAGTGCACATGCAGGACGCAGAAAACGGACGCTACAAAGCGTTTCTTTTTGTCGGCGTTGCCTACGTCCTCATTGCCGTTCTCGCCCCCCTCGTCATGCTGCTCGTGCGCGGCTCCGACATGTCGTTTACACGCGCCGGCATGACCTGGTCGCTGGCCGCTGGTATCGTCGGTGCCGTCGGTGCGTTCTGCGTGCTGCTCGCATTCGGGGCGAACGGTAAGCCCGCCGTGGTCATGTCGATCATCTTTGCGGGCGCGCCCGTCGTGAACGCGGTCATCGCCATGAGCCTGCACCCACCGGCAGGCGGCCTCAAGTCGGTCCCCATCCCGTTCTTTATCGGTATGGTGCTGGCAATTACAGGTGGCCTGCTCGTCACGCTCTACAAACCAGCGCCTGGAACCAAGGCCCCTTCGCCGACTCCAGCAATATCGCCGCACACCCCCCCCAATACATAAGATGAAACAACCCGACTCCGCGCCCTTGCTACCCACCGACTCGTCGGCCTATGCCAGACTGACAGAAAAGCTGCAGGCACTGGTCGACACCATTGCGCCTTCGAATCTCTTCTATCAAGGCACCTTGAAGGACGCCGGCCTTTTGGGCGAAACAATCACACCCGAATTATTCTGCTCACACATGCCGTTCACCACCCGCGACGCTTGGGTCGCAGACCAGGAGCGCCGACCACCCTATGGCAGCAACCTGACGTTTTCCATAGACGCTTACACGCGCTTTTCCAGAACCAGCGGATCCACGGGTGCCCCCAGAATCTGGCTCGACACCAGTGCCTCCTGGCAATCCATGCTCGAGAATTGGAAACAGGTCTACGACGCCGCCAACATCACCGCACACAACCGACTGTTTTTCGCATTCTCCTTCGGCCCCTTCCTTGGTTTCTGGACCGCCTTCGATGCCGCCACGCAACTCGGCGGGCTCTGCGTGCCCGGCGGCGGGCTGAGCACAGATGCGCGCCTTTCACTCATGGCTGACATGCGCATCGACACCCTGTGCTGCACCCCAACGTATGCGATTCACATGGGACAAGCCGCACGCGCGAAGGGCATGACCTGCGCGCCGAAAGGCGCCGATCTGGCTGTGCAGCGTATTATCGTGGCAGGCGAACCCGGTGGATGCATCCCAGCAACACGCAGCGCAATCTCGAAACTTTGGGGCAACGCGCACATCATCGACCACCACGGCATGACCGAAGTTGGACCCGTCACCTATCAACCGTACAATCACCCCGACAATCTCGTCGTCATGGAATCGGCCTATCTGGCCGAAGTCATCGACCCAGAATCGGGAACGCATGTCGCACCAGGCGAAACAGGAGAACTTGTCTTGACCACGCTTGAGCGCACCGGCTCCCCCTTGCTGCGTTACCGAACCGGCGATCTCGTACGCGCACAACGCATGACGATCAATGACAACGAACCCAGCGCCCTATTTCTGTTAGGCGGCATTCTAGGCCGGGTCGACGACATGGTCATCATACGTGGCGTGAATGTATTCCCGACCGCCATCGAGAACATCGTGCGCGCCGCACCACATGTGGTCGAATATCAAGTCGAAATCAACGAATCCGACGCCATGCGCGATTTATCGATTCGCGTCGAATGGCACACCGCCTGCCCTGATCCGGCGCAGGCCAGCGAATCACTGAGTCGCGATCTACGCGATGCCTTAGCATTGCGAATCCCCGTGCAGAGCGTGCCCATCGACACCTTGCCGCGCTATGAACTTAAAGCCCGACGCTGGATTCGACGCGACGACACGACAGGAGCAACACCATGAATCCAATCATCGCCCTCAACAGGGTGACAAAATCCTACGCCGCCCCGGGTACAAAGGACGCGCTGGCCGTGCTTCGCGGCGTATCCCTAGACATCGAAGCTGGCACGAGCACATCAATTGCCGGACCGTCCGGGTCAGGAAAAAGCACACTGCTTCACATCATGGGTGCCCTCGATCAGGCCAGCAGCGGAAATGTCACGATCAACGACAACGATCTATCAACGCTGAATGATTCGGCAATCTCCGCGCTACGAAACACGACGCTTGGCTTCATTTTTCAAAACCACTACCTCCTGCCACAGCTGAGCGTTCTGGAAAACGTCCTCGTCCCCCTTCTGCCCCTACGCACGCCAACAAAGGAGGATGCCGCGCGCGCAGAAGCCTTGTTGCGCGAGCTTGGCCTGCTGGACCGCCAGTCACACCGGCCCGCCCAACTTTCCGGCGGCGAATGCCAACGCGTTGCTGTCGCACGGGCCCTAATCAATACGCCCAAGGTCATTCTGGCGGATGAGCCCACGGGCGCATTGGATGAACGCAATGCCGACACGCTGAGTGACTTACTTTTCGGAATGCAACAAGAGCGTGGCATCGCACTGGTGATGGTCACCCACTCCACCCGGCTGGCTGAACGTGCGACACGCAGGTTGAGCATGCACAACGGCCAGCTTGCAGACGCATCTCAATAACTGAGCAAACGAAATGAATCGCTGGACCTTATCCATTAAGAGCGTGCGCATGCATTGGCGCACCCAGCTGTCCGTCACCGCAGGCTTAGCGGTCGCAGCCATTGTACTTACCGGATCCCTGATCATCGGTGACTCCGTTATGCACAGTTTACGACAGACAGCCTTGCAGCGTATTGGGGCCACACATTTTGCACTGCTTGGTGGCGAACGCTTTTTCACGGCCTCACTTGCCGATCGCATGGCCGAAACGCTGAACGCGCCCTGCGCACCCGTCATGCACCTCAACGGCAGCGCCTCCCACCCAGAGACGCAGCAACGTGCAAACGCGGTTCAGATCCTCGGCGTTGATGCGCGCTTCTGGGATTTATCCGCATCCGGAGCGCGTCCCCCCAACGCCGAGCACGCGCTCGTCAACGAGCGCTTGGCACGACAACTGGATTTAAAGGATGGCGACACCATTGTGCTGCGCATCGACAAACCGAGTGCCATCCCAAAGGACGCGCTCATGTCCAGCGAGGAAGATGCCACCGTCGCGCTGCGCATCACCATTGCGAACAGCGCCTCCAACGAAACATTTGGTCGATTCAGCCTTCGCGCCGATCAGGCGTCGCCATACACCGTCTTCGTTCCATTGGAAACGCTCCAAGAAACCGTTGCCCTCCCGGCGCGCGCTAATCTCATTTTGGTGGGCGCAGACGAGGACAACGCATTGACATCAGCGATGGTTGAAGCGGCCGTTGATACCATCTGGACGCTTGACGACGCGCAACTCGAACTGCAAGAAGCGCCCGAAGTGAAACAGTGGGATTTACGTAGCCATCGCGTGTTTCTGGCACCTCACGTTGTCGCCGCGGCGACGGCCGCTGATAACGACGCGCTTCCCGTTCTGACCTATTTCGTCAACAGCATCCGCCGTGGCACGAATACAACGCCCTATTCCATGGTCAGCGCGGTTCCACCGCAGACATTCGCCGGCCATGACCTCAGCGCGGATGACATTCTGATTAACACCTGGCTGGCGCAAGACCTTGGCGCATCGGCGGGCGACACCCTGACCTTGCGCTATTACATCATGGGCGAAAAACGGCGTCTCGAGGAGCGCGAACACGACTTCACAGTCGCTGCCGTCGTTGCGATGACCGGGCTCGCCGGCGATGCGACCTTGATGCCCGACCTACCTGGCATTTCCGACTCGGAAAACTGCCGCGAATGGGAACCCGGCTTTCCGATCGTGCTCGATCGGATTCGTGATCAGGACGAAACCTATTGGGATGACCACAAAGGCACACCGAAAGCCTTCATTGCCCTCCCTACAGGTCAAACGCTATGGCAGAACCGCTATGGATCGCTAACCTCGGTTCGATACCCAAGCGACAGTCACCAGCAAGCGGTCCTTGCGGACACCATTTCCTCGACAATGCGTCCCGCGCGCCTTGGCGTGCACGTGGCCGCGGTTCGTGAACAGGCGCTTCAAGCCAGCGCCGACGCCATGAATTTCGGCGAGCTGTTTATATCCTTCAGCTTCTTCCTCGTTGTCGCCGCATTGCTTCTGTCGGCGATGTTGTTTGCTTTCAACGTGGAAAGTCGTCGTCGCGAATCCGGCCTGCTGCGCGCGACGGGGTTCACCGCAAAGGCGCTCAAGAATCAGTTCCTCCGAGAAGGCCTATTTCAGGCGACCTTGGCGGCCGCGCTGGGCCTGTTACTGGGAACGCATTACACACGCATTCTGCTCCATCAGTTAAAAACGACCTGGCGTCAAACCATCGGTGATGCCGTTCTTGTGTATCACGCAGAACCCACCTCGCTAGCCATCGCGACCGTCGCCAGCATTGCCGTCGCCCTAATGACGATTTGGATCGTCCTCAAGCGCCAGAGTCGTCTCACGCCAACAGCCTTATTGAAGGACGTGCCCACTGAACAACGAACGCGTGAACGCAAACGACGGATTCCCGCAATCGCCCTGCCCTGCTTGCTTTCCTTGGCGGCCGTTGCACTCACGTATCAGGCCCGCTCGGCGCCCGTTGCTGAACAAGGTCCTCGCTTCTTTGGGGCCGGCATGCTGCTTCTGGTTGCCATCCTATGGTTCTGTCACGTCGGACTGCGACGTCTGGCTCGGCAAGTCTCGACACAAACGCTGTCTTTGCGCGCACTTTGTTTGCGCGGGCTAGCCAGACAAACACGACGCAGCCTTGCAACGCTCGCCTTGCTGGCCACGGGCACATTTATGGTATTCGCCGTAAGTGCGCATCGCTTGGACGCCACGCTCGATGCCGCATCGCGAGAATCAGGCACGGGCGGATTTGCATACGTGGCGCAGTTGACCACACCCGTTTTGCGTGACCTGAATGATTCCGCCGTCCAAAACAGCATTGGAATAGCAACACCGGCAGGCGCCATTTACACGCAGGTCCGCGTTGCGGAAGGCGACGAAGCCAGCTGCCTCAATCTTAACCGTCCCCAGCAACCGCGTCTATGGGGTATCGACCCGAATCAACTCCACGGACGTTTCACGTTTCTGAGCATCTCTAGCGAAATCAAGAAGGACCACGAAGACATCAAGCAGACACCTTGGTCGATGCTGATGCTGGATCTCGGCCCCAATCGTGTTCCCGTTATCGGCGACCATAATTCTATTCTGTATTCTCTGGGCAAAAATCTGGGCGACACGATCCCGATGGTCGACGCGAACGGTGAGACCTACGAACTCGTCATCGTCGGCGGATTAAAGAATTCGATGCTTCAAGGCGGCCTCGTGATGTCAGAAAAGCAGTTTCTGCGACGGCACCCGAATGCGGCGGGGTATCGCATGCTCTTGATCGACGCCCCCGGCACCGACGCTGACACCTTCACGGCGTCACTCAACAGCGGCTTCCGTCACAACGGCATTGCGCTTCAGTCCAGCGTCACACGCCTGAACGAATTCAACGCGCTGCAGAACACCTATTTAGCCATCTTCCAGGCACTGGGCGCGTTGGGCCTTCTCCTGGGAAGCGTCGGACTCGGCATTGTCGTTCTACGCAACGTCCTTGAGCGGCGACCCGAATTAGCGATGCTACGCGCATTGGGGTACAGTCGCGCACAGCTCTGGAGAATGATTTTTGGCGAGCACGCCTTGCTACTTTCGTCGGGCATTCTCGTCGGCGTCATCGCCGCATTGCTGGCCCTACTGCCCACGCTCACAACGCAGGCCTCGGCGCTACCGCTTAAATCCCTTGGGTTCACCTTGCTGGCCGTCATTCTGAATGGACTACTCTGGACGGCGTTTGCGACGCGCATCGCGATGCGTGGCTCTGTTCTCGACAGTCTACGTAGCGACGGATAGGTAGACGGGGCGTCCGCTCAGGGCCAATGACGTCAGGTCGAGAGGCTCACCAAAGGCGTCTTCCGCATACGTTGCCGTCAAACCAAAACGTTCCCCCGCTGCCCATGCGTGTGGCTGTTTTCCCGTCGTATAGGCCAAGGCAAACGGTTGACCCGTTTCGGGTCGGAAAACAAACACAACATCGACGCCATCATGGGGGTCCGCAATGGACTGCATCCGCACGAAGTGACTCTCACCTACGCGCGACAGAAAATGACGTAACATGTAAAAGGCAGGCCGTTCACGCCATACTATCGGGTCCGCGTCGTCGACAAGACCAAATCCCCGCGCCACCAATCGCCACCAATAGACCTGCTCCGCCATGCCTGAGCACAAGGTGATACACAAGTAGCGCACCATGTAGTCCGCATATTCATCTTCGCTGACATTGGGATCGTTGTAGCGCGGCCCAGGGGACTCATAAGGCGAGGTCACTGGCGAATATTCGCCGGTTCCCGCGATTGGCCAGTTCACCTCCGACACGATGAGTCGATCGTCACAGTGATGCGCCGTGCGCGCCATGGCACGCGCCAACGTCACTTTCTCGAGCGTATCGAATCGTCCCTGCTTGTTCTCCGGCGCCCCGCGACGATCCACGTAGAGCAAATGAGAAAGGGCGTGATATCGTATGGATTCAGGAAGGCGTTCGAGTGCACCCAAAACGACCGGGTATTCAAAATCGATGGCAGCTGGTCCCGTCAGCCGCACGGCCGGAAAGCGCTCAGCGAGTTCAATCAACGGCGACATCAATGCCGCCCATTCATTTAGGTCCCAAGCGCCCCACTTAACGCGATTGATGGCGTGGCCAACTTCAACGAACGTCGCAAATGACGCGCACGCCTCAACCGAACGGCGCACAAAGTCGGCCCAACGCTCCGGTGCCAGCACCGCGTGACGATCCTGAACGATGACGACAGCGACACGGCGTCCCTTTGCGGCCCACGTCGACATGGTTTCCACGCGAAAGGCCCACTGCTCCTGCGTTTCATGATGATACAGGCGCAAAAGGACGGGCGGGTTGCCGAGCGCATCCAGAAGGGCGTCTTGACGATCTACCGTATCCGGTCGCGGGTCGACGCCCAGCCCGATGCGGTTCCGCATATCAATTTCTTGCGTGTAGCACGTCTCCCGCAATGCGCGATAGGCGCGCCAAACGGGCACGATGTGCTTAAGCGTAGCCCAAGCGGGAAGCACGCTTTTGGCGAGCGGATAATAGCGATGGCGATCACGTGAGCGCAACACGTTGACTGCCTGCGCAGACTTTTCATCCCATACCCACATGTCTTTCTCGGACGGATAGGGCCCCTCCCCTGTATCCCCGTCACGGCGTTGCCGAGCGGTACGAACAGGATGTCGCCATGCGCGCGTTCGCGTGTGTAGCGCGAAGCGCTTACGATAGCGACGCTCCCAGTCCAGAAACGCCTTGGGCGGGACATCCCCATAGTACATTTCATTAAACACGCGCAGGAAATCGGAAGGCAGATAGATGCGCGAGAGATCACGAGCACGCTGCTGCGCGGTTAACGCTGGCAGGATGCGTCCACGATTAAGATCGATAAAAGCGGCCGTCGTCCACGCGCCACTCGCGTCCCGCTGCAGCAAGATATTTTGATTTCCCAGATCATTATGTAGGAACCCGGACGCATGCATCAGCCGAATTGACTCGGCGACGTGCTGAAGGAGATCCATAAAGGCGACGCATTGTGGGTTGCCCGTAAACAGTTCAACAAGTGCGTCCGTGAAACTGATCGAGTCGGTCAGAAAGTCGGAAACAAAATAACTCTCAACAACGCAGCCATTCTCCGTGCGTTCGAGAAAACATACGGGACGGGGTGTTGGCACCTTGTGCTTGAGGAGATGCGCGGCGGCGCCCCATGTGCAGCGCGCTTTTGATCCGCGCGCCCGACGCAACCGATCACGCAGCGGCGATTCACGTCCAAATGATTTCACAAGCAGATCCCGGCGGACGCCACCAATGGTCGCATTCACACGAACATTGCGGTTTCGTCCATCCGATATGACATCAACGTCATTGGCCCGCACGTGTGTCGCGATGTCAGCGGCCCAAGCCAGCAGTGATTCACGATCGACATCCGCGCGCATCTGTCCCGCATAGGCGCCAACCGTAAATTCGTCGCTGTGATTTGGTTCCAAGCTCATATGGCGCACTGCTATAGCACAATCCGCATTGAATCAGAAAGCTAAACACGGCTTGACGCCACGCGCGAAGGACAGCACGATGGTGTGGACCTTTTGCAACTCTCCGAGACTCCGCATGAATGCTTCCGACGTCGCTCAGCTCTTAAAACAGATAGAAAACGGCACATTGTCGGCTTCAGAGGCATTGACTCGACTCGCGCCAACGCAGGACGATATTGGGTTTGCCTGCGTCGATCTCGACCGCCAACGCCGCTGCGGCATGCCGGAAGTCATCTACTGCCCCGGCAAGACGCCCGGTCAGATTGCCGCCGTTGCCAAGTCGCTCGATGACGCGGGCCAGGACGTGCTGGCCACACGTGCGTCGCCCGACGCCTATGACGCGGTGCGCGCCGTTGTTCCCGCAGCTGTGTACAACGAGCAGGCCCAACTGATCACACGTCAACAGACCCCGCCCTCACCCATCGGTCACATTTCCGTCGTTTGCGCGGGGACCTCCGATATGCCCGTGGCAGAAGAAGCGGCAGCGACAGCAGAATTTATGGGCGCGTATGTCGTCCGCGTGCATGACGTCGGCGTGGCGGGTCTACACCGCCTTCTCGCGCGCCTCCCTGATTTAGAAGCGTCTACGGTGGTCATCGCCGTGGCCGGAATGGAAGGCGCGTTGCCTTCGGTCCTGGGTGGGCTGATGCACTGCCCCGTCATCGCCGTACCGACCAGCGTGGGATACGGATCAAGCTTCGGCGGTGTGACCGCTCTGCTCGCCATGCTTAATTCGTGTGCGTCAGGAATCACCGTCGTCAACATCGATAATGGATTTGGTGCCGCTGTCGCAGCGACACGTATCAATCGGCAAAGTGTTGCCCAACCAAAGGACTCCTTACATTGAACATTCTCCGAATCGACAGCGTCGGCGGCGCCAGCGGCAACATGTTGCTGGGCGCCCTCATTGATCTCGGCGCACCACGCGAGCCCTTGCTAGAGGCCCTGCATGGACTAGCCATTGAGCCAACAGAAATTTCGATCGAAGCGAAAGGCGAACACGGCCAACATGGCACGCTGGTCACAGTTCACCACGATGAAGGGGATCACCTGCCCCACCGTCATCTCTCGGACGTGTGTAAAATCATTCAGCAGGCGCCCGTCAGCGACTCGACAAAAGCGCTCAGCGAATCCGTCTTTCGCCGACTCGCCGAAGCCGAAGGCCGCGTGCATGGGCATTCGGCCGAATCGGTACATTTCCATGAGGTTGGTGCCATTGATGCGATCATCGACATTGTTGGCTGCTGCTTCGCGCTCGAATTGCTCGACATCGATGCGGTCCGCATCGGTCCGCTCCCCGTCGGTACGGGAACTATTACCTGCGCCCACGGCGTCATGCCGGTGCCGGTGCCTGCCACCGTCGAACTGCTCAAGGGTTTCAAGACGGTACAGACGGAAGAACCCACCGAATTAATTACGCCGACCGGCGCGGCACTGTTGACGACATGGGTGATCGAACGTCCCTTGACGTCTGCCTCGTGTGAACACACCGTCATCGGTGCAGGCAACGGTTTTGGACACAAGACGCTCACAACACGCGCAAACTACATTCGAGCCACGCATCTCACCACGGCGACGAAGGAAAACGACGTTCAGGACAGCTGCGTGATGCTGGAGTGCAATCTCGATGATATGACGCCAGAAGCCGTGGGTGATCTGACTGAACAGTTGCGCGCTGCGGGCAGCCTGGACGTTTTCGTGACTCCCATCCAGATGAAGAAGCAGCGTCCGGGCGTGCAACTTTCTGTGCTATGCCATGCCGATCAGAAATCATCGCTAGAGGACATCATTTTCACCGAAGGCTCAACCTTTGGCATTCGGGCGTACGACGTCACCCGCACGCTGCTCGATCGACGCCACGAAACGGTCAGCACCGCCTACGGTGAGGTCCGCATGAAAATAGGATCCCGTCATTCGCATGATCTTACGGTCGCGCCTGAATTCGAGGATTGCCGCGCCTGCGCGCGCAAGCACGGCGTTTCGCTCACGGATGTCTACACAGCGGCCCGACTGGCATGGGAACAACGCAACGCGTAAGGCATCGGATTAAACGTGCGAGCCGCGCCATCCGAGCTTTTGGCGCAGGACGGGGAAGTACGAATAGTCCGGCAAATGAATGAACCGGATATCCTGCGCACAGCGTTTCACGAAAACGCGATCGCCCTCCCCCATGGTTTGCTCCACCTGGCCATCAATGGAAATCTGCACGCCACGTTTGGGCATGTCTGGGCACGTGAACGCCAGTTGATGATCATCCGAGATGACCAGCGGTCGAGCGCTCAATGAATGCGGGCAGATCACACTGACGACCAGTGCACGCGTACCGGGCATAATAATAGGCCCGCCCGCCGAGAGCGAATGCCCTGTACTGCCTGTCGGGGTTGCGACAATCAATCCGTCGCAAACGTAGGAGGCGACCTGCTCATCGTCAATCGTCATGTTCAGCGTCACCACACGCGACGACATCACTCCCTGCATGACCACGTCATTCAATCCAACATGTGTCTTGGCATCGCCATCTGATGACACAACCTCGCATTCGATCATCGAGCGCGGGCTGGTCATATACTGATCCGCGGCCAAACACGCCATGGCACGCTCGAGACTGTCTTCAGCAACACTGGTCATGAACCCGAGGCTGCCGATATTCAAGCCCATCACAGGAAGATCCTGCCCGTTCAGCTCACGCACAGCGCGCAGCATGGTCCCATCACCCCCTAAGGCGAGAAGTACGTCCACCTTGCCGGGCATTTCCGCGATGGGTAAGGTGGGCGCCGACGCCGACATCGCCGCGGTTTGCGTATCCGCTAAAATGGACATGCCCAAGGCTGCGGCTGATTTTTCGATGCGCGCGACGACGTCGGGGGCACGAGTGTTCTGCGGATTGGCAAAAAGGCCGATGGTCTTCACAACGATTCTCCAGATTTCGTCCAATGCGCCAGAAACTCAACGTTCCCAGCCGGTCCACGAACAGGCGATTCCACGACGCCGTTCCAGCGCAAACGCAAGCTATCGGTGCCAAAAGCGCGCACGGCCTCAATGCACTCCTGACGTACCTCGTCCGATCGTACGACACCTCCCTTTTGAACCTGCCGACGACCGGCTTCGAACTGAGGTTTGATCAACGTAATGATTTCGGCCTGTGTAGCGAGAACGTCTATAAGGGCGGGTAGCACCTTTGTCAACGATATGAACGAGACATCGACGCTGGCCCATTCCGGCGCATAGGGCAGATCTTGCGGCGTCAAGTATCGGGCATTGACCCCTTCCATAACGGTGACGCGCGGGTCATTGCGCAGCTTCCAGTGCAGTTGGCCTTTGCCGACATCGACATCCACGACATGCACCGCACCGTGCTGCAGCATGCAGTCGGTGAATCCACCCGTGGACGAACCAATATCAACACAGCGGCAATCCTTTGGTGAGACAGGAAAAGCATCGAGTGCGGCCAGCAGTTTATCGCCGCCCCGACTGACAAAGCGTGGCGGCGCAATCACCTCACAGGTATCCCCTTCGCGAACGAGGGCGCTTGGTTTATCGACCATTTGCGCGTTCACGCGGACCTGGCCGGCACGAATCACGCGCTGGGCGAGTTCTCGGCTTTCCAGCAATCCCGCTTCAGCCAAATGGATGTCGAGTCGAACACCTTTCATGAGCGGACTATAGAATATCCTGCGGGCGAAAGCCAAGGTAAGCCGTGAGGCAATTGCGCGCGAATGTGCGTGAGTACGTGAGTGTAGGGGTGTGTGGGCAGGAAAGGCTGCTCATTGACCCCGCGGCTTCCATAGGGATAACCGCTACACCCAAGTACCCAAATACCCAAGTACCCAAATACCCAAATACCCAAATACCCAAATACCCAAATACCCAAGTACCCAAGTACCCAAGTACCCAAGTACCCAAATACCCAAGTACCCAAGTACCCAAGTACCCAAGTACCCAAGTACCCAAGTACCCAAGTACCCAAATACCCAAATGCTCCCAAAACGCCTCAACCGTGCCCCAGCTTGAATCCCCGGTCGTAATCCACTAGGCTGGTTGGACCATTTTGACAATTGATCTGCTGTCCAGGAGAAGTTATGTACAAACACCTTGTTGCCCTTACACTGAGTTTCGCCCTGTACGCCAACGCGGACCAAGATTTCCCCGGACCGGACTGGAAGGACGGGCCACACCCGCTCGCCAGCGCGGATGCCTATTCTGGCGGCAACATCTCCGCCTTCTCCGGACAGTACCCGAAGAGTCTCAACTACCTACTGGACAACAATTCCTTCACCGCACAGGCCTTTTACAGCATGTACGAGACCCTGCTTGAGACCGATCCGATCACGGCCGAATACAGGCCCGGTCTCGCGCAAACGTGGTCCATTGCCGATGACCGCAAAACATTCACGTTCCGGATCGACGACCACGCGCGCTGGAGCGATGGCAAGCCGATCACGGCCGAGGACGTCCTGTGGACGTACGACACCATCATGAACACCAACTACCTGACGGGCGTTCACAAAGTTCCCCTGGAAAGCTTTCACCGACCGGAGGTTCTGGAATCCAACGTGGTGCGCTTCACCGCACGCGAAGTGCACTGGCGCAATCTCGGCGGTGCAGGATCGTTCACGATTCTTCCAAAACATGCGTTCGAAGGCAAAGACTTCAACAAGGTTCACTTCGCATTTCCGGTGGTATCCGGCCCTTACCAAATTGGAGAGATCAAGGAAGGCGTATTCATTCAAATGCAGCGACGCGAGGACTGGTGGGCGCGGCGCTACAAACGTAATGCGCACGTGTACAATTTTGACACCATCACCCATCGCTTTTATGCCGAGCGTGAAAACGCCTATGAGGCATTCAAAGACGGCATCCTGGATGTCTTTCCCATCTACACGGCCCGCATTTGGGTCAAAGATGCCGTGGGTGAGAAGTTCGACAAAAACTGGATCGTCAAACAGCGCGTGGAAAATTTCAGCCCAATCGGATTCCAAGGCTTTGCCATGAACACGCGGCGATGGCCCTTCAACGACACCGCCACGCGCCAGGCCATGAGCCATCTCATCAATCGCGAGTCGATGAACAAGACACTGATGTACAATCAGTATTTTCTACATCGCTCCTATTTCGAAGATCTCTATTCATCCCAGCACCCGTGCAAAAACCCCTTCTATGCGTTTGACAAAAAACAGGCACGTGCCCTGTTGAAACAAAGTGGATGGAAGGCAAACCCCGAAACGGGCATCCTTGAAAAGGACGGCAGACCGTTCGCGTTCAAATTTTTGACGCGAAGCCCTAGCTCAGACAAGTTTCTGGCCATTTATGCGGAAGACCTCAAGGACGTGGGTATTTCGTTCACGATCGAGAAAAAAGACTGGGCGGGATGGGTGAAGGACATGGATAAATTCAATTTCGACATGACCTGGTCGGCGTGGGGCGCGTCGCTGAGAAAAGATCCGGAGGGTATGTGGTCGTCGAAAGAGGCCGATCGCTTGAGCGGCAATAACATCACCGGATTCAAGAATGCACGCGTCGACGACATCATCGAGCAGCAGAAAAGCATGTTCGACATTGGTGCACGCCATGATTTGGTTCGAGAAATCGACGGAATCCTCGCCAAGGATGCCCCATACGCGCTGCTTTGGAACATCAATGCCACGCGGCTGGTCTACTGGAACAAGTTTGGTACGCCAGCAACGGTTCTGTCGAAATTCGGAAACGAGCAAGATGCTTTCAGCCTGTGGTGGAATGACGAAGATGCCGGCGCGGAACTCGAGGACGCCATGGAATCGGGTAACGCCGTCCCAGGTCGCCCTTCAAACATCTCGTTCGACGCAACCTATGGGCCCTGAAGACCACGCGCGCTGGTTTGCTTCCGCCTTGGCTTCATGACGTAGAACCGCTATAGTCCCGAATATGTTGACACGACACAAAAGCCCTACCATGTTGAGCTGGTCATTCCTTTGTGGACTGCTCTTATCTTTGGCGGGTGGGACCGGATTTGCCCAACAAACGACCGCACCTGCCGCTGTCGCTCCTGTCACGCAGAACGACCCCGCAAAAGAGCCGGAAATCGTCGCCGCGATTAAAGCCCTCGGCGACGATGCCTGGGAAAAGCGCGATCACGCCGATCAGCGTTTACGGGCGCTGGGTGTCGACAATGCCGACATTGTGCTCAACAAGCTCATGGAACACTACGTCACCCAGGACGACCCGGAAGTAGAGCTGCGCGCGCAGGACATCATGCGTGAAGTCGTCATTAAACAGATATTCCACCAACGCAAAGGCTACTTGGGCGTCAGGCTTGGATTTCAGCAGGAAGTCGTGATTGTAAACAAAGTTACCTATCGGCCCATCACGATCGAACAAGTCATGCCAAACACCGCCGCTCAACAAGCACAACTCATTCGCGGCGACAAAGTCATCAAAGTGGATGACAACCTTTGCACGCCCAATTTTGGCGTCACGCAGATGGTCAAATACATTTCCGCCCAGCCGCCCGGCACAAAATTGCACCTGACACTTTGGTCAAAAGGCAAAGAAGTCGCCCGAGAAGTCGTGCTGCGGCAACGGCCGACCTTTCCGACGGACCCTCCCCAAAAGAGCCAGCAGAAAGAATTCTTTGACCGCTGGTTGAAGGAACAAGAGCAAAAAGCGCGAGAACGCCTGGGTCTGCCGCTGAGCGCGAGCTGATACCGCAACGTAACGCCTTTTTTAAAAAAGCGAGATTTCGCGACAGCTCGCGAACTTTTGGCCCAAATTCTGCCTAAACATAGATCGAACCATTACGATAGTGGCCGTCTACCCGATCCCAATGACCGATCAGGCGGCCGCGAGAGAGGAATCGATCGATGAAAACTGAGAACGCCACGTTTCCAAGACACGAACCCCGTGTAACCAAACCAATCTGTTCGTTTTCGAACAAAAAGCGTCGATCGGGTTTCACGCTTGTTGAACTCATGATCGTCGTTGGCATCATTGGGGTTCTCGCGGCTATCGCTGTGCCGGCATTCGCAAAAGCACGCACAGAAGCGCGCGTCGCGCGCATGGCCAACGACTTGCGCATTTTCGGCAACGGATTTGCGCAATACGCCATGGACAAGGGCTCCTTCCCTGTTGATACACACATTTCGCTCCCGCCGGGCATGGACGAATACATCGACCAGGCGCGATGGGATGATAGCGAGTTTGGGGGCACGTTCAACTGGGAGGGGCCATCGTGGGGTGAAGGTGGCACCTATCCGTACGCTGGCATTGCGCTCTTCAATGCAACCGCCTCTACAGAGGAGCTGCAGGCACTGGATGCGAAAATCGACGATGGGAATCTGAGTACGGGACGCTTTCGTCTCATCACAGCAAATAGCCGCTACACATACATTCTCGAAGAGTAGCCGGCTGTTTTAGCGGCTATTGTCTATTGTCCTTGCCAGTGGGCACGCGGCGGGCTGAGCATTGCCACGTAGACGAACTGGCAAAGAATCGACAGCGCGATGGCCGAAAAGAAGCCTACCGTATACATCTGAATCGTGTTCATCGTCATAAGCGTCGACCACTCCACTCCCAAATGCATCCCGACCGCGAAAGGCAACAGGGCGATCAGAAATTTTGCGAATGGCCATGCCACAAAGAACAAGATAAAGCCCACAATCAGAACCAGAACCTTCCCTGTCACGAGAAGTTCCAAGGCAACAATCAAAGGTAACACGTTCCATTGGAAAACGAAGGCCTCCGAAAGCCGCTCACGGCGATTCATTTCGTTACGCCCTTCAAACAAGTACGCCACCCATATACAGATTAACGCAATTGATAAAATAGTTATGATCATAACGACACCTCCTACAGGTGAACCCAAAAATCTGGTGTAACCAAATGATACAAGGTCACGCCTATAGCTAATGCACGTACCGTGCCACAAAAGCCGGCATAATGTAGCCAATTCACGGGCACACATAAGTCGCTTTCAACAAACTAGTTGCGCAATTTAAAGAAGATGAGTCTCATTTTCCACATTGAAACGTCTCGTCTTTTGCCTGAGACCGGTGCCTCGCGAGACATCTCAATGGTCGCCCGCGACCAGATAATTAGCAGTTTAGTGCGGGGATGGAGCTAGCGGACACCGCTATTCGTGCCGAAGCGCGACAATTGGATCGAGTCGGGCGGCGCGAACGGCCGGATATAATCCAAAGAGGATCCCGACGGCCATACTGATGCCCAGTGAAAGAACGACGCTATACAGTGGCACAATGGTTGGCAGACCTGCGAAATGACTAATAATTTTAGGAATGAGTAAACCGACCCCCACGCCGATCAGCCCGCCCGTCATTGACAGGACGACAGTCTCAACCAGAAACTGTCCAATAATTTGGCGACGGCGAGCGCCGATAGCTCTCCGAATACCGATCTCGCGCGTTCGTTCGGTAACGGAAGCGAGCATGATGTTCATGATCCCGATACCACCGACAAGCAAGCTGATCCCGGCAATCGACCCGAGAACAATGTTAAACGTCCGCTTCGTGGCCTGTGCTTGCCGCAGCAGCGCCAGCGGAACACTGGTCTTGTAGTCAGACTGAGGATGGAAACGCTTGATCACGGTTTCGATGGCCGCGGCGGCGGACTCCACGTTCTCAAGCGCATCCACCTCGCAAATGATATAGTGCAGTTCGACCTTTTCGCGCGTAAAACTGCCCGATGAACGCTTCATAAATATATCGCCGAAACGCTCTCGAGCGACAGGCAACGGAATATAGGCATCCACGGCACGGTCCGGTGTCTGCATCCCACCCCCTTGATCGTCTTCACTTTCGACAATCCCAACGACCTCGAAGATATTGCCTCCAATACGAAGGGACTGCCCAATCGTTGCTTCAGTTGCCAGCAATCGGCGGGCGCCATACTCGGTCATCACCAGAACATTACTGCGCGTTTCGTCATCGTGCGGCGTCAGCACACGCCCGGCAAGAAGGGGGCGTCGTACGAGATCAAACCAGTCACTGGTCGTCCCAACGACACGCAACTCTAGACTACGTGTTCCCAGTCGCGCGTCTTTTCGCACAACTTTGACGGGCACCGTTCGCTGAATGGTTGGAATCGTCTCCGCGATGCGTCGCGCATCGTCGTATTCCAAACCATAGCTATTCATATACGACCGCGTGGTCGACGACCCCGAATCAAGTGGCTTGATCGACTCCACGATAATGTTTTGGCTGCCGAGTTTTTTAATCTGTGCAAGCGCCTCCTGGCTGGCCCCCTCACCCACGGCAAGCATCGCAATCACACTGCCCACACCAAAAACGACGCCCAGCATCGTGAGCAAGGAACGCATTTTATGCATCCACAGCGTTCTAACGCCCAAATGAACGTTTCGCAAGATTCGCACGCGTTTCATGACGTTGCGTTCCCTTCAATGCGTTCAACACTGCCGTCACGCATAAAGAGGCGCTGCCCAGCGATGTTGGCGACGTCCAGCTCGTGCGTCACCATGATAATCGTCTTGCCCTGGCCGTTCAGTTCGCACAGCAACGCCATAATATCGGCTCCGGTCTTACTGTCGAGGTTGCCGGTTGGCTCGTCGGCCAAAAGAATATCGGGATCGTTTGCAAGCGCGCGCGCGATGGCAACGCGCTGTTGCTGACCGCCGGAAAGTTCCGGAGGTCGATGGGCGAGACGATCACTGAGTCCGACACGTTCAGCCAATTCGCAGGCGCGTTCCCGACATGCCTGAGGTTCCCACCCCTTATAGTAAAGTGGCAGATGAATGTTCTCCTCAACCGTCAGTTGTGGAATCAGGTTGAAACTCTGAAAAATAAAACCGAGGTGTGTCAAACGCATGTTGCTGAGTGCGTCATCATTCAGCGTGCTAACGTCTTTTCCAGCCAGAGCGTAGTTGCCCGACGTCGGGCGGTCGAGACAGCCTAGCAGGTTAAGCAACGTGCTTTTCCCTGAACCACTTGGCCCCATGACGGCCCAGAAACTGCCACGTGCAAAATCCAAGGTCACGCCATTCAGCGCACGAACCTCGCTTCCGCCCATGGGATAAACCTTATGCACATCCGACAGACGTGCGTTCAGGACGTCGCCCGACATCAGTGCCCACCACTCTCGCCTGCGCCCCCACGCTTTGGTTTGCGGGGCTTCGTCGTGCCATGGTTTGCCGTGCCAGAGCCGTTTGAAATCCCGGCCGCATCCAATCGACGCGAGTCGGCGGCCGTCAACGCATCCTCCTCGCCGACAGCACCCTCTGCCAACGGCGGCGCCAGAGAAACAATCTCGCCCTCCTGAAGCCCATCCAACACATGCACCATTCGTCCGTTATCAAAGCCGATGTCCACACGACGCGCCACATACGCATCCGAATCGCGCACATAAACCGTCGGCTCACCATTGGCGCGGACAACCGATTGAACCGGAACGTACACGGCCGACGGATAATGCGCGATGAGGACCTCCGCCTCGCAACTCATGCCGGTGCGCAGTTCTTCGGAACTGTTTTCAATATGCACTTCGGTTGAATACACCTTTAGATCCGGGTTCATCCAAGCGCTCTGCGCATCCGCTAAGGGCGCGATGGAGGCGATCACTCCGGAAAAACGCACGCCCGGCAAGGCCCCCACGCGAATGCGCACAGGCAAGCCAACCTTGATCTTATCCAGATTCGACTCATGCAACTTCAGCTCGACAAGAAACGTCGATGCCGTTGGAAGGAAAATAAGCTCCTGGCGCTCGCGCACCGTCTGCCCTTCGGCCAACGGCTCCTGACTATTGTGCCGCCAAGATGCTTTGGTGCTGGTTTCATAGACCACGAGCCCCGCACGTGGTGCGAAAATTTTCGCTTTGGATATCTGCGACGTCAGCTTGTCATGCTTATCGCGTTTACGATTGAATTCGGATGCTTTGGCGCGCAGGTTGGCCTCGGCCTGAACGACATCGGCCGATGCTTTGCGTCGCGTGCGCTCCAGCGCCATGGTCTTCTGTTTGAGATCACTTTCCAATTCAGCAATGCTGCGCTTATACGTGTAGTCCTTGAGCAGCGCCAAACTGTTACTGGCCAGCCCCACATCCAGGGCAGCTTTTTTCACAGCCAACAAGTCTGTTTGCAATTCGGACTCTGAAATGTATTTACCGTCGCTAAGTGCCTGCGACCATTTCAGCGTTTCACCGGAGCGATGAAACTCCTCTTCCGCCAGAATGACGCGCGCCTCTTGTTCACGCAAGGCGTTGGGATATTCGCCATCAATATACTGCGTAAGGTCTTCATCGGCGAAACGCAAATCGAGAATCGCTTTGTCGAGATCACTTGCCGCGGCATTACTCACGACAGCAAGATTTTCACGCGCTTGAATGAATCCGGCTTCGGCATTCTGCACCAAAATCTCAAGATCGACGCTTTTGTCAATCAGTTCGCTGGCATCCAACTCCACCAAAAGGACGCCCTGACTGACGACGGTGCCTTCGGGAATGAGATAGAGCAGCGTCGTCTGACCTTCGAGCTCGTTCTTAATGATCAGTTGTTCGCGCGGTTGGATGGCGCCGGATTCCGTTACGCTCACCGTCATTGGCCCTTTGCGCGCCGCAAATTCCGGCACCTTGTCGGCGTCGTTCTGACCGCCGCCGCCACGCAGACGACCGAGCCCAATCACAACCACAACAACAATAATCAACCCGAGCACAGGGCGCGCCCAACGGCTGCCAGATGTCGC
>JBLHHU010000031.1:0-20805 GCA_047615735.1 Kiritimatiellia bacterium | reverse complement strand
ATCGAAGACGTGTTCTCCATCGAAGGTCGTGGCACGGTGGTGACGGGCCGTGTTGACCGCGGTATCGTCAAGGTGGGTGAAGAAGTTGAGCTTATTGGTCTCAAGGATACGGCCAAGACAACGGCAACCGGCGTTGAAATGTTCCGTAAGTTGCTCGATGAAGGTCGTGCTGGCGAGAACATCGGCGTGTTGCTGCGCGGCACCAAGAAAGACGACGTTGAGCGTGGCCAAGTGCTTGCTAAGCCTGGCTCGATCACACCGCACACCAAGTTCGAAGCCGAAATCTATGTTTTGAGCAAAGATGAAGGCGGTCGTCACACGCCGTTCTTCAAGGGATATCGTCCTCAGTTCTACATCCGTACGACTGACGTAACGGGCGACATCACATTGCCAGATGGCGTTGAGATGGTGATGCCGGGTGACAGCCTCAACATGAACGTTGAGTTGATTCAGCCTGTAGCACTTGAGCAGCACATGCGCTTCGCAATTCGCGAAGGTGGCCGCACCGTTGGCGCGGGTACTGTTGCCAAAATTCTTGAATAGAATCAAATTCGAACCGCGCCACGAATGCTTCTTGCAAGGTTATTGCCTGAAGCAAACGTGTGCGGCGCGAAACGGCACGACGCTTGAGGATTGGCGCAAAACGCTATACTCAATGTAACGGGCCATAATCGAATTTACTCCATTGGGAGGATGAAGGGTCAAACGCGTTGAAGACGAACGGATCTGTTTTCCGGTTCGGTCCTTGGCCGTCGCGAAGAAAGAGGCCAGTAGCTCAATTTGGCAGAGCACCGGTCTCCAAAACCGGGGGTTGGGGGTTCGATTCCCTCCTGGCCTGCCAATTCGCGATAGACAACAAATAGTGAGACCCGGTCAAAACGCCAACCGTTCAGATCCATCTGAGTGATTTGGTGTGAGACCACAACGAAAGCGGCAATACGTCCGATAGCTTATGGCAGTGAAAGACATATTTCAAAGTTCACGTACGTTCTTCCATGACGTCGGTACGGAGATGAAGAAGACAACGTGGCCGAGTCGGCGTGAGCTGATTCAGTCGACGATTGCTGTCATTGTTTGCGTCGTCATGCTGAGTGTTTTCATTTGGATTAGTGACAAGGTACTTATCGGGCTTATACAGCGCTTGGTTTGAACAGGATATACGATCAATGAATAAAGAGTGGTTCGTACTTCATACCCTGACGGGACAGGAATACAAGGTTCAGGAAAGCATTCGTCGCCGCATGGCGCACGAAGAACTGGACGAGTATATCGATGATGTCGTCATCCCTACGGAAAAGGTGGCGGAAGTCAAAAAGGGTGTTCGATCAGAAACGACGCGGAAGTTTTTTCCGGGTTATGTGTTGATCAGTGTTGCCCTATATGACGAAGAGAACCAGTTGCGTGAACAAGCGTGGAACTTTATCCGCGAAACGCAGGGGATTATCGGTTTTGTTGGCGGCGATCATCCTGTTCCTTTACGGCCTGAAGAGGTTGAGAACATCTTCCATCAGGTGGAAGAGAAGAAGGAAACCGTCAAACCCAAGATTGAATTTGAAATCGGGGAAACCATTAAAATAAATGACGGTCCTTTCCTTAATTTCAGTGGTGTTGTCGAAGAAATTGACCCGGATCGCGGGAAATTGAAGGTGTCCGTCGCGATCTTTGGTCGATCGGCACCCGTTGAGCTTGAATATTGGCAGGTCGAGCGCTCCTAGGCACGGAACGCGCTGAAAAAACAAACGTATAGAGACTCGTTATGGCGAAGAAAATAACAGGTAACATTAAACTTCAGATTCCTGCCGGTCAGGCTAACCCTGCACCGCCAGTTGGGCCGGCGCTCGGTCAGCACGGCGTAAATATCATGGAGTTCTGCAAGGCATTTAACGCCGCGACCCAGGACAAACCCGGTTTGATTATTCCTGTGGTGATTACGGTTTACGCGGATCGCTCCTTCAGTTTCATCATGAAGAGCCCGCCAGCGGCGACCTTGCTAAAGCGCGCGGCTGGATTAGCGAAAGGCTCTGGTGTTCCAAATCGTGACAAAGTTGGCACGGTGACCTCAGAACAGATCAAAGAAATTGCTCGCGAAAAGATGGATGATCTAAACGCGAAAAAAGAAGATGCCGCGATGCGTATCATCGAGGGCACCGCACGCAGCATGGGCATCGAAGTCGAAGATTAGTTGGAAAGCATTGGGGAGAGGCGGCGCTCGTCAGCGATGACGAACAGACGTTTCGCGAAACCCACAGGAGAAAGAAAACATGGCTAAACATGGAAAACGCTATCTGCAGGCCCTGTCGGCTGCACCGGAAGGCGTTCAAGAACTCGACGTTGCGTTGAGCTTTTTGAAAGCGAATCCGGTTGCAAAGTTCGACGAGACTGTGGATTTGCAACTGCGTATGGGTATTGATCCGCGCAAGTCGGACAACGCGATACGCGGTTCGGTATCCCTTCCTCACGGAAGTGGACGTACGATGCGCGTGATTGTGTTCGCAACCGGCGCCGCCGCCGATGAGGCCCGCGAAGCAGACGCTGACGAAGTCGGTATGGAAGAGTTGATCGAAAAGGTCAAAGGCGGCTGGACGGACTTCGATGTTGCGATCGCGACACCGGACGCCATGAAAGAGGTGCGTAAGCTCGGACGTGTTCTGGGGCCGCGTGGACTCATGCCGAATCCGAAAACAGGAACTGTCACGGATGACACGGCGACTGCTGTTGCGTTGAGCAAGGCCGGAAAAGTTGATTTTCGAATGGATCGTAACGGCAATATTGGCATTCCCGTTGGCAAGCTCTCCTTTGACGCACAGCATTTGCTCGAAAACGTGAATGCTGTTGTGGGCGCTGTCTGGAATGAAAAGCCGGTCTCCGCCAAGGGGATCTACATTAAAAACTACACGGTATCGTCGACCATGGGTGTCGGACTGCGCGTGAATATTAGTCACTGAGAATTATCATGAGACCAGAAAAACAGGCGATAATTGAAGAGCTACGCACGCATGTAGAAGGCAGCTCCTACATCTTCCTTGCAGATTGCAAGGGGATGAACATGGAAGGTATGTCCGAACTGCGCGAGAAACTGACTGAGACCAGTTCGTCGCTCATGGTTGTGAAGAATTCATACCTTGGCAAAGCGACGGCCGAATGTGGCCGCAACAGTTTGTCGACGTTGCTCGAAGGACCAACGGCGATGGTCACCGGTAGCGGTGATGTCAGTGATGTTGCTAAAGCGTTGAATAACTTCTCGAAAGAAAACAAAACTCTAGAACTTAAAGGCGGCTGGTTCAGTGATCAGACCCTTTCTGTTGATGATGTAAAAGCAATTGCCAACATTCCTCCGCGTGAGGTTTTGTACGGGCAACTCGTTGGAACGTTAGTTGCCCCCATGACCCAGGTTGTCGGTGTGATGAACCAGAAACTGTGCAGTCTGCTCTATGTTATTCAGGCAGCTGCAGATAAAAAAACCAATAATTCGTAATGATGTGCCTGCGTGTATCGCGGGCAAAGTAGGAGATAAGTGACCATGGCTGATGCTGAAACCAAGCAAGAGACGGCGGCCCCTGAGGCTGATACAACTGCAAGTACTTCACCTGTTGCAGAAGGCAAGATGGCGGAATTTGTGGATTGGATCGAAACGATTTCCGTTTTGGAACTGTCCCACCTCGTTAAGGTGCTCGAAGATCGCCTGGGCGTGACTGCTGCTGCACCAATGGCAATGGCCGCCGCTCCGTCTGCCGCTGCAGGTGGCGGAGAAACAGCTGCCGAAGAACAGACTGAATTCAGCGTTATTCTGAGCGAAGCAGGCGGACAGAAGATCGCCGTCATCAAGGAAGTTCGCGCAATCACGGGTCTAGGCCTGAAAGATTCGAAAGAACTCGTTGAGGCCGCTCCTAAGGCTGTCAAAGAAGGCGTGTCCAAGGAAGAAGCCGCCGAAATCAAGAAGAAACTCGAAGAGGCCGGTGCCACTGCAGAAATCAAATAGTCGCGTTTTCGGAATATTGCGAACATTTTTGATGTCTTGAACACGAGGTGCCGGATGGTTGAGAGAAAAAACTTTGGGAAACTGAAGGCGGTTATTGAGCCGCCGGATCTGATTACAATTCAGACCCAGTCTTACACGGACTTTTTGCAAATGGGCAAAGAGTCGGCTGAGCGAGATGTGCTTGGTTTGGAAGCCCTCTTTGCGGAGGTCTTCCCCATCGAGAGTTACGATGGACGTTACGTGCTGGACTACGTCAAGTATAAGTTGTCAGAGCCCAAATTGGATCGCGTAGAAAGCCTATATGAAGGCCTTACCTACGCGGCCCCGCTTCACGTGAGCTTCCGCCTGAAAGATGGTGAAGAGGTCCGCGAAGAAGACGTATATATGGGTGAGATCCCGTTAATGACTCCTGATGGCGCTTTCGTTGTCAACGGCGCCGAGCGTGTCGTTGTGAGTCAGCTTCATCGTTCGCCGGGCATTTGTTCCGAGCAAACACTCCATCCGAACGGCACCACGCTGTATTCGATGCGCATCATTCCGGATCGTGGATCTTGGATCGAAATTGAGTTCGATACCAATGATCTGATCTGGATCTATATGGACCGTCGTCGTCGTCGCAGAAAGTTTCTCGCGTCGACGTTCTTGCGTGCTCTCGGTCACGGCAGTGACGAAGAGTTGCTCGGGTTGTACTACAGCTTCGAGAAACTCAACGTTACCAAAACGATCGATGAAGAAGTACTCGAGAATCGCGTTCTCAAAGACGATCTGATCGATCTTGATTCGAAGACCGTCCTTGCACGTAAATACGAGCCACTCACCGAAACGCTACTAGAACAAGTACGCGATGCAGGTTTCACGGATGTGGAGCTCGTCAACGTCTCGAACGATCAGGGTTTGTTCCTTGCCAGTGTTAAAGCCGACGAAACGCACAACGCAGACGATGCGTTGCGTGACATCTATCATCGACTCCGTCCAGGCGATCCTGCCACGCCGTCGAACGCCCGTCAGCTGATTCGCCGATTGTTCTTCGATCCGAAACGCTACGACCTTGGTCGTGTGGGACGGCATAAGATCAATCAGAAGCTTGGGCACGGTGGAAAGATCGATAAGGACCTTCGCGTTCTGGATACGATCGACATTGTCGAAGCCGTTCGGCACTTGCTTGCCGTTCGCCGTGGCGAAGAGAATGTCGACGATATCGATCATCTCGGTAGCCGTCGTGTCCGTACCGTTGGCGAGCTTCTCGAAAACCAGTGCCGAGTCGGACTCTCGCGTACCGAACGCTTAGTGCGTGAACGTATGACGCTTTTCGATCCGGCCAAGGGCGTCTTGACGCCGCAGAAGCTGGTGAACTCAAAGTCGTTGTCAGCGGTCGTTCAGGATTTCTTTGGCCGTAGCCAACTGAGTCAGTTCATGGACCAAACCAACCCCTTGTCCTCGTTGGCGCACAAGCGCCGCTTGAGTGCCTTGGGACCAGGTGGTCTCAGTCGTGAACGCGCAGGCTTCGAAGTGCGTGACGTTCACAGTAGTCACTATGGCCGAATTTGCCCGATTGAAACCCCTGAAGGACCAAACATTGGTTTGATTTCTTCGCTGGGCATTTATGCGCGAATCAACGAATACGGGTTTATTGAAAGTCCGTATTTGAAGGTCGTCAAGGGCAAGGTGAGTGCCAAGGTTGATTACCTTTCGGCTGACCAGGAAGAGAAGTTCGTTATCGCACAGGCTAACGCCAAAGTTGCAGATGACGGCTCCTTTATCGACCCGCAGGTGTCTGTTCGTTATCGCGCCGAATTCCTTGAAGTGCCGCGTGAACGTGTCGACTACATGGACGTGTCTCCAATGCAGGTGATTAGTATCGCTGCCGGTTTGATTCCCTTCCTTGAGCACGATGACGCTAACCGAGCACTGATGGGCGCGAACATGATGCGTCAGGCCGTTCCGTTGCTTAAAACGAATCGGCCCTACGTTGCGACGGGTCTGGAACGACGCGCTGCGATTGATTCACGTGTCATGGTGACTGCGGATCGTGCAGGTATTGTCGCTCACGCAACAGCGAATAAGATCATCATAACGTCCGACGGCAAAATGCCTGCAAAGCGGGCCGCCGAAGGTAGTTTTGACGAATATATACTACAGAAGTTCCGTCGAACGAATGCGGGTACCTGTTTCAACCAGAAGCCAATTGTTCGTGTTGGGGACAAGATTGTCAAAGGCGATGTTCTCGCCGACGGTCCTGCCACCGATATGGGCGATCTCGCACTGGGGAAAAACTTGCAGGTCGCGTTTATGCCTTGGTCTGGCTACAACTTCGAGGACGCCATTCTGATCAGCGAACGTGTCGTTAAGGAAGACGTCTTTACTTCTATTCATATTCAGGAGTTCGAAGTCGGCGCTCGTGACACCAAGCTTGGACCGGAAGAAATTACCCGTGACATTCCCAACGTAGGGGAGGAAGCGCTGGCAAATCTTGGCGCGGACGGTGTGATACGTATCGGCGCAGAGGTGCGTCCTGGCGATATTCTTGTCGGCAAGATCACGCCGAAGAGCGAAACGGAGTTGGCGCCGGAAGAGCGACTGCTGCGCGCCATCTTCGGCGAAAAGGCGGCTGAAGTTCGCGACACCTCGCTTACCGTCCCCAGTGGAGCCACTGGGATTGTCATGGACGTCAAAGTGACCTCGCACAAAGAAGCGCGGGTGCAAGACAACTCGTCTGACAAGCGTACACGTGCGAAGGGCATCAAGGATGACCATAAGACGCGTCGCCACGATATGATCGAGGAACTGACGGAAGCGCTCAGTAATATTCTGCTGGGTGAAAAGATTCCTCTGGATGTCGTTGATGCGTCGAAGGGTGAGATTCTTATTCCTGCCAATCGCAAAATCACAAAGACGCTGCTACGTAAAATGGCAGCGGCTGGCGATAGTATTCAGATTGAGAGCAGCCCGATTCAGATAAAAATCGATGAAATCATCAGCGATTTCGGTCCGAAATTCTCGGAACTCGAAAATAACGAATCGCAAGCGCTGGATCGACTTGAGTCGGGAGACGAAATCGATCAGGGTATCATTAAGCAAGTGCGCGTCTATGTTGCCACAAAGAAGAAGCTGTCTGTCGGTGACAAACTGGCTGGTCGTCATGGTAACAAAGGAGTGGTATCTCGCATCATGCCGGAAGGTGAAATGCCATTCCTGCCTGATGGGACACCCGTGGATATCGTACTTAATCCGCTTGGTGTGCCTTCTCGAATGAACCTCGGGCAGGTTTTTGAAACACATCTGGGCGCGGCCTGCAAAATACTTGGTATGTACGCAGCGACGCCGGTTTTCGATGGGATCAAAGAAAAGCGCATTGATCAGTATCTTGTAGAAGCTGGCCTTCCAGAAGACGGAAAGAACATTCTGTACGATGGTCGTACCGGAGAACGTTTTGATCAACGCATCGTCGTAGGCCAGATTTACATGCTGAAGCTTCACCATTTGGTGACTGACAAAATTCATGCACGTGCGGTCGGACCTTACTCGCTTGTCACGCAGCAGCCGCTGGGTGGTAAAGCGCAGTTCGGTGGACAGCGCATGGGAGAAATGGAAGTGTGGGCGTTGGAAGCATACGGAGTCGCTTATGCACTGCAGGAATTACTGACAGTGAAGAGTGACGATGTTGCGGGACGTACGCGCATTTACGAGTCTATTGTGAAGGGCGAAAACACTCTGGATGCCGGCATGCCGGAATCATTCAGCGTGTTGATGAACGAACTTCGCGGTCTTTGCCTCGATGTAACGATCACGGACACTAAGAGTAAACCCACACTGTAATTGCCCATTAGCGGGAGACAATATTGAATCATTATCCAGCAAACGACATCTTGGGGCTTTCGACCGTCAATAGCTTCGACTCTGTGGGCATCACTCTGGCATCGCCAGAGCAGATTCGCTCGTGGAGCCGGGGTGAGATTAAGAATCCCGAAACGATCAATTATCGTACCTACAAGCCTGAGCGTGGCGGTCTGTTCTGTGAACGGATTTTCGGACCAACGCGGGATTGGGAGTGTAGCTGCGGAAAATACAAGCGCATCAAGCACAAGGGCGTAATTTGCGACCGCTGTGGCGTCGAAGTGACCCTTTCGCGCGTTCGTCGTGAACGTATGGGCCACATCGAACTCGCCGTTCAGGTGTCGCACATTTGGTTCTTCAAATGTACGCCAAGTCGTTTGGGTCTAATGCTCGATATCACGGCATCGAACCTTGAACGTGTGTTGTATTACGAAGATTATATGGTCACCGATCCGGGTGATACGCCACTCAAACTCAAGCAATTGATGAACGAGCGCGAGTATCGGGAAGCGCTGGACAAATACGGCGAGAACTTCCTCGCCAAAATGGGCGCAGAAGCGGTTCGCGACGTGTTGACCAAGGTCAATCTCGACGAATTGATGGAAGAACTCGAAACGGCGATGTACCGCACACGCAGCAAACAGACGCGTAAAAAGCTGTCCAAGCGTATGAAGGTCGTCGAAGGGTTCCGCACAAGCGAAACGCGTCCTGAGTGGATGGTGTTACAAGTTCTGCCTGTAATTCCGCCAGAACTGCGTCCTTTGGTGCCGCTTGAAGGTGGACGCTTTGCGACCTCCGACTTGAATGACTTGTATCGTCGTGTGATCAACCGCAACAACCGACTCAAGAACCTTCAGCAGTTGAAAACGCCTGATGTGATTATCCGTAACGAAAAGCGCATGCTTCAGGAAGCTGTTGACGCCGTATTTGACAACGGCCGTCATGGACGTGCCGTTGCTGGTGCCGGAAACCGCCCTCTGAAGTCGTTGAGCGACATGCTCCGCGGCAAAGGTGGACGCTTCCGTCAGAACCTCCTCGGTAAACGTGTCGACTACTCCGGTCGTTCCGTCATCGTGGTTGGACCAGAGCTCAAGTTGCATCAGTGCGGTTTGCCGAAAAAGATGGCTCTCGTTCTGTTTGAACCCTTCATCATTCGCCGTTTGAAAGACTTGGGTATCGTGCATACGGTGCGCAGTGCCAAGAAGATGATCGAACGTCAGTCGGATGAAGTTTGGGACATCCTTGAAGAGGTGACGCGTGACAAGACCGTCATGCTTAACCGTGCGCCAACGCTGCATCGTTTGAGTGTACAGTCTTTCGAGCCTGTCCTGGTCGAAGGTGAAGCGATCCGTATTCATCCGCTCGTCTGTACGGCGTTCAACGCCGACTTCGATGGTGATCAAATGGCCGTCCATGTGCCGCTGTCGATCGAAGCGCAGTTGGAATCACGTTTGTTGATGATGTCCACGAACAGCATCTTCTCGCCGTCCAGTGGTCGCTCTGTCATGACTCCGACTCAGGATATTGCTTTGGGAATTTATTACCTGACCGCATTGAGTCAGGAAGAGCGTCGTAAAGCATTCTTGCGGATCAAAGGTGAGAAGAATGAGCAGAGCCTGCCGATTATTTTGGACGTCAATGAGGTTCGCCTCGCGACCGAAGAGGGTGCGCTTGGCGTGCACTCCATGGTGCGTTTTAAGAATCCTGATTATGCGCAGGACACGCAGTTTGGTGATAAAGAGAGTAAAGTGTTGGTCACGACAGTGGGTCGCGTGCTCTTTAACGACGTCTGGCCGCAAGGCATGGGCTTTGTCAACAAGCTCGTCGACAAGAACATGCTGAATGACTTGATCTGGCACTGTAACGACATCGCGAAACACAATGCGACCGTCGAGGTGTTGGATGAATTGAAGCGCGTCGGCTTCCGTCACGCCACGGCTGCCGGTGTTTCCATTGGCTTGGTCGACATGATTATTCCTCCTGAAAAAGAGGGTATGGTTAAGGCTGCACGTGAGAACGTTGCCGGCGTCGAAAAGCAGTACAAAAACGGTGTGATCACAGAAGGGGAGCGATATAACAAGATCGTCGATATCTGGACGCACGCCACCGATGAAATCTCCAACGCCATGTATCGTCGCATTGAGGAAAATGCCGATAGTCTTGAGATGAATCCTGTCTACATGATGGTTGACTCTAAAGCGCGTGGTAGTCGTCAGCAGATTCGTCAGTTGGCGGGTATGCGCGGACTGATGGCCAAGCCTTCCGGTGAAATTATCGAGAAACCGATTGTCTCGAACTTCCGCGAGGGGCTGAGTGTGCTCGAGTACTTTATTAGTACGCACGGTGCACGTAAGGGTCTCGCTGATACCGCACTCAAAACGGCTGACGCTGGTTACTTGACCCGAAAATTGGTCGACGTGGCCCAGGACGTTATCGTCACTGAGCAGGACTGTAATACGGTCAACGGAATTGAAGCGACCGCGATTACAGAGGGCGATGAAGTTCTCGTTTCGTTGACGTCACGTATTCTTGGCCGTACAGCCGTTGATGATATTCGTGATCCTCTGGATCAGAACAAGATCGTGGTTGCGGCCTCGAACTTGATCGACGAAGACATTTGCGCACAAATTGAGCGACTCAGTATCGATCGCGTCATGGTTCGAAGCGTTTTGACCTGTGAATCGCGCCGCGGCATTTGCGCCAAGTGCTACGGTCGTGATTTGGCGACGGGTAAGCCTGTTGAAATCGGTACTGCAGCAGGAATTATTGCTGCGCAGTCCATCGGTGAGCCAGGAACCCAGTTGACCATGCGTACCTTCCACATCGGTGGTACCGCAAGCGCGGTCTTTAAACAGCCGAGCGTCAGCGTTAAGCAGGGCGGTCTGGTTCGTTACCACGATTTGCGTACGGTTCTTAACGGTAACGGCGACTTCGTCGTGCTGAACAAGAACGGTGCCATTTCGATGCACGATAAGACCGGTCACGAATTGGAACGCTACACGATGCCCATGGGTGCTTTGATTCATTTCGAGGACGGATCCATGATTGCTGCTGGAAAATGTCTGGCCGAGTGGGATCCTTACAGTGTTCCGGTTCTTGCTGAGCAGGAAGGTGTTGTCGGGTTCCATGACTTCGTTGAAAACGTTTCCGTTAAGATGGAAATAGATGAAGGCTCCGGCCTTGAAGGAACCGTTGTTCTCGAAACAAAGGAAGACTTGCATCCGCAGATCATCGTTCAGAACGTGGAGAGTAGTGAAGTCCTCGGGTTCTACAGTATCCCAGCTGGCGCGCATGTCATCGTTAAGAAGGGCCAGAATGTGCTTCCTGGCGAGACCTTGGCAAAGACGCCGCGTAAGGAGTCCAAGACCAAGGACATCACCGGTGGTTTGCCGCGTGTTGCCGAACTGTTCGAAGCACGTCAACCCAAGGATGCCGCTGAGATTGCTAAGATCGAAGGCGTTGTCGACTTCGGTGAAAATCAGCGCAATCGCCGCTGCTTGATTATTCGTGACGAAACGACGGGTGGTACGGAAGAGCATTTGATTCCGATGGGTAAACACATCGTTGTGTTCAAAGACGATCGCGTCCGAAAAGGTCAGCAGTTGACGGAAGGTCCTGTTGTTCCTCAGGAAATTCTTGAGGTCTGCGGACCCGTTGAGTTGCAGGGCTACTTGGTCGACGAAGTTCAGCAGGTCTACCGTCTGCAGGGCGTGGAAATCAACGACAAGCACATCGAGACGATTGTACGTCAGATGTTGCGCAAGGTTACTGTTAGCAATCCCGGGGACACGGAGTTCTTGTGGGGCGAGCAGGTCACCAAGCAACGTTTCGTTGAAGTCAATGAGGAAGCCCTGAATGAAGGCAAACGTCCCGCTGAGGCCACACCCGCACTGTTGGGTATAACCAAGGCCTCTTTGGAGACGGACAGCTTTATCTCGGCTGCTTCCTTCCAGGACACGACACGTGTGCTGACCGATGCGGCAACGCTTGGCCGAGTGGACAGATTGCGCGGATTCAAAGAAAACGTCATTATGGGACACCTGATACCAGGTGGTACTGGGTTCCCAATGCACCGCAATATCAAGCTCGTTCCGTTGGCCGAACCGGTCGACGAGGCCGAATTGGCGGCCATGGCGGCCGAGACGGCCGAGGCAGAAAAGAAATTACAGGATATTCTAGGATAAGCTTGCATGAGGGGTTGAAGAGCGTTAATCTTCGGCTCCTTTTTTTTCAATCAGAGGACGAAACACTATGCCGACAATTAATCAATTAGTGCGACACGGAAGAAGTGCGCAACGCCGGAAA
Organism: Kiritimatiellia bacterium; assembly: GCA_047615735.1. Classification (GTDB taxonomy): domain Bacteria; phylum Verrucomicrobiota; class Kiritimatiellia; order UBA8416; family JAIOPI01; genus JAPKCZ01. Next base: position 8,687 of record JBLHHU010000031.1, on the reverse strand, counting down.
ACGAAGTCTCCGGCGCTCAAGGGATGTCCGCAGCGACGCGGCGTTTGTTTGTCTGTTAAGACACAAACACCCAAGAAGCCAAACTCCGCGTTGCGTAAAGTCGCACGTGTCCGTTTGACAACGGGTTACGAAGTGACAGCCTACATTGGCGGTGTCGGTCACAACCTGCAGGAACATAGTGTTGTTCTTGTGCGTGGTGGACGTGTATCTGACTTACCTGGCGTACGTTACCACATTGTGCGTGGTGCACTTGACAGTTTGGCCGTAGCAGGCCGTAGACGCGGGCGCTCAAAGTATGGCGCCAAGAAACCAGCGAAGGGCGAGTAGGCTGACTCATGGCAAGAAGACATAAAGCTGAAAAACGGAAAATTATTCCCGATGCGCGTTACAACAGTGAATTGTTGTCCCGCTTAATCTGTTACGTCATGCGCGACGGCAAAAAAACTGCCGCGCAGCGTATTGTGTATGGTGCACTCGATCAGATCACGGCCAAAGTTACGGATGAAGATGCATTGACCGTAATGACCAAGGCCTTGGAGAACATTAAGCCACGCGTCGAGGTTCGATCACGCCGTGTTGGTGGTTCCACGTATCAGGTGCCGGTTGAAGTGAACCGAAATCGTCAGATGGCATTGGCCATGCGTTGGTTGGTTCAATTTTCGCATTCACGTAAAGGTGTGGCGATGGAGCGTGCTATGGCCGCTGAACTGCTGGATGCCTACAAGAACCAAGGCAATGCCGTGCGTAAGCGTGAAGAAACACACCGTATGGCACAAGCAAACCGGGCCTTCGCCCATTATGCTTGGTAATCATTTATATTAGATTCCACAACATTCGATAACGTTAAGAATTAAGATCATGGTAAGCGTTTTGCAACAATCTAAGCATAGCCAAGCAGGCAAGGGAAACGGGGCCGCCGGCGTCGAAGACCCTCGCCTCAAGCGCGTGCGTAATATTGGCATCATTGCCCATATTGATGCTGGCAAAACCACCACGACAGAGCGAATGCTGTTTTATGCCGGTACGGTGCATAAAATGGGTGAAGTCCATGACGGTACCGCCGTTATGGATTGGATGGATCAGGAGCGCGAACGTGGCATCACCATCACAAGCGCCGCCATCACGTGCCAGTGGAATGATCATCAGATCAATATTATTGATACGCCAGGCCACGTTGATTTTACCATTGAAGTTGAGCGCTCACTTCGCGTTTTAGATGGTGCTGTCGGCGTTTTCTGCGGGGTAGGGGGCGTTCAACCACAGTCCGAGACCGTCTGGAAGCAGGCCAACCGTTACGGTGTTCCCCGTGTGGCCTACATCAATAAGATGGACCGCATGGGCGCCGACTTTGAACGCGTCGTCATGGATATCGAAGCGAAACTTGATTCTGTGCCTGTTGTCGTTTCAATGCCTGTTGGCGCCGAAGATACCTTCTCTGGAATCATCGATTTGGTCAATATGCAGACCATTCGGTTTGATGAATCCAGCCTGGGAGCCACGATCAATCTTGAGGCGATTCCTGCGGAGATGGCCGCTCAGGCCGAAAAGGCACGTTCCGCTTTAATCGAAAAAGTCGCTGAATTTGACGACGCCCTTCTTAACGCGTTTTTGGAATCCGCTGATGTGCCCGTCGATGTGCTTCAAGCAGCCATTCGTCGTGCGACCGTCTCCGGTGGCGTCGTTCCTGTGCTTTGTGGTTCCTCCCTAAAGAATAAAGGCGTTCAGCAGCTGCTTGACGCCGTGACCGCCTATTTACCGTCACCGCTCGATGTTGGCGCGATCGAAGGTGAGGATCCTAAGACGCACGCGCCTGTCCGCCGCGAACCCTCCAGTGACGAACCGCTTAGCGCATTGGCATTCAAAGTGGCTAGCGATCCCTACGTTGGGCGTCTTGTCTTTACCCGTGTTTATTCCGGCTGCTTGAAAAAGGGTCAAAGTTTCTACAACCCGCGTACCAAAGAACGTTCCCGTGTGACGGGGCTCGTTCGGCTCAGCGCCAATCATCGCGAAGATATCGACGAACTGCAGGCTGGTGAAATCGGTGCTGTGGTTGGTGCAAAGACGCTGACGACGGGTGACACGCTCTGCGCCGAAAACGCACCGATTGCGTTGATGCGTATTGATTTCCCTGAACCGGTCATGTTCATGGCCGTTGAGCCAAAATCACGAACAGATCGCGATAGTCTTGATCTGGCCTTGGCGACCCTTGCTTCCGAAGATCCGACGTGCCATGTGCGTAAGGATGAAGAAACGGGACAGACCATTTTGAGTGGCATGGGCGAGTTGCATTTAGAGGTTTTGGTTGACCGCATGGTGCGCGAACACAACGTAGCAGCCAATACCGGCAAACCCATGGTGGCATATCACGAAACCGCTATGACTGACGGCAAGGCCAGCCACGTGTTCGATCGCGAATTCAATGGTACTCGCCAAACCGCGGGTGTCAGCCTCGCGCTTTCCCCATTGGCGCGTAAAGTCGGAACAAAAATCGACGTGACTTGTTCCACTGCAACGATTCCGAAGGATTTTGTTAAGGCTGTTCGTGAAGGTGTCAACGATGGTCTTGTAACCGGCGTCCTCGCACGCTACCCCGTAACGGATATTGAAGTGCGCATCACGAAGATGGACGTGGATCCCGAATACTCAACCGACGCCGCCTTTCGTACGGCTGCGGTCCTTGCTTTTCGTGATGCCTTTATGAAGGCGGCTCCAGAACTGCTCGAGCCGATCATGGCGTTGGAAATTGTGACGCCTGCAGAGTCCATGGGGGACGTGATGGGTGACCTGAACTCGCGTCGCGGTAAAGTTGTTGAAATGGACGCACGTGAGGGTTCACAGATCATTCACGCCAGGGTCCCGTTGGCCGAACTTTTTGGATATTCTACGGCGATACGTTCGCTTACTCGCGGCCGGGCCAGTTATACGCTGGAGCCGGAATCATTTGATGTTGTTCCCAAAGGACTTAAAGACGAGCTACTAAGCAGATAGGTAAACCATGGACGGGCAGTGTATTAGAATTAGGTTGCAGGCGTACGATCACAGAGTGCTCGATTCCGCCGTGGAAGACATCATCGATACCGCACGCGGTACAGGTGCACGTGTGGTTGGGCCAACACCGTTGCCAACGCGTATTCAGCGTTTTACGGTTAACCGTAGCCCCCATGTCGACAAAAAGTCGATGGATCAATTCGAAATGCGGACGCACAAGCGTTTGCTGGATATCGTTGAACCGACAGCAAAGACCGTGGATGAGTTGAAGAAGCTCAATCTGCCTGCCGGTGTGGACATAACTATTAAGATCTGAGTGTAGAATTATGCAAGGGCTATTAGGAATAAAGCGTGGGATGACGCAGGTGTACGATGACGCGGGTCGTCGTGTAGCCGTCACGGTGTTGGAAGCCGGTCCCTGTGTTGTAACACAGGTAAAGACCAAGGAGTGCGATGGCTACGAAGCATCACAGCTCGGCTTCATCGTACAGAAAGCGCATCGCATGACGAAACCGATGTTGGGACACTTTGCCAAGGCAGGTGCGGATCCCCATCGTTGTGTTGTCGAATTTGAAAGCACCGACGAGGCCAAGGCCGGTGATACGGTTACGGTCAGCATGTTGGAAGGCGTGAACTATGTTGATATTGCGGCGAAGACAAAGGGCCGCGGTTTCGCGGGTGTCTTGAAGCGCCACAATATGAAAGGCGGACGGATGACACACGGTGGTCATTCCAAACGTCGTCCGGGTTCCATCGGGCAATGTTCGTATCCAGCAAATGTTGCCAAAGGAAAGCGTATGCCTGGGCATATGGGTAACGTTCGTGTGACCTGCCAGAATCTGCGTGTGGTGAGCATTGATCCTGAAAAGAATCTATTGCTTGTCTGTGGCGCTGTTCCGGGTCCAAGAGGCGCGGTCGTTGAAATTCGTAAAGCGTTGAAAAAGGTAGGAAAGTAGACCATGAGCGCTATCCCTGTTGTTAATCAAGATGGCACTTCTGCGGGAACGTACGAAGTGAGTGATTCACTCCTTATCAAAGATAAGGGTGAGCGCGTGTTATTAGACAGTGTGCTCGGCTATCAGGCCGCGCAGCGTGCTGGCACGGCGTGTACCAAGTCTAAAGGTGAAGTGGCCGGCAGCAACGCCAAGCCATGGAAGCAGAAGGGCACCGGTCGTGCTCGTGCGGGTTATCGTCAGTCTCCGGTCTGGCGTGGTGGTTCTGTCGTCTTTGGTCCGAAACCACGTAGCTACAAAGTGCAGCAGAACAAGAAAGCACGTCAGCTCGCTTATCGTCGTGCCCTGTCCGATGCCATTTATGGGGAAGCCGTACGTGTGATGGATGCTTTTTCTGTTCCGGATGGAAAGACAAAGCAGTTCGCAGTGGTCGTCAAAGCGCTTGATATCAAGAAGAACGCGCTATTCATTGTTGCTGAGCCCGATGAGGCGACATTCCTCGCCGCACGCAATTTGTCCAATGTCGAAATTATGCGCGCTCGGGATGTCCATCCTTATCACCTCGTTCGCTATAAGACGCTGGTTGCAAGTCGCGAAGGTATGGATCAGTTGGTCGCACGCCTTGGCGCTGAAGTTAGTGAGGTGGCCGCATGAAGAGCAACCGAATCGTGATTCAGGAAATTCAGTTCACTGAAAAGTCCGCCGTTCTCAGCGAGGATGGTAACAAGTACTTTTTCAAAGTAGAGCCCTCCGCCAACAAGGTGGAGATCAGAGCTGCTGTTGAGCAGTTGTACAAAGTCAAGGTAGCCGCCGTGAATACGATGCGCTGTCGCGGTAAAATGACACGTAAGCGGACCGCTACACCTGGACGAACTTCCGATTGGAAGCGTGCTGTGGTGACGTTGCAGGAAGGACATGTGATCGACGCGGCTTAACCCGGGTTGAGAACTAAGTAAAATGCCAATTAAAAAATATAAACCAACAACGCCAGGACGTCGGAATGCGTCGGTTTCCACCTTTGAGGAAATCACGAAAACCACGCCTGAGCGCAGCCTGCTTGAAGCCAATCCGCATCGTGCCGGACGAGGCTCGTCAGGACGTATTTCCGTACGTCATCGTGGGGGCGGGCACAAACGTCGTTTCCGCGTCATCGATTTCCGTCGTAACAAGAGCGGCATACCTGCCAAGGTCGCGTCGATTGAGTACGATCCAAACCGATCTGCAAACATTGCTTTGCTGCATTATGTCGATGGCGAAAAGCGTTACATTCTCGCACCGAAGGGGCTTGAGGTCGGCACCATGCTTATGTCTGGTCCTGATGCCGAACCCATCGTGGGCAACGCGCTTCCATTGGAAAAGATTCCGCTCGGATTGAACATCCATAACATGGAATTGGTGCCGGGTAGCGGCGCTAAGATCGTTCGCTCCGCTGGAGTGGGCGCCACGTTAATGTCACGTGAGGGTCGCTTTGCTCAGATCAAGTTGCCGTCTGGCGAAATACGTATTTTCGACGTTCGCTGCTTGGCCACGATTGGCCTGGTCGGCAACTCGGATCACGGAAGTATTCGTCTGGGTAAGGCGGGGCGCAAGCGTTGGTTGGGTATTCGCCCGACGGTTCGTGGTGTCGCGATGAACCCAGTCGACCATCCCATGGGTGGTGGCGAAGGCCGCACCTCCGGTGGCGGACATCCTGTATCACCATGGTCGAAGTTGGCGAAGGGCGGCAAAACCCGCTCTAAGAGTAAGCCTTCGAACAAGTTTATCTTAAAGCGGAGAAAGTAACACATGCCACGATCGCTAAAAAAGGGACCATTCGTCGACGAGAAGTTGCTCAAGAAAGTTGAGCGTATGAACGCGTCGGGCGATCGTCGTCCGATCAAAACATGGTCCCGTCGTTCGATGATTATTCCTGACTTTGTCGGGCACACGCTGGCTATCCATAATGGCCGTCAGCATATTTCGATGTTCGTCACAGAGAACATGGTGGGGCATCGCTTGGGTGAGTTTGCCCCGACGCGCGCTTTCCGCCGCCACGGCATGTCGACCGACAAAACGGCACGGCTTAAGTAATTGAGGTTTTAGGAATGGACGTAATCGCAAAAACAAAATTCGCACGCATGTCGCCTTCCAAGGCACGTGACTTGGCGACTCGTATCAAGGGTTTGCCGGTTAGTGAAGCGCTGAGCATCACTGAATTCAGTAATCGTAAGGCGGCAAATCTGATTGGTAAGACACTCAAGTCCGCAATCGCTAATGCAGAGCATAATAACGATCTGGACACAGGGAAGCTTCGTGTGAAGAGTGCTGTGATCGACGGCGGCCCAAAAATGAGCCGCTACTGGGCACGTGCTCGTGGCATGGTTCGCAAGATATCGAAGCCAATGTGCCATATCACGATCGTATTGACAGATGAAAGCGGAGCGCCTTCGCGAGCTGAAAAAAAAGCAGCAGCAAAAGAGGCTAGCGCGTAACAACCCACATTTAATTATGTGTAGGAGGCTATTTTGGGACAAAAAGTAAATCCAATTGGACTACGGGTCACCGTCGAGAAGGACTGGCGATCGCGTTGGTTCAGCCGTAAGAAGGACTTCGGAACGATTCTGATCGAAGATCTCGCCATTCGTGACCGTGTCAAAAAGGGCTTGGAAAATGCCGCCGTGTCCGACGTGATCATTGAGCGCTATGCCAACCGTGTTCGCGTCAACATCCATAGCGCACGTCCGGGTGTTATAATTGGTCGTAAGGGCCAAGATATCGAAAAGATTCGTACTGACCTCTCCACCATGACAGGCAAAGAGATTTACGTTGAAATTCATGAAGTGAAAAGTCCTGATTCCAACGCTCAGTTGGTGGCAGAAAACATCTGCTCGCAACTTGAGCGACGGGTTTCCTTCCGTCGCGCTATGAAGCGCGCCATGAAGGTCGCCATGGACATGGGTGTTAACGGTATCAAGATTCGTGCGAGTGGTCGACTTGGTGGCGCGGAACTTTCTCGCGTTGAATGGTACAAGGAAGGTACCGTTCCGCTTCACACCTTACGTGCCAATATCAGTTATGGATTCGCAGAAGCCTCCACGACGGCAGGCCGTATTGGTCTGAAGGTCTGGATCTGCAAGCCAAGGGAAGAGCCGAAAGCTCCTCGTGGGAAAGGTCAGAAGTAATGCCATTAATGCCAAAACGTGTTAAGCACCGTAAAGTGCAGCGCGGCAAACGCCGTGGTACGGCGCAGACCGGCAATCAACTCAGTTTCGGTTCCTATGGACTGAAAGCGCTGGGCAATGGTTGGATCAAAAGCACACAGATTGAGGCGTGTCGTATTGTTATTAACCGACACATGAAACGTAAGGGAAAACTTTGGATTCGAATTTTCCCGGATAAACCGATCACGCAAAAGCCAATTGAAGTTCGAATGGGTAAAGGTAAAGGTAACCCGGAGTTTTGGGTTGCTGTAGCCAAACCTGGTTTGATTCTGTTTGAGATTGACGGCGTGCCACCCCATGTTGCGGCTGAAGCGCTGCGTCTGGCAGATCGCAAATTGGCAATCCCGACGAAACTCGTTTCCCGGGACGATATGTAAGTGCCAATGGCACATACGAGGAAGAAGTAGATGAAATCGGCTCAACTAAGAGAACAGACGGAAGAAGAATTGCAAGAGGCGTGCCGTTCGACGCACCATGCCATGCTTAATTTCAAGGCCCAAAAGGGCATCGGCGAAGCAGTCGATCATCCGTTAAAAATTAGGGCGTTGCGTCGCGACCTTGCTAGAATCAAAACGATTATGAAGGAACGGGGTATTCGCGAAAATGTCTGAAGAAGCAAACACAGCTCCAGAAACCAAGGCGCCAGAAGCCAAGGCTCGTAAAGGTCGACGTGGTGAGGTCATCAGTAAAAGCGGTGATAAGAGTATCGTTGTCCAGGTGGAACGCCGCAAGCAGCATCCCGTTTACGGAAAAGTGATTCGCATGCGTCGTAAATTTCATGTCCATGACGAAAAGAATGAAGCCAAAGTTGGCGATCACGTTCGCATCGTCGAGTGTCGACCGATCAGCCGCTTAAAGCGTTTCCGCCTTGCTGCTATTGAGCGATCCGCATAGAGAACTTTCAAGTGAGGCAAATGTCATGATTCAAGAAGAAACTCAACTTTTGGTAGCAGATAACTCTGGCGCGAAACGCGTTCAGTGCTTTCGCGTCCTTGGTCAGCGTAAGCAATATGCCTACGTTGGCGACATTATTAAAGTCGCGGTGAAAGAGGCCCAGCCAAATGGCTTGATTAAAAAGGGCCAAGTGTGCAACGCCCTTGTTGTTCGCACGCGTCATGCGTTGCGTCGCCAGGATGGTTCGCATCTTCGATTCGATAACAACGCCGTTGTTATTCTAGATGACAAACAGAATCCAGTTGGTTCGCGCATTTTTGGCCCGGTTGCTCGTGAGCTCCGTGAAAAGAATTATATGAAAGTTGTATCGCTCGCCCCAGAAGTGCTCTAGGGGCGCTGGCGAGAAGGAAGAGGACGACCATGGCTGCATCAAGAATCCGTAAGGATGACACAGTAATTTGTATCGCGGGAACCGAACGCGGTAAAACAGGCAAAGTACTTGAGATTGATCGACGTCGCGAACGTGCGCTTGTCGAGGGTCTTAATATCGTAAAAAAGACACTCAAGCGTACAAATGAAACGCCTCAGGGCGGTATTGTTGAAGTGGAGGCGTCAATGGCGCTGTCGAATTTGATGCCATTCGATCCGGAAG
>JBLHHU010000030.1:0-20969 GCA_047615735.1 Kiritimatiellia bacterium | reverse complement strand
AGACGACGAATCCTTTCTTCAGCTCTATCTCGACTCCCTGCGGGACGCGGCCTATGTCGACATAAACGATTTTAACATCGTCGAACGACGCGGCGGCATAGCAGGCAAAGGCCTCGTTAGACTGAAAAAGACAATTTGGTCGTTGCTCAAGTTTTACACCTACCGCATGTGGTCCCAACAAAATCAGGTTAATGGTTTGTTATTGGGTGCCATTGAGGCGGCCGACGACCGACACAGAGCGACCGTTCAACGCCTCGAAGCACGCATCGCCACACTTGAGAAAGCGCAACAGATCGACGCGCCACGTAACGACTCATGAGCGAACCGCAACGCATTGCATTCGCAAGTCCACGTTTTGCCGACGGCAACACGATCGGTGGCGCCGAAACCCTCCTGAAATCGTTGGCAATGGACGCACGCCAGCTTGGATACAGCGTCGACTTTCTCGCGACCTGCGCCAGCAACCATTTCACATGGGCCAACGAAATCCCTCCCGGCAAGCGAGAGATTGATGGCATCAATGTGCACAACTTCCCCGTCGACGACCGCGACGCCGGCCTCTTTCTGCAACTCCAGCAAAGTATCAACAAAGGCAAAAAGCTCTCCGACGCGGACCAGGAACGCTGGATGGCCAACAGCGTTAACAGTTCGGCACTTTATCAACACCTGAAGGCCAACGACTACCATCGCGTGATTACAGGCCCTTACCTCTTTGGGCTCGCACAGCGCGTGGCCGCACTTGATCCGACCCGCACCGTACTGGTGCCATGCCTGCATGATGAAGCGTTTGCTTATCAGGACATTCTGAAACCCATGTTCACCGATTCACGCACCATCATTTTCAACACCCACGAGGAACAGCGCCTTGCCACGCAGCTGTACGGCCAACACAGCATGGAGATGCCTGTCGTCGGCATGGGGATTGAGCCGTTTGCCGCCGATCCGCATGCTTTTGCGGCGCGACACGACCTGCAGGATCCCTATGTCATTTACTGCGGTCGGCGCGAAGCATTGAAGGGCACACCCTTGCTACTCGATTACCTACACGCGTATCGCAGTCGCACCGCACAGGATATTAAACTCGTTCTGACCGGCAGCGGCGAATTCGAGCCGCCCGAAGATTTGGCGCCGCACATTCTGGATGTGGGCTTTGTCAGTGAAACCGAAAAGCGCGAAGCCATGGCTGGTGCACTGGCCTTTATTCACCCATCCCAGCTTGAAAGCCTCGGCATCGTTCTGCTCGAAGCCTGGCTGGCAGGCACACCCGCACTCGTCCACAACGGCAGCCCCGTGCTCGTCGACCAATGTCGTCAGTCCAACGGCGGACTCTGGTTCCGCAGCTATGCCGATTTCGAAGAATGCCTCATGCGCCTGCGGAGCGAACCCGCGCTCGGAGAAGCGCTGGCACGGAAAGGTCGCGAATTTGTGGTAGAGCGCTATTCGCCCGAGGCGGTTCGAACACGCTTCGGTGAAGCACTCGCGCGTTGACCCAAGAAGGGCATTTAAGAATGGGACAGGAGGAAACAGAGCAGAGAAAAAAGGCCTTCAGGACAACACCTAGAAACAAAGGCATCTGCACCCAACGGGTGACCCCACGTTTTGGTCCTAGTTCACGCAAATGACTTTTACCAAGTCTCTATTCCTCTGTTTTCTTCCCCGGCGCGGCGTAGTGCGGAGCACGAAGACGGCTGCTTCCTACTGTTCAATTACTCCATATAGCGTTACGTGCGACGGGCTGGTCGGGCCAACGCGCGGGTCAACGCCAACTCGAACACGAGATGTGGCGGCAGCGATGATGACACCAACTTCATGTGCGCCTGCGAGATGTCGCGCTGAATACGACGTAGCTCGATCATCGCGAAATTTCCAGCCTGCCCAGCAAGCACCTTGATACGATAAGGATGCGTTTTGCGCGGATCGCGTGTGAATGCATTCTGCATCAAATGATCCACCTCGGGTGGGACACGCGACCACTTCATTCCGCCGCTGCCCGGCGCCAACCATCCGGCATCCAGCGCCTCCCGGTAGAGCAGCAGATCACGAATGCGCCCCTCAAGCACCGCGATGAGACGAATATGCGATTCCTTTTGTGCAAATAGCATGCGGACGACATAGAGCGCACTGCTCAAGTTGCGGTCGCCGAAAGCATCCGACAAATCCCACGCCAAAGCTTCGCGACTTGACGATGTCATCGTGCGCACATCGTCGCGACTCACGGCCTTTCGGTCGCCCAAATAGAGAGCGAGCTTCTCGATCTCCATGACCATTTGACGCGTATCATTCCCCACACGTTCGAGAAACGTTTCACGCACGTCGCGCGCCATGGTCAAACCGGATTCACGTAGAAGCGTCTCCAATTGTGCCTGCGCATGGCGTTCGCCGCCGCGCTCAGGAACGTCAAAGGCATGTAACTCGCCCAGGGCTTTGAATGTTTTATAGAGGGTGTATCGCTTGTCGGCTTTCGGCGCACTGATCAAGATGGCGTGCCCCTCAGGAAGCGTCGTTTTGATATAATCGACAAACTGCCCCAAGGGCGTTTTGACGTTTTCCGAGCGCCCGATAACCGTGTCGGACAAGAAATTGGCCTGCCGAATCCAGACGAGCTTGCGCGGCGAGAAAAAGGACGGTGTGGCGATCGCTTCTTGAGCGCGCTTGATGATCTGCACCGCGTGATCAACGTTGTCCGCGCGCCCATCAATAATGTCCAGCGCCATGTCGCGATCGGCTTCCGGAATATAATCGTCCGCGATGGCCTTGGCTTTTTTTGACACAAGAAACTCATCTTCGCCATAAACCAGAAATCGCGATGCTGTTGTCGTCTCACTCATAAATTCTCAAATAGATTTGGGTGCAAGCGCCGCGTGTCCCGAGCGACTCTGAATATGACAGACGGCCAGCGCTAGGGCGTCGGCAGCGTCTTCCTGGGGCTCGTCACTCAGGCCAAGCAATTGCATAATCATCTGACGTACCTGCTTTTTGTCCGCATTCCCGTGACCCACAACGGCCTGTTTGACGCGACGCGGCGCATACTCAAACACCGGCAGATCACGCTTTGCACACGTCGCAATCGCTGCGCCCCGAACTTCGCCAAGAATAAGAGCTGTTTTTACGTTTTTGAAAAAGAAAGCCCCTTCGATGGAGACCTCCTGCACGTCACACGCATCCAACATGTCGTCCAATCCTCGGCACAAGCGCCGGAAACACTCTGTGTGTGGCGCTTTTGCGGGGACTTTGAGCGTCTCGTACGATATCGCGCGCAAACGCGAGCCGTCGCGTTCCACGACGGCAATCCCGGTTGAACGCAACGATGTATCAATGCCCAGAACGCGCAATGGCTGGCCTAATCCTCTTCCGCCATAGCGGTAAGGACGTCATCGGACATGTCCATGTTAATATATACGGCCTGCACATCGTCGTTATCTTCAAGATCATTTACAAAGCGTAACACCGAGGACGCCACAGATGCATCATCGACAGGCACTGAGACCGTCGGCAGCAAAGTGACATCCGCGCTGACCGTGCTGATGTTCGCTTTGTCCAACGCCAGACTCACCTCGCCGAATGCAGATGGGTCCGTGAGGATCTCAAATTGGTCATCCTCATTTTTCATATCATCGGCACCTGCCTCAATGACGAGATCCATAAGCGTGTCTTCGTCGGTCGTGCTGGCATCGACAAGAATTTGACCCTTGCGCTCAAAATTTCGAGTCACCGATCCAAGTGTTGCGAAACTGGAGTTATGCTTTGAAAAAATGTGCCGAATTTCGGAAGCCGCGCGGTTCTTATTGTCGGTCAAGACGTTGACCACCATCGCGACACCACCTGCGGCATAGCCTTCATACGTAATCTCTTCGTATGAAACACCGTCCACATCGCCGATGCCCTTTTTGATGGCGCGTTCAATGTTGTCGGCGGGCATGTTGGAGCCCTTGGCTTTCTGAACCAAGGTACGCAGCGTCACGTTTGTATCTATATCCCCGCCGCCTTGGCGTGCCACGACCATGATTTCGCGACTCAGCTTACTAAATATTTTCCCACGCTTGGCGTCAGCCGCGCCCTTTTTGTGTTGGATCGTTTTCCATTTACTATGGCCACTCATCGGTTTTTACATTTCTCCCTGAGCTAACGACGGCTTTTACGCGCTTCACGAAACGAAAACGGTCGCTCAAACCGTCATGTGACGTGCTGCTGGATTCCAGAGGAATCAAACATGGCGTTCAAAGCTACATTCTGCTGAACTTGCCCGTTTCGTGCAAACTCCATTTCAGAATCACAGTCAACGCGAGGCTGGTAGCAGCACAAAACAGACACCTAAACTACTGTATCACTTACACTTCCAAAAGCTTTAACAGGGAATCGTTCAGGCATCAGATAACTGCAGCGCCAGTCGAATGGCGCTAAACAGACTGCCAGAACCGGCCTTGCCCTGCCAGGCGATGTCTAGCGCGGTGCCGTGATCGACGCTGGTTCGGACAATCGACAGGCCCAGCGTTGTATTCACCGCCGAATCAAAAGCCAGAGCTTTGAGTGGGATGTGACCCTGGTCGTGATACATGCAAACAAACACATCGGTCGTTCGTCGTTTCTGAGGCAGGAAGGCGGTATCCGCTGGCAAGGGACCTTCAACATCGATACCCATCGCGCGCGCAGCGGCAATGGCTGGCATGATGAAACGTTCCTCCTCTTTATCTCCAAAGAGGCCGCCTTCGCCTGCGTGCGGGTTTAAACCGCACACAACCACGCTGGGCTTCCGCCCTCGAATGCGCTCAAGGTTTTCCGCTGACAAGCCGATGACCTCAAGGATGCGTGCCTCGGTGAGCAATTCCGAGACCTCACCATAACCCACATGAGTAGTAACAAAGGTGCAGGTGATCTCCTCGGAATACTGCATCATGCACCACCGATCACTGCCGCAGCGTTCTGCAAAAATTTCAGTGTGCCCGGGGTACGGAATCGCCGCCAGCGCCAGCGCGGCTTTGTTAATCGGCCCCGTGACAACGGCAGAGACACGGCTCGCAAGGGCCGCATCGATCGCCTGATTGATATAAGCATAGGACGCTCGCCCGGTATCCGCACTGACATGGGCGGGTGTAAACTCGGCATGTACCAGACTCGGAATATGATAGATAGAGGCCTCTTCAACACCTGTTAGCGCCGCGGGGTCATCGGATGAAACGACAGGATATGTAGCGTCCACACCCAGCGCATCAGCGCAGCGCTGCAGGACATCGGCGTCCCCAAACACGACAGGAATGCAATCTGAGCAGATCCCAGGGTCCCCAAGCGCTTGAAGACAGATTTCCGGCCCCACGCCAGCGGGGTCACCCATGGTTATAGCGACGCGTTTCTTCATACTTGATTTATAGCAGCAGGTCCCCCCGATCTCAATCTCGGCTTGGGTTGGACCGTAGAAATGCGTTGCGACACGGGCAGCAGAATGCGACCTTGCACGCAGACTTTACACGGAGACAGAACATGATTCCTTCCGACGAACTACTCGCCTGCGCCATTGCGACCGCCAAAGCGGCCGGCACACACGCGTTCGAAAACCAACACCGACGCAACGAGGTTTTTCAATCGTTGCGTTTTGACGTGAAACTGATGTTGGACATCGAAAGCCAACAAAAGGCAGAAGAGGTCATTCGTGCGCGCTTTCCAGATCATGATGTGCTCGGCGAAGAGGATCAGGACGAAAGCGTACGTCAGCACGAGTACGAATGGATCATCGACCCCATTGATGGAACGGTCAACTTTTCGCACGGATTACCCATGTGGTGTTCATCCGTCGCCGTCCGCAAGGGCGACAAGGTTGTTGCGGGCGCCGTCTATGCGCCCGTCATGGACGAACTTTACGCAGCATCCATCGACACGCCCGCCACCCTGAACGGAGAACCCATTCATGTGTCCGACGTGAGCGACATCAAGAAGGCCATGATCACAACCGGCTTAAATCGCACGCCCGACACCGTGCACTGCCCTTTCGAGGTACTAGAAGCGTTGGCAGGGGAAGTGCAGAAGGTGCGCCTGCTTGGTTCGGCAGCTCTGGACTTGTGTCGCGTCGCGCGCGGGCACTGCGAAGCCTATTTTGAATCCGGGGTATACATTTGGGATATCGCGGCGGCCGAGCTAATCGTCACACAAGCGGGCGGACAATGCGAAGCGATCGCCCGCGAAACCAAAAACCGTTACGGCTTCCTTGGCACGAACGGCCATCTCCAAGCGCCGCTCAAAACCGTACTCGAGCGAATTATTACTTAAGCCGAGAATGAGCAGTTGACACCACGAAGGACGCGAAGACCACGAAGCAAGGCAGTGAAGGGCCATGGCTTGCAAAACAAGTCGCACACTTTTCGTCGACATCTACTGGGTGTGGCCCTGAACAATGTTGATCTCCGCCAAGGGACGTGGAATCATCTAGTTCTTCCCATCCTTCGTGTATTTCGTGCTCTTCGTGCTGACTTTAACTGTTCATTTAGGTTAGGCGTCAGGAACGCACAGGAAAAGACGCATCCGGCCGGTCTCAGAAATCCGAACTGGAGATGTCTGCGTCTTCGCCATCACCACCGGGTGCCGCATTGGCCCCGTAGGTGACTATCTCATACGGCGTGCGTGCTGAACCCGGAATGAGGTACACATACGGGTTCCCCCATGGATCCATAGGTACATTCTGGGACGATAAGTAGCCTTCGTCCGGAAATTGTGCCGGTATCGGCTCGCGTGTTGGCGCCTCAACCAGTGCTTGCAACCCCTGGCCCTGCGTCGGATAGCGCCCGTTATCCGCTTTGAAAATCTGTAGCGCCGTCCGAAAAGACTGAAGCTGCGCGTTGGCCAACGCAACCCTCGCTTTCCCGGGTCCGCCAGCGACCTGCACACCAACGAGCGTCGCCAGAATGGTAATAATCAAAACGACGACCAGCACCTCCATCAGCGTGAAGCCCGCGCGTGAGCGACGGTCTTTGTTGACGTTTAAAGGGGTGCGCGTTGTGTCCATGATTTAGCTCTTGGTCTTACCGCTCAACCCGAATTGAGGGAACGCCGTTAACCAGAATTGAAGCAGAACACGGTATTCATCTTCGCGCTCGCTGCCGTCCGTGCGTGTAAAGCCAGGCAACATGCTTGCGCCGACGCGGAAGACCAAACAGTCGAGCGTACGCTGAATGTAACCGCCCTGCTCCTGAACCTGGCTGTCTTCAAACTCATAACGACCATACAGGTTGTAGCTCCAGGTATATTCAGGCCAGAACGTCACGTCCGCGTAGAGTTGGTTGCTGTCATCGCTGCGATAACGATACTCAACAGCGGTCTCCACAGCGTGGTGGCCTTCCCATGAAATTTCCGTATTAAACTGCTGAACTTCCGAAAGGTCCATGTCGTACCTACCGTCAAAATCGATCGCGACATGATCATGCGGACGCAGCTCACCATCCCAAGACAGCGAATCAATCGTACTTTCGCCGTCCTCGGTGTTGAAGATGATTGGCGAGAACACATTCAGGTCGATCAAATCATATGGCCCGTTTTCGCGCTTGGTCTGGATTTTGTTGCGCACACCCAGAATGACGAAATGCGATTCATCGATCGCATCCACGCTGTCGAACGAATAGATCTCGTCCGGCAGAAGGCTGGGCTCAGGAACGAAGGTGTAGTTTGCGTACGGCTCAACGATATGCCGGCGACTGCGACCGTCCGCCGTCTGCCATGTTCGGAAAGCCTTAAACGAGGACTCAAACCCAATCTCAAAGACGTTGCGCGTGTCCGAGCCGCCATTGCTGTTGCGAACAACAGAGTTGGTCGATGTGCTCGCGCTGAACACGGTCGATGTGACGCCGCCGACCACGACCTCGGTTGCCTCCGTGACCGTGCTCACTTCGCTCACGGTGCTCTCTTGTCGCGTGTCAGAATAATAGGTCGCGCGATAGCCAACACGAGGCGTTACGTTGAGGAATCCGAAATGTTTGTCCGGACGCAGAACGATGTGCTCCGTATCGAAGCGCATGCTGTCGTAGTCTTCAGACGAACTTCCATCCGCAAACGTTCGTTCTAAATTACCAATGGCCGTCTCACTCTGGTAGTAAAAACGCGAATCGCCGATCTGGTTACGGAAGACATCGAGCGACACTTCCGGAAGCCGATTCACACTCTCATAGAAATCGTCCAGACGGGTCCGCAGCTCGGCGTTGACCGTATAAGCCTCGTCGTAGTGTGTATACGTGGCATAGTTATCCGGCTGCCGCTCATCACGATATTCGTCCTCAAAGAAGTCTTCTGTAATATCAGTATCGCTCAGTTTGTGCGCATAGACACGAATGGTGTCTTTGTCTGAGATCTTATGGACATCTTTGAAACGAATGCGGTATCGACTGTCGTCGATATCTGCCGTCGCGGCATCTTCATCCTCGTCGATCGGCTCCTGATCGTCGGCGTAATAGATGTTTAACTCCCCCTGGTTGACATCATCCACCGACCATTTGAAATCTTGCCCAACGGCGAGTCCACGCTCGCTACGAACATCAAGGTGCGTCGCGGCTTGAAGCGATGGGTTAACGCGATAGCTATAGCTACTCAAGAGAAACGTACCCATGCGACTGTTGTGCCCTGGAACAAAACGCCAACCGAAGTCGTCTCCCAGGCCCTTAAACCAGTACGGCATATAAAACACAGGTACTTTTCCGAAACGCCAAACACTGCCGCGCGCTTTGACATATTCATTCGGCGCAACTTCAACCTGCCGAGCGGACATATGATAGTGGCGGTGACCGGGTTCATTTTTACAGGTCGAAACGGTCGCACGTTTGAGCATGAGCAACCCCTCTGCCGTGCGTTCCGCCCCGTCAGACTCAACAAAGAACGGTTTGACGGAGCCGGAAATGCCGAACGTATCACCCGTTCCATCTCTGAAATTGAACGTGATCGATTCACCTGTCCACTCTTCATCACCGCGTGTGATGCGCACATTACCCTGCGCTTCCGCCTCTTCAGTGAGCGAATTGACCTTGACGTAATCGGCATGCAGTACGATTTCGCCCTTTCGAACGATCACGTTGCCAAAGCCTTCAACAACGTTGTTTTTCCGATCGTAGCTCAACGAGTCGGCGCGTGTTCGGATACGATCCGCGCCAAGCGGGTCCTTCTCCGCCGCGTCGGCGCCAGACGTGACCTGCGCCACGCTGACGGTCGTGCACAGCGCGACGCACAGCAACAGCCAGACAGCCCGGCAAACTCGTTTCCATCGCAAATGTTGTTGTAACTTCACAGGCACTCCTAGGCAATTAGCGGTCCGAACTGAACAGGACCTCTTCTGTTGATGTATCCGTGATGGTAAAATGACCCATATGCTTTTTCTGGTTACCTTTAAACGTCATCTTGTCACGAAACTCGCTATCCAGATCCACAAGAAACTTTTCGTCTTCCTTGCGCAATCGATCCAACACGGTCGGATGCACTTCCACTTGGAGCGTTCGTGACTGGTCGCGTCGTTCATCAGCACGCATAATCGCTGTCAACTGTCGTTGAATTTCAACACTGACCCCTAAGGCCGACTTCACGTTTCCGCGCCCACGACAGTAAGGACAATCGACGTACATCGAGGAAAGAATACTTTCCTCAACACGTTGTCGCGTCATTTCCATGAGCCCAAGTTCAGAAATGGGTAACACATTCGTTCGCGCTCTGTCACGCTTCAAGGACGCACGCATCGTCCGGTAAACCGCCTGTTGCGATTTTCGTGACTTCATATCGATCAGGTCCACGACAACCAAACCGCCGATATTACGCAGACGTAGTTGCCGTGCAACTTCTTCGACGGCCTCCGTATTGACCTCCAGAATCGCATCTTCCTGCGAGTTTCCGCGGCCCTTGTGTTTGCCGGTGTTCACATCAATGGCGATGAGGGCCTCGGTTTCGTCAAAAACGATACAACCACCTGATTTTAGATTCACCGTGCGGCGCAACGCCTCTTCCAGCTGTTGCTCGACCTGATAATGATCAAAAATCGGCGCTTCGCCTTCATAAAGATGAATCAACGCCCGCGCTTTACGTGAAATGCGTCCCGCGATTTCGCGGATGCGCTCAAAATGATCGCGGGAATCGATCGTGATGCGGTCGGCATCCTCCGTCAACCAATCGCGGACAACCCGCTCAACAAGATCGGGCTCACGATAAACACAGCAAGGCGACACGTCCTCACGGATGGAGCGCTCCAGATCTTCCCAATACATCAGCAACGCGCGCAGGTCTTTGATGAACGCCCCGCGACGTGTCCCGCTGGCCGCCGTTCGAACGATCAAGCCGACTTCACCCTCCACATTGATTTTGGATAGGATACGTTTGAGACGCGTTCGCTCTTTGGAATCGTCGATCTTGCGAGACACGCCAACCATCTTGGTCCCAGGCACCATCACAAGGTAGCGCCCCGGAATGCTCAGGCTAGCCGTCACACGAGGTCCCTTGGTACCGATCGATGCCTTGGTGACCTGAACAACGATTTCGGATCCCGGCGGAAACTGCTTTTCAATCTCCGCATTGGAAATGCGTTTACGCTTCGACCCGCGACGCCGCGAAACGCCCTCTTCGATTTCGAGCTGCCGCTCACTGTCCGGCACCATGTCCCAATAATGCAGAAACGCGTTGCGTTTAAGGCCAATATCCACAAAGGCGGCCTGCAAATCATGTTCCAGGTTCTGAATTCGACCTTTAAAAATACTTCCAACGATACGCTCTTCAGTAGGGTGCTCGACTTGATACTCCTCAAGTCGGCCGTCCTCGAGCACAGCGACACGCGTTTCCAGTCGCTCAGCATTAATTATGATTTCTCGTTTCAATCTGTCTTTTTTGGAAAAGTTGATAATACCCACTTTTCGCTCCTTTCTAACTTCTGGTCCAAACCCTTCCGCGCCACATGCGCGGTGGGCACCAATCAAATTCACACTCGGAACGCTGCGACAAAACCTGCAGCGTCCGCCATCTTACACCGTTTTACCCGCCAACCGCCGGTCCCCACAAACCGCGTTGTTGAAAAGCAACTTTGGGCTGCTTGGCATGAATCCGTACACTCTGCACGATGCCTAGCGAGGCCATGGTCACCATCATGAACGAGCCTCCATAACTCAATAGCGGTAACGGCAGCCCCGTAATGGGCATTAACCCAACCGTCATCGCTATATTCACAAATACATGACAAAACAAAAGCGACAGGAATCCCACACACAGCAAGCGCCCCATTTTATCAGGAGCAGACAATGCCGTGCGAACGCCTGACACCATGAGAATCGAAAACAGGCCCAATACAGTCAGCGAGCCCATAAACCCTTTTTCCTCGGCAATCACAGAAAAAATAAAATCGGTCGGCGCCACCGAACGCGGCAGGAATCCGAGAATATTTTGCGTTCCCTTGAGATACCCTTTTCCAAACAAACCCCCGGAACCCACCGCGATCTCAGACTGGCGTTTGTTCCACCCTTTCGCAAGGGGATCCAGATCCGCATCGAAGAACACGGCCAAGCGGTCATAGTGATACGTGCGCAATCCGATCCACTTGAGAACGTCGCCGTGCTCCTCTCGCGTCATCCCGAGGGCCGGTGGTACAAACATTGCCGCCATGAGCAGGCTCACAAGTACGGCCCCGATCAGCAAGACAATACCCAATATTCTCATCGGCATGCCTGCGGCGTACATCATCGCCAGCGTCATGGGCACAAAGACGAGCGCCGTACCGAAATCGGGCTCAAGTAGGATCAACGCCAACGGCACCAAGGCGATCCCGGCGACCTCGAGCAAGGCACGGGGTTCTCCTAGATTCAACCCAGGCCGACTCAACTTTCGGGCCAGCACAAAAACAGCGGCAAACTTTGCAATCTCAGACGGTTGCACCCCAATCCCCAGAAACATCAACCAGCGTTTAGCGCCATAGATCGTTGTCCCCATGAAGAGCACCAGAATCAGCAGGACGATACTGGCCGCATAGAACGTCCACGACAGTTTACGCAGGTGACGATAATCGGTCACGGCCAGCGCCCAGTAACAGAGAAACCCAGCAAGCGCCCAGACCATCTGCTTTTTGTAGAGCAAGCGCACGGGGCTTTCCTCGCTCACATAACAGGCGCTGTAAACGAAGAACACACCAATGACCAGCAATGCGACGACCGCAAAGGTCATCGTCCAGCTCATGCGCGTGAAAAAGCGTTTCGCAACGCGCGTTACTCCAGCGACAGCAAGCACTAGGCGCCTCCTTCCGCTACGTCAACGTCAATACCCTGCTCAATATCAAAGACGCGTTCCATGATTCGCTGAACGCGCGGCGCGGCTGTACGACCGCCCGAGAGCGCGTTTTCGATCACCAGTGCGACGGCATAGCGCGGACGTTCAACCGGCGCAAACACGATCATCCATGCATACTTTTTGCGATTACTCCGCGGACCGTATTCGGCACTGCCCGTCTTGCCGGCCATGCGGACGTGGTGGATCTTGGCCAGGCGGCCGGTTCCCGTCGTGGCGTGAATCACATCGAGCATCCCACCCCGCACGACGTCAAGCGTGTCCGGACTCCAGTTCATTTTATTAACGATCTCACCCGTCGTCTCACCGGCCTCGGCGAACAGACGCGGTCGCATCACGTTCCCGCCATTCGCGAGAGTTGACGCAAAAACCGCCATCTGAACGGGTGACGCCAGCACAAACCCTTGGCCAATGGAGGCGTTGCATGTGTCCCCTTTGCGCCATCCATCGCGATACTTTTTGCGCTTCCATGCGTCGTCGGGCATCAAGCCATTCGCCTCACCGCGCAACCCCAAACCTGTACGTCGACCAAAGCCCAAAGCGCTCGCCATGTGAAAAATGCGTTCGTAGCCAATCTGTACGCCCAGATCAATAAAGTACGTATTGCAAGACTGCTCCAGTGATCGGCGCATACCCAACGGACCGTGACCAATCGTGCGCCAGCAGTTGAAATGGGCTTCACCAACAGCGTAATAGCCAGGGCAGTCGATAATCGTTTCAGCCGTAGCCAGCCCGGCCTCCAGAGCGGCAATCGCCACAACCGGCTTAAACGTGCTGCCGGGCGGATAGGCGCCGGCAATGGCGCGATTAAACATCGGTCGCCCCGCGTCCTGCATCGCCGCCTTGTAACGTGCCGCACTCTTCAACACGGTCGTGTCAAATGCTGGCGCACTGGCAATGGCCAACACGTCACCGTTCAGAGGACTCATGACAACGCAAGCGCCGCGTTCACCAAGCAGCACATCTTCGACCACACGCTGAATGCGCACATCGATCGTCAACATCACGTCTTCACCCGGAACCGGATCGATTTCCACCTGTTCGTCGTACTTGAAACCGGACGCGTCAACACGCACAAGTCGCCCTCCAGCCTTTCCATTCAATCGATCATCGAGCGTTCGCTCGATACCGGCGCGCCCCTTTATATCTGGCAAATAGTAGTGATACGGCGCATCCGTTTCATCCCAATCGCGACGCCCGACATAGCCGATTGTATGGCCCGCAATCGGCGCACCCGGATAAACGCGCACCGGCTCGACATAGACATCCACCCCTCGAAAGTTGCGCGGACTTTCCGACCAGCGCGCCAGCGTGACCTCGTCAATGTCCTTCCACGCAAGCAATGGCAAAGGACGGCGCTTACGAATATGTACGGCGATCTCATCGTGCGTCACCTCACGCGGCTTGCCGAGCGTCGTACCGATCTCATCCAAATACATCGCGATCCGCGCAACCGTGTTGGAAATTCTGCCGGGCTGCCGTAACTCTTCAACGAAAACGGCGATGGAGTAGCTCGGCCGGTTTCCTGCCAGCAACACGCCATTACGGTCAAAAATACGTCCTCGTGGCGCCGGACGACGAACGCGCCGAATACTCTGCCGCGTTTCGGTGCTGCGATATTCGGAGGCTTTCAACACTTGAATCCGCCAAATGGACCCCCCGAGGAATGTAAAGGCCAGCAATGCAAAGCAAAGCATGATCCGCACGCGTATGGTTTCATCGTTATGCAGATTGGCCAAAATCGCCTCCAAACCGCTCGTCGACGTCGTTGCGCCGAAGCACAACGCCAACATTCGCATCCACAACACGCATGAGCACAAAAACAAGCGGCGTTACCAACCCGCCCAGCATCGCCGCTCCGGTCGCCTTGAGCAGACCGGTTCCCAGCGATACGGCAATCACGCCCGTACTGCTCAGGTAAACGAACTGAACGACGTGCAACAAGAACGCAGCAGTTGCCCCAAAAAAGGCCTGTGTGATGGCGGCTTCCGCCAGCACCAAGCTTCGACAGCGACTCGTGAAGGCGCCGATAATCAGAAAACAAACACAAGAAAACCCAAGCGGGATGCCGCTGGTTGTATCCAGGAGAACACCGCAAAAGAACGCCGCCACGGCCATGGCCTCACGCGGGCGACACAGCGCGTAGTACAACACCACAGCCAGCAGCAGCGGACAACGCGCCGATCCCAACATCGGGTGCCCGGGCAGGTAAACCTGCAAGACCGTAGCGATCAGCATGGCGATGATCATGACGAATCCGGTCATCGCTCACTCCCTGGCTCAATGGAAACGTTTCGTTCAATGTTCATTGCATCACCACAAACAGATATTTAAGTGCGCCCAGATCCGCGGCCGGCGTAACCTCGCCGTAAAGATAGAGCTGCGAATCATCCGTGCGAATGTTGCCGATGCGGCCAACAAGCAAGCCTTCAGGATAGACTCCGCCCAACCCTGAGGTGCGCACTTCCTCGCCGTGATACACAGGCTTCTCGGCTGACAGGTAATCGATTCGGGCCGGATTGGCTGATGTGATCATCTCCAGATCCGCGCGCCCGCTGAAGGCAATCCCCTGCCCTTTGACGATTCCGAAGGCACCCGATTTATTCAAGCGGCACGACACTTTGGAAAGCGGGTCTGTCAGCAACAACACGTCACTGGTGTCTTTGGAGACGTCCGTTGTGCGGCCCACGAGGCCGTCAGCCGAAATGACCGCCATGTTCGGACGTATGCCATGTGCGTCACCCCGGTTGAGGCGCACGATTTCCCACCAGCCACTGGCATCGCCACGCGAAATCACCTTACACATGACCATGCGCCCAGTGCGGCGTTTGGAGAAATCCGCGAGGCGACGTAGCTCGTCGTTTTCGCCTTCCAGTTGCTCAAGCTCTGAAACGCGCCGGCGTAACTGGGCAAGCTCCTTCAGCAGTTCGCGCTCGTCTTCTGGATCAAACCAGATTTCCCGAAGCGCGCCCGCAACCTCACTCCCAGAACTGGCCACGAAATCGACAACCTTATGAAAAGGCGCCAGATTGTCGCGGGCCTCAGATTTAACACTGGACGTTGACGACGTGGGCAGGTTCAGCAGAACCAAGACCCCTATCACTAATAAAATATAAAGAACGTAGCTTTTGCTCGGCACGTTCAACTCCCGGCGTACCGGTGTTCGAGCAGCATGAGGCGGGGTGCGAGGAAGAAGGTGGCTTCAGCCTAAGCTGAAGCCGTGCGACGCAGGAAGTTCAACTCATTCAGAACCACGCCGGTACCCTCTGCGACAGCGCTGAGCGGATCGTCCGCCACATGCACAGGAAGTCCCGTTTGTTCTGCAATCAGTTTATCAATTCCCGTCAACAAAGCACCACCCCCAGCCAGAATCATACCGCGGTCCACAAGGTCCGATGACAATTCAGGCGGACAACGCTCAAGCGTTATTCGGATGGCATCAATAATTGAAGAAACTGGTTCCTGCAAAGCTTCACGAATTTCTTCTGACGTAATCGTCAGCGTCTTCGGTAAGCCCGCAACGAGGTCTCGGCCTTTGACCTCCATGGTCATTTCCTGTTCTACTGGATAAGCAGAACCCATGGACATCTTAATCTCTTCGGCCGTCCTCTCTCCTATCATTAAATTATAAACCCGCTTCATGTACTGGACGATACACTCATCCATCTCGTCGCCGCCCACTCTCACGGTGCGGCTAAACACTATACCGGCCAGCGAAATCAATGCCACTTCCGTGGTTCCGCCGCCGATGTCGACAATCATATTTCCTGCCGGTTCCTGAACCGGCAGGCCAACGCCAATGGCAGCAGCCATCGGCTCTTCAATCAAAAACACTTCCCTCGCCCCGGCATGCGTCGCCGAATCCTTCACCGCCCGTTTTTCCACTTCGGTGATATCACTCGGCACTGCAATAATGATTCGGGGACGAACCATTTTACGTCTGTTATGAATTTTCTTAATAAAGTACCGCAGCATGGCTTCGGTAATTTCGAAATCAGCGATCACGCCCGCTTTCATGGGGCGAATGGCGACAATATTACCCGGGGTACGGCCCAGCATGCGTTTGGCTTCGTCTCCGACGGCCAAAATGCGCTTGGTTCCGGCCTGAACAGCCACAACTGAGGGCTCACGCAGAACGATGCCGCGGTCCTTGACATACACAAGTGTGTTTGCCGTACCGAGATCGATGCCTATATCGTTTGAAAAAAGCCCTGAAAAGCTATTCAGCATGCCCATGCGCGTCTATCCTTATTTCCCGTGCAAAAAGATCGTTCAATGTGAAGCATTTCACGCGAAAGCGTCAAGCCAAACTTCCCATAAACCCCAGAACGAACAGCATTTAAGGCAATCGACGCTTGTTGCCCAAGCCGACTTAACGTACTTTTTGTCGTACTTGGACCATGAATGACGAAAATAAAACCATTAATGCCGCACTGCTGAGCAAGGGCGTCAAGATGCCGCAACCGGACACGGTTTATGTCGCCCCCGACGTCAATCCGGATCGGATCTCGCCTCAAACGACCCTACAACCCGGCTGCCGCCTGTCCGGCGCCGATCTTTCGATCGGGCCCGATACCGAACTTGGACGCGAAGGGCCAGTCACGCTGATAAACTGCCAGCTGGGTGCCCGCGTGCAGCTCGCAGGCGGATTTTTTGAGAATGCTGTGTTCCTCGACGACGTCGCCATCGGTGCCGATGCCCATGTGCGCCCAGGTACGTTACTGGAGGAGCAAGTCACCTGCGGGCACGCCGTGGGCCTGAAACAGACCCTGATGCTGTCCTACGTGACCACCGGCAGCCTGATTAATTTCTGCGATTGCGCCATGACCGGTGGAACCAGCCGCAAAAACCACTCCGAAGTCGGGTCCTCCTATGTGCATTTCAATTTCAGCCCGAGTCAGGATAAAGCGACAGCATCCTTCATGGGCGATGTGCCGCACGGTGTCATGCTAGACCAAGCGCCGATTTTCCTCGGTGGCCAAGGCGGACTGGTCGGCCCCGCACGCGTCGCGTTCGGCACCGTGGTCGCTGCGGGTAGCATTTTGCGTGGAGACGTCCTAGAGCCAAACCGCCTCATCGCCACAGCCCCTCCTGTCGTCGATCGCCCCTTCGAACCCGGCGCCTGCCCAAACATCGCACGCAAATCGCTGAACAACCAACGCTACATCGCCAACCTTTGCGCCCTACGCGCCTGGTATCACCATGTGCGCGCGCCCTTTTTCGCCCGTAGCCCTTCCGGCCTGGCCTGTGGCGAGGGCGCACAACACGCACTACGCCTGATGTGCCGCGAACGCATTCAACGCGCGCAACGCTGGGCCGACGCCCTGCCCGACTCCCCCAAGAC
The DNA here is from genome assembly GCA_047615735.1 of Kiritimatiellia bacterium. Taxonomy (GTDB): domain Bacteria; phylum Verrucomicrobiota; class Kiritimatiellia; order UBA8416; family JAIOPI01; genus JAPKCZ01. The sequence goes on along the minus strand of JBLHHU010000030.1, from coordinate 3,352 downwards.
ACAAAACGCGGCCGAGCGCCAAAACGCGCTGCAGACATGGCAAGCCATGCCCGCGCTTGCCGATCACGATAACGTCGTCGACATCGCCGCCGATGCGCGCCAAGCCTTCACCCAGGCAGCGGGCGACCCAGATGCGGCAGAGACCATACTCGACTTTATCCACCAACTCACCCCCGAGGCCCGCACGCTCGGCACCGCCTGGCTTCAAACAATTGTGGACACGATTGCCACGCCTGCATCAGACTGAGTTGCCCTAAGGGCCATTTCTCTCAATCAAGGTTTCAGCACACACATTTCAACGAGGAGTACAGAGCCATGGGGAAATTATTCGGCACCGACGGCATCCGCGGCGTCGCCAACACCTATCCAATGAACGCAGAAACCGCACTCGCCGTTGGGCGCGCCGCGGCCTACATCTGCAAACGCCACGAAAACCGCCATCGCATCGTTATTGGTAAAGACACGCGCCTCAGCGGGTACATGATCGAGAACGCACTCACCGCGGGCATCTGCTCGATGGGCGTGGACGTGCTACTGGTCGGCCCGCTGCCCACACCCGGCATCGCCTTTACCACACAGAGCATGCGCGCCGATACCGGCATCGTCATCTCCGCCTCACACAATGCCTTTCAGGACAATGGCATTAAAATTTTCTCGGGAACAGGCTACAAGCTTTCCGATGAACAGGAAGCCGAACTTGAAGACCTTGTCGAATCCGGCCGCATTAACGATATTCGACCAACAGCCGACGAAGTCGGCAAAGCCTATCGTATTGACGACGCCCTAGGACGTTACATTGTCTTCTGCAAAAATACCTTCCCCGAACAATTGAACCTCGAAGGATTGAATGTCGTCATGGATTGCGCCAACGGCGCCACCTACAAAGTCGCCCCCATTATTTTCAACGAGTTGGGCGCCAACGTTACCGCCATCCACAACACGCCCAACGGCGAAAACATCAATCTCAATTGCGGGTCCCAGTTTACCAATGACCTGTCCAAAGAAATTCTAAAACAACGCGCCGACGTTGGTCTCGCGTTTGATGGCGATGGCGACCGCCTGATCATGGTCGACGAGAACGGTCGCGAGATCAACGGCGACCAGATGATCGGCATCTGTGCACTGTACATGAAGAAAAGCGGGAAACTTGATGGCGACAAGGTGATCTTGACGCCCATGAGCAACATCGGGCTGCGCCTGGCATTAGAGAACGAAGGCATTTCACACGAGGACGCCAACGTCGGCGACCGTAACGTGCTGGTCTTGATGCAAAAGACGGGCGCGCGCCTAGGCGGCGAAGCCTCCGGTCACATTATCTTCGCGGATCACCATCGCACCGGAGACGGCATCATCTCCGCCCTGCAGATCCTCGCCATCATGAAGGAAACCGGAAAGACACTGTCCGATCTGGCCTCTTTCGTCAAAATGGCACCGCAAGAATTGCTCAACGTGAAGGTGTCTTCGAAACCCGAGATTAACGACATCCCCGGACTGAACGAAGCCATAAAGGCCGCCGAAGCAGAGTTGGGACGCGAAGGCCGCGTCTTGGTCCGCTATTCCGGAACAGAAAAGATTTGCCGCGTGATGGTTGAAGCCACAACCGACGGCATGGTCCGCAAATGGTCTAGCCAACTGGCCACCATCGTACGCGACGCGATCGGCTAACCCCTCTCCCAGCACGACGCACGACGCACCAGCACCACGCACGGAAAAAGCTACGGGCGGTAGACATCGTCGTATGAGCCGACATCAAGCAGGACAATCTCATCCGCTTCAATACGAAGAAACAACACGATGCGATAGGAATACGTCAGGCTCACGGCGTACTTGTCGGCATGCTTTCCCTTGAGACGGTGCAATCTTAGACGCGGCACATGAGGATCGTCCTCGAGCTGTTTAAGAACGTCCTCAAACAGCCCTGCCAAGTCGTGATGCCTGCGTACGAACTTCCGAGCCGTTCGCGTGAAGGTCTCGGTCCAGACCAGCGTATAGGCCGCCACGCTTCTAAACCTCCGGATCAGAGCGCTCGTCGCGCAATTCTGCCATAAGTTCCGCAGCCCCGCCACGGTGTACACGTCCGGCAGCTAGATCCCTTTCGGACGCAGCCAATCTGGCGTCGGACAAGTCGTTCATGAGCTCCTGGTAATCATTTTCAGACATGACGACATATTCAGCCCGATTACTCTTCACAAGATGTACCGGCCCATCTTTGAGCGCCGCGTCGACAACGGCAATCCCCTTACGCTTCACCTCTTGAACAGACACAAGACTCATTACAGCACCTTTTTCCGGACTCTTTAATGATCGATTATGGCAAAACGACCACGTCACCGTCAACAGATTATGACGCGCACCCGAGAATCCCTGAAGACCCGAGGCACGGACACTGCAGGCTCGTTCCGACAAAACGAAGAATGTTTACATCGATGAAAAGGATAAACAGGATTAAGAGCGCGGCCGTTCCTAACCCTGCCCATCCTCCAAACCCTAGTAACAGTAGGCCAAGCCCAGTAGCTCGATGACGGGCGGTTGTTCGTGGGCATACAGGGTTGATCCGACGAAGACCCTTTGGGTTTTTCAGCGGAGTCATTTGTTAGGACGACGCTAAAATATCCGTTGGCTCCCCGTGGTTTACCTTCAGCACACCACTTTATAAATTGCGGACAGTTTTTCCGATACTTCCAAGGGCAATTCTTCAGGCAGCATCTGGCGGGCAATCAGATAATATTGGTTTTTGGGCAAATGGATCTCTGCCTTCTCCATAATTTGAGGAAGGAGCGTTTTACTGGCTGGCTCGGACCGGAGCACGGCACTGATTTTCAATGGGGCTTCAAAAAAAGCGGGAGGAAATTCTTCGCGTAACAGATCCAAAGCGGGCTGCACAAAGAGCGCTCCACTTTCCTTTTCTATGAATCGAGCCAACGCATTTGGATGCAACAAGTAACTCTCAGCTTCATAGCGCTCCCAACGCCCAATCTGAATACCCTTGGCTGAGACCTCGGAATCAGGAAGCCCACGGTTGTCCCCGTCGAGTAACAAGAATCCATGGAAGTCCTTCCGCACTGCCTTTAAAGCAAAAAAGTGAGCATGGGCTTCTTTCGGAGTACAACCCTTGTTGTTGTGCCAGAAGGGTTGATTTTCAAACCACGTTGACAGAGGGTGGGATAACACCCGCGCCCAAGTACGTATCAGGCTCAAGTCCGATGTTCCTTCTAAATACAAAATACCGCTGGCTTGATCCGCCTGGAGAAGCTCGATAGCGCTGACCCGTTTCAAGGCTTCTCGGATCTCATCCCGTTGGGTGCTCTTCTCCAGGATGTGCGGTTTCTGGTAGAACGAAAGAATTTGTTCT